>CAVRZU010000266.1:0-14278 GCA_963725365.1 uncultured delta proteobacterium | reverse complement strand
CCCGACGCCAGGCCGCTGGAGGAACGGGATCAGGATCTGATCCCGTTCCTCCTCACCGGAGATCACCCCGCAGATATGATCGCCCGGATCGGCTTCGAGTCCACCGACCCCCAGGGCGACGCGATTGGGCACCACATCACGACCAATCGGCAGAAGACCGTTCCAGCCTAGATCCGCGGTTCCCCGCAGTCAACGAGCCGAACACCAGCCTATCCCGGTTTCGCGGCCGGCGCTGACCCTGGTGCTGCCCCGCCGTCAGGCCCTAGTCCTTCGGGCCGGGCGACCGGTGAGGTCGTCGATGACCAGGCCGAGCCCGATGCCCATCATCCATGCGTCCTTGGCCAGCGGGATTCCCTGCTGGGTCGGGAAGAGACTGCCCTCCTTGCGCATGCCGGGCGTCCTGGCGTACAGGCCAAGCAGGCGCCGGTCACCTGGTCGCTGGAGCGACCGCTGATCACAGCTTCCCGGCGGCGCGGCGCGGGCGCATCCCTAGTCCGGCTAGTTCCCGAGGACCTCCTCCACCCAGGCGCGCAGGCTCCCGGCCGGACCGCACCGGCCCGCTGCGCCGCCACCTGCCCGCGCCGCCGCCCGGCGAACCAGGGCGGCCGTCACGCCCTGCTGGCCGCCTCCCGGGCGCCGGGCTTCGACGCGGTTGCCGACCTGTGGGGCCGGGCCGGGGTTGGATTGTTCCACTGAACCGACTGCCGGCTACTTGAACATGGTCCATATCACGTCCGTTTTGATCCGCTGCCCGGTTAGCGAAAAGAGCGCAGCTTGTAGCGAAAAACGACACTGATGGAGACGGGATTGAGCAAATGAGATTTTAGCAGTCCCACCCGTGTTTGGGAAGGCGATTCACATTAGAGCAAGGCATCAACCGGGCCACCAACGAAATCTTAAGGTGGCATTTTTGGGAATTTCCCGATCCCACGGCATAGTTTCGCGCCCTGGTCAAACTCGGCAAGCCATCCAAAGACAGCGTCCATCAGCTTGCTTCCGATTCAGGGACCGTTCCAGGCATAAACTAACATTTGAGTCTCAGCGGTAAACGGTTTCATCTTTGGCCGAGGTGGGCTACGAAAATTCCATGGTCAAATCAATGGCCCTGGCGGAGTGGGTGAGGGCGCCGCAGCTCACGAAATCGACGCCGGTTTCGGCGATGGCGCGCACGGTTTGGAGGTTTACGCCCCCGGAAGCTTCCAGAAGGACGCGGCCTTTGCCAATCGCCACGGCCTGTTTGAGTTTATCGAGAGTAAAATTGTCGAGAAGAACTATGTCCGCCCCGGCGGCGATGGCCTCATTCAGCTGACCGAGGTTTTCCACTTCGATTTCTATGCGAAGAGTATGGGGAGCGTTTTCGCGCGCGCGGCGCACAGATTCATTTATGCTGCCCGCTGCCGCGATATGGTTGTCCTTGATGAGGATGCCGTCGGCCAGGCCGAACCGGTGATTTCTTCCGCCTCCGTGCCGCACGGCCTCTTTTTCCAGGCTCCGCCACAAAGGGGTTGTCTTTCGCGTATCGAGCAACTGACATCGGGTCCCGGCTATGGCGTCCGCCATTTTCCGTGTCAGGGTGGCAACCCCGCACAACCGCTGGGCAAAATTCAGAGCGGTTCTCTCGCCAGTTAAAAGGGTCCTCACCCTTCCTTCGATACTGAATACGGAAATATTTGGCGCAATCATTTCTCCGTCGGAAAACAGGCAATCTATCCTGACCTCGGGGTCGAGGAGTTCAAAAATTGTCCGAAATGGTTTCGATCCGGATAAAACAAAGGGCTCACGTCCGAAGACAACCGCTCTTCCCTGCTGCTCGGCAGGGATAACACTTAGCGTGGTTACATCTCCGCTGCCGGCGTCTTCGTCGATAGCCATTTGAAGAAGATTTTTGATTTTAGATTTTAGATCTATGATTCACCCTTCGCTCTTTAACGTTTTCATGATTTCAAGCCTGCGGTTTAATTTTTCCATCTTCTCGCCAAGCCGTGCGTTCTTTTCGCGTTCCTTTTCGATCACGTCACTCGGGGCTTTTTGAAGGAAATCGTCGTTTGATAGTTTTCTATGAGTCAGTCCGAATTCCTTTTCCAGCTTGCCCAGTTCTTTGCGGAGCCGGTTCGACTCGCTGTCGAAATCAAGAATGTCCTTAAGAATTACGAAGACTTCCACGTTTCCGACCACCGCTCCTGCCGCATGCTTCGGCTTCGGGGTCTCCCCGGCCCTGTCTACGGTGAGCCTGGAGACTTTGCCCAGGCCGGCGATCATGGGCTCGTGCTCTTTGAGAAGCTCCATTGCGGCCTCCTGGCCGCACAGACACACCACTTCCACTTTGGCCGACGGAGCGACGTTCATCTCGCCGCGGATATTGCGGATTGCCGTAATAACCGCCATAAGCTTTTCCATCTTCTCTTCGGCTTCCGGATCGATCCTTTCGGTTTGCGCCTCCGGAAACTGCGCGTTCATAATACTCAAGCCGGAGGTGTTAGGCAGTTTGTGCCAAATCTCTTCTGTTATGAACGGCATTACGGGATGCAGGAGAATCAGGATCTTTTCCATGACGGTGACTGCAACAGAGCGTGCGAGGGCGCCAGCCTCAATATCATCGCCGTAGAAATTCGGCTTTATGATCTCGAGGTACCAGTCGCAGTACTCATGCCACAGGAACTGGTAGAGGACCTGAGCGTACTGATTGAAGTGGTAGTTTTCCAGGGACTCGACTGTTTCTGCGGCGACCCTTTGAAGCCGGCTAAGTATCCAGCGATGGGCGAGCCCGGTAACTTTTACCGGAATTTGAACCGGTCCCTTGAAATCTTCGAGGTTCATAAGGAGAAGCCGGGCCGCGTTCCATATTTTATTTACAAAGTGTTTGTAGCCTTCGATGCGCTCCTCTGAGAGTTTGATGTCCCGGCCCTGGGCCGCAAACGCCGTCAGGGCAAACCGCAAAGCGTCAGTCCCGTATTTGTCCATCATGAGCAGGGGATCGATTACATTTCCCTTTGATTTGCTCATCTTCTGCCCCTCGGCATCGCGAACGAGGGCATGAACATAGACTTCATGGAAGGGGACTTCCTGCCTGAAATGGAGCCCCATCATCATCATACGGGCGATCCAGAAAAAGAGAATGTCGAAGGCGGTAACCAGAACAGAGGTAGGGTAGAATTTGTCCAGCTCCGGGGTGCTTTGGGGCCATCCGAAGGTCGAAAAAGGCCACAGGCCGGAGCTGAACCACGTATCGAGGACATCGGAATCCTGTTCGAGAGGGGAGCCGGGACAATTCGGGCATTCCAGCGGGGCCTCCATCGACACTATGATGTCATTGCACTTCAGGCAATACCACGCAGGGATGCGGTGTCCCCACCATATCTGGCGGCTTATGCACCAGTCCTCGAGGTTTTCGAGCCAGATGAAATAATCCTTTTCCCATTTGGCTGGAACAATTTTGGTTTTGCCCTGTTTGACGGCTTCAATGGCAGCTTCGGCAAGAGGTTTGACGGCAACGAACCACTGTAGCGAGATCATGGGCTCTACCACATTATGGCAGCGATAGCAGTGTCCAACCCTGTGCTTATACTGTTCAGTCTTTACGAGACAGCCGGCCTTATCGAGGTCTCTGAGAATTTGCTTGCGGCAGGCAAACCTGTCCATTCCGGCATAAGGGTGGCCCGCCTGCTCGGTCATTATTCCCCGCTCGTCTATGACCTGCACGAGTTCGAGGTTGTGCTTCCCGGAAAGCAGGAAATCGTTGAAATCGTGTGCAGGGGTAACCTTAAGGGCTCCTGTGCCGAATTCCCGCTCTACATAGAGATCGGCAATTACCGGAATGTTGCGGCCAACTATCGGCACGATCACTTTTTGTCCTATAAAAGCTTTGTAGCGGTTGTCTTCCGGGTTTACGGCGACGGCGGTGTCGCCCAGCATGGTTTCAGGCCTGGTGGTGGCGACGACCAGGGCGCCCTTTCCGCTCGCCATGGGATACCGGATATAGTAGAGATGGCTATCGAGCTCCTCGCTTTCGACCTCGATGTTGGCGAGTGCGGTCATACACCTGGGACACCAGTTGATCATGCGCTTGCCGCGATAGATCAGCCCCTCATTATAGAGCGATACGAAAACCTGGCGCACAGCCTCCGACAGGCCCGCGTCCATGGTAAACCGCTCGCGGGACCAGTCGCAGGAAGCCCCGAGCCGCTTCAACTGATTTATAATTATTCCGCCATACTTTGCCTTCCAGTCCCAAACCCGCTCAAGAAAGGATTCCCGGCCAATTGTATGCCTTGTGAGACCTTCAGCCCCCAGTTGCCTCTCGACTACGTTCTGGGTGGCGATCCCCGCGTGGTCGGTCCCGGGCATCCACAGGACTTCGAACCCCCTGAGTCTTTTGTAACGGCAAAGTATGTCTTGCAAAGTGTTATTGAACGCATGCCCTATATGGAGCTGTCCGGTCACGTTCGGAGGAGGGATGACTATTGAAAACGGCGGTTTTGAACTTGACGCATCGGCGTGGAAAATACCTTTTTCCTCCCAATACCTGTACCAATGCGACTCGACTTCAGCAAATTCATATCCTTTAGGCAGAGCGCCTTCGCTCACAGTTGATTCCCCTCTCGATTCCTGCAATCTCTAAATCCCCTCATTTTACTATTGAAGCTCAAGCTCTTTTTTAAGCTTTTCCACTTCCTCGTGGATAATCGACCTGACCAGCTCAGGCAGCCTTGATTCTACCATGGCCCGTATGTAATCCTGCAAATGGGATTCTATTTGACCTACAAGTTCTTCTGCTATTTGTGAAGGGTCCGCAGAAGGCGGTCCGGAGGCATTTGCCGGGGCGGCTGCTTCCGATGGCGCGGGTTCGGAAGTCTCATCGGGAATTGGACCCTTTGGCCCAACCTCAGTTGACCAGGCTTGATCGGACATTGGCTCTGCCGCACCGGCCTCGGTCATTAAAGAATTTTCCATGAAGTCGTCGAGAAGCGATTCATCGTCTTCGTCGAAGACTTCCAATTCTTTCCTTTTCGTGGCCGGTTTTCCGGCGGACGGTTCTCCAGGCCCGAAGAGCTCATCCTCCTCCTCCGGTTCGTCATCGAACGAATTGATAAGATCGTCGTCTTCCGAGCCAAGTTTAGATGACCGTGCGGTCTTTTCCGGCTCAGGCTGGAGCATCGAATCCACGTCGAAATTATCGACGTCCAGGTCCAGATCCTCATCTTCGTCTATGGGGCTGTCCGGCATCTCGATGATGTCTTCCAGATCGATTATATCATCATCTTCGTCCGAACTCCCAAGTTCAACATTGAGGTCCCGCATCGGATCGGGTTGCTCGTCAAAATTGCTGGATCGCTTCGCTCTTTTCATTGACACCTCTCAGCCAGGCAATTCATGCCTGTTGGAATCGGAAAACATCGTCCTCGTCCGGCAGCGAAACCGATACCACGCATGAAATTACCATGTCAAAAGAATTCACCACAGAGACTCAGGGGACCCAGAGAAAGACTTGCCTTTCCTCTGTCCGCTCAATCCTCGATCTTTTATAACTTGCGGGTTTGACATCGAAAAGAAATATTTCAGGTTCCGGTCGTTGCGACACACTTGATATCGATGAGAGGCGTGCCGTCAACGGCGTCAAGACCCACTACACCGATAACTGTGTCCTGGATGCGCGTTACTTTTACAGTTCCGAAGGCAATGGGGTTTGGCCGCTGCGGGCTTCGAGTCGTGAAAACACCCCTCAAAGGCCGTCTACGATCACCCCTGGGGTGGACCTGGAAAATATCGCGTTCGGCAAGATGCATCCAATAGAGAATGACAATCATGCTGCCTTCACTAAGGCCGAACAATGCGTCCCTGTATTGCTCTTCGATAATCAGTTGCCCGCTGACATCAGATTCATCGCCTTGCCGAGGGCCTTCGTGTAAATCGGTAATTGGGCTTCGGATTACGCCTATGGGGTTTAAGATGATTTCCATTACCGATCCTTTCCATGTTATTTCCATCAAGTACACAATTTTAATATTACACAATTTTACTTTTTTTTGGTAAACACTCGTTCATTTTGAAGCTCTTTGTTACAATTATTAGAGTGCAGTGTTTGAATCTTTGACATCAGAGGTGGTATTTGGCAATATTCCCGCACATGAACAAATCCAGCCACAAACCAGATCGCTCAAAACATCATGGACGGCAGCCTTCGGCCAAGCCCTCCGGCCCCCCCTACAATTTCAGGATCTACAGAAGCCTGCGCCCTGTGCTTGATCGAATAAAGGTGCCCGAGCCGGTTCCTTTCGTGCCGGATCCTTTCCAGATTGAAGCTCTGAAGGCAATCGAGGCATCAGACGTGCTCGTTACGGCCCCTACGGGCGCAGGCAAAACTTACATCGCGGTTGAAGCCATCGACAAGGTTTTTCACAAAAACGGGAAAAGCTGGTACGCTTCGCCGCTTAAGGCGTTGTCAAACGCAAAGTACCAGGAATTCGGCGAAATCTTCGGCCCTGAAAACGTAGGGATTCTGACGGGAGACAGGAAAGAAAATCCACATGCCCCTGTAATAGTCGGCACCACTGAAATCCTGCGAAACCAGTTGTATGACACAATGCACCGGGGAGAGGACATAGACATTGACCTGGTGGTTCTGGACGAAGCCCATTACCTGGGCGATGCAGACAGGGGCGTCGTTTGGGAGGAGGTGCTCATTTATCTGCCTCCCCGTGTTCGGCTCCTGCTGCTCTCCGCAACAATACTAAACGGCAGTGAAATCAGCAAATGGCTTACCTGGATGCGCGGCTCGGAATGCGAATGGATAGCAGCATACGAGCGCCCCGTCCCGCTTTTTCCGCTTTTCCTCTTCCCTGGTGGAGAGCTCGCGCCGCTGGGGGCCAGGAGTGGTTTGCTCCCGAGGATTGAAAGAATCGACCCGAGGTCGCTTCCCCGAAACGAATTGGCAACCATTCCAAGAATCCTGGATGTGCTGAGAAATGCCAACCTTCTGCCGGCCATATTTTATTTGAAATCAAGATCGGACTGCGACCGGGCGGTCGGGTTCTGCCAGTCGGACCACAACCCTGACAGCCAGGAAAGCAATCATATTGAGGAAACTCTAAAAGAGGTGGTCAACATATACCCTTTCCTCAGGACCCATCAGCACCTTTCGATCCTGAAGAGCTGCCGGGTAGGTTCCCATCACGGCGGACAGCTTCCGCGCTGGAAGCTTTTTTTGGAGAAGATGATGCAGGCGGGACACCTCGACGCCATATTCTCCACCTCTACTATTGCCGCAGGAGTCAATTTCCCGGCCCGCACTGTGGTCATTTTTCAAAGCGACCGGTTCAACGGCAAGGATTTCGCTCCACTTAGCGCAACCGAGCTCTTGCAGATGACGGGCAGGGCTGGACGCCGCGGAATGGACGAAATCGGGTTTGTTCTTGTCGTTCCCGGGCAGCACCAGGACCCGCGCCTTATAAATGAGCTGCTAAAATCTCCTCCCGACCCGATTCAAAGCCAGATTAAAGTCAATTTCTCGATGGTTTTGAACTTGCTCCTTTCACATACGCCCGAGGAGATTCGCAACCTTTTTGTAGCTTCCCTGGCTACTTTCCAGAACATGAGCCGCGACACGCAGTCGATTAAAAAGCTCGAAGCAGTCCGCGCCGAACTCGAGCAATATCGAGAGCAGATGGGCTGCGGGTCCCTGGACGAGCTTTCTGAAGTTCGCACCCGGTATTCTTCGGCTCAGGAGCAGTTCCGCAAGATGCGCAAGTCGCACAAAAGGAGGCCCAGGTTAGGAAATCTCGTCGATCAGCTCGTCCCCGGCCGGGTCTTCCTCAGCCAGAGGGGCACCCCTTATATTTGCGTAGCCCGGGCCGACTTTGAATTCAGGAATGTCGAAGCCGTCCGGCTGGCCTATCCGATCCGGATGCGGCGCACGTTCATCCGGACTCACCGTGTGGCTTTTCATCGCGTGCGTGACTTGAGTGTATCGCTCGATTCTTTTCCCGAATTGAAGAATCGAGGAGAGTGGGAGGCCCTGATCAAACGTGCGGTTGACGGGGAGTTCAGACCAACAGGCGAGGAGCGCATTGATGGCTCCGACGACGCTGCATCCAGAGAACTGGCGGCAATGCTCCAAAGACTGCAATCCTATCCGTGCGAAAAATGCACCCTTTTCGGCCCCTGTCAAAACGAGACCGCGCATCCGTTTTCTGCGGCCCTCAGGCGCTACTTTCATTTATTCGCAAAGGTGGATTCTACCCAGGAGCAGCTCTGGCGCTCATTTCTCAAGCACTACGGGCTGCTTCAGGCCGAAGGATACGTCGATGATGAGGGGAAGTTGACCAATGACGGTATGTGGGCGTCCAAACTGCGGCTCGACCAGCCGTTGCTCATCTCCGAGGGAATACGCAAGAGCGTGTTTCCACAAAATAGTCCCGAGTTATTGGCGGCGCTCATCGCTCCTTTCGTGACAGATCGGGATAAACAGGGAGACGTGCAACTTGCTTCTTTTATCTGGAAATATCCGGACCTTGCCAAACCCTTTTTCCAGATGTTGAAAAGCCTTCAACGGCTAAGGGAACGCTTGCAGTCCGAAGGGTTCCAAATCCCGCCCATGCCTTTCTGGGCGGTGGTGACTGTCTACCATTGGGCTCAGGGTCTTACGTGGGAACAGGTCCGCGAGATTTCAGGAATGGACGAAGGAGACCTCGCAATGATTATATTGCGCACCGCCGACCACCTTCGACAGATCGAAACCCTTAGAGAGACACATCCCCAGCTCGCAGCCACGGCCGGACAAGCCATTCGCATGCTTCTGCGCGAGCCGGTGCGGGCCTGAGGGAAGGCAAGGCAAAAGTAAAGAGGCAAAAGTGAGGAATACGCCTGAATCGACGCAGGGTTCCTGCGCGAAAACGCGAGGGGAAAAATCCCTGAGATTCGCAGCTTCGCTTGAGATGGGTTCTCTTTTTATTTCTCAGCGCTATGCGATTTTCGCAAAAATAGCTTGACAGGATGCCTCTGATTTAAATATATAGAAAACTTCCAAATATTTTTCCCTTATAGGAGGCACCCTGATGTTAAAAAGTCCGTGCGTCAACTGTGACCGAGCCAAAGAGGACAAGAACAAATGTTTGGATAAGTGCGAAATGCTCAAAGAATACCAGGAAATGATTCTGAAGCAGGGAATCTACGCCACTATGTAGCTACGGGCGTTCAGCTATTCATTAGCGGCCAGAAGGTGGCCGCTTTTTTTATCGGCCTTACATTCAATTAAAAGCGCGCCTTGCGCGGAGGATTTGAACCATGTACGCAATCTTCAGGTCCGGAGGAAGGCAATATGAAGCTCGGCCCGGGCAGGTAGTAAAAGTGGAAAAGATTGAAGGCAAAGTCGGGGAAAGCGTCACCCTCGATGAGGTGCTCTTCTTCTCAAACGAAGATCAGGTGCAGATTGGCCGGCCTCTTGTGGAAGGCGTTAAGGTCGAGGCGACCATAGTTGAGCAGGGGCGTCTTCGCAAGGTTATGATTTTCAAGAACAAACGCCGCAAGGACTACCAGAAAAAACAGGGACACAGGCAGGCTTACACGGCTATGCGCGTGCAAAATATAGGATAGTATCCCAAAAACGGGCCGCGAGTCAAAAGCCCGAGACCCGTGGACCCCGGACCCCAAGGCAGAGTTTTGGAGGAATATCATGGCACATAAAAAAGCGGGTGGTAGTTCCCGCAATGGCCGCGACAGTGCAGGCCAGCGCAGGGGAATAAAGAAATTCGGCGGTGAGTTCGTGCGCGCCGGCAACATCATAGTTCGGCAGCTCGGCACGCAGTTTCATCCGGGAAACAATGTCGGAATGGGCAGGGATTATACCATCTTCGCACTTTCGGACGGCCTGGTTAAATTCGAATTCAAGGACAAGACGCGTCAAAAAATCAGCGTCTATCCGGCAATGGCAGGTGAGTAGTTGGATGGGTGAATTGGAAAAGGCAATCCTAATGCCCCTCGCGGCAGCACCTCTTTTCTTCACGTGAAAAATTTCGGCTCTGTCCGCCGCTACGAAAAATGAAATTCATAGATGAAGTGACCATAACGGTTGTTGCCGGCAAGGGAGGCAATGGCTGCGTCAGTTTCAGGCGCGAGAAATATGTGCCTCGTGGCGGCCCCGACGGGGGGCACGGCGGCGAAGGCGGCAGTGTCGTCGTGGAGGCTACTGAACGAAAGCATAGCCTTCTCGATTTCAGATTTCGGAATCTTTTCAGGGCCGATTCCGGAGGGAACGGCTCCGGCCAAAACAAGCATGGACGCAGCGGTAAGGACCTCATTGTGGAAGTGCCGGTAGGCACCGCCTTTAAGGACCCGCTGACAGGCGAAATTTTTGCCGATCTTACCCAAACCGGGCAGAGATGGACAGCGGCAAACGGGGGAAGGGGCGGGAAGGGAAACGCCCATTTCGTCAGCTCGACTCACCGCTCACCTCGTTTCGCCCAGGAAGGCCAGCCCGGCGAAGAGCGCAGCCTGAAACTTGAACTCAAGCTCATCGCCGACGTAGGCTTGGTGGGGCTTCCAAACGCAGGAAAATCCACCCTCATTTCTGCAGTCTCTGCAGCGCGGCCCAAAATAGCGGATTACCCGTTCACCACTCTTACGCCCAATCTCGGTGTCGTGCAGTACGACGATGCGCCCCCTTTCGTGATCGCGGACGTGCCGGGGCTTATCGAAGGCGCTCACCAGGGCGCCGGACTGGGAGTCCGGTTTTTGAAGCATATCGAGAGGACCCGTCTACTGGTTCACGTGATCGACTTGTCGCTGGTCCCTTCGGACGACCCTTTGGAGCCGTTCAGACAGATCGAACACGAGCTTGAGAGCTATTCGGAAAGCATGAGCAAAAAACCCCGGATAATCGTTTTGAACAAGACCGACCTGATTGAAAACGCCTCGGACCTGGACAGAATAGAAAAAAAATACCTTGAACTCGGCTACCCGGTTCTTCTGGTGTCTTCGCTGCACAGGAAAGGTCTTCGTGAATTCGTCCGGCTTCTTACCAGGCAGGTCGGGGAACTCGGGAATTTATCTCTCGATCCGGAATCCAGGGATTGAGGAATTAAAAACAAACTCGCAATCCCGCAATCCCTCAATTCTTTTTGTGGGTTTTTCATTCATAATTCCTAATCCCTAATTGATTCTCAATTCAATCTTATGATTGAACAAATCAAACGAACTCATTATATTAGGCAGAGTTTTGCCAGGGCATCAGGTTCTTGCGTCTAAAATATCGATTAATCGAGGGGTTAAAGATAATGAATTATGATGTTGGGGTTGACATAGGATCGGTCAGCATCAACTGCATCGTTTTGGATGAAAACCGTAAGGTTGTCCTGGAGACTCCATATCTGAGACATTTTGGGCTGATCTACGAAGAAACTCACAAGCTTTTGGACCATATCCTGCAAAGTGTCCGGGCTGGTGAGCCAGCCGTTGTCAGATCGGTAAGCTTTACGGGTGTCCACGGAGAGTTGCTTGCGAAAAAGCTCGGTGCTCCTTTTGAAGTAGAGACAATCGCTCAGGTGCTTGGGAGCCAGTCACGTGGTCCCCGGCGTGCGTTCGATTATTACGGTGGGAGGCCAGGATGCCGCTGTGTTCCAGTTGGCGCACACCGGGGACGAATGGCTGCTGGAGTCGTTCAACATGAACGGTCCTTGCGCGTCGGGAACTGGTTCATTCATTGACCAGCAGGCCGAAAGGCTTGCTCAGTCGATTTACGGGCAGGACTTTTCGATGGACCAGGAAAAGCTCCAGCAAACCCTGGAAGACTTTATCGAACTGGGTATGAAGAGCACCTATCCGGCCCCGGTCGCATGCCGGTGTACGGTTTTTACAAAATCCGACATGATCCACCTCCAGAACAAGGGGGAGAGCCTGCCCAACATCATAGCCGGCCTTCATTTCGGAAACGCCGCCAATTACATGAGCACCATAGTCGCAAACCGGGAACTGCTGGATCCGATTATTTTCATAGGCGGCATGGCGTCAAACCAACTCCAGGTCCAGGCGTTCAAACATTATTATCCCTCATTAACTGTCCCGGCCCACCATACTTCGATTGGCGCGCTTGGCGCGGCGATCCAGGCCCAGAAGCAAGACTGGCGAAATGAGGTGGACCTCTCGATCCTTATGCGGAGCGGATCTTTCGGTCTATAACTTCCCCAGGGCCGAGCGCCTGGAGCTTTCCCTGACCGATTTTGACCCCGAGAACAGCCTGAAGCCGTGGGCAGGAAAAAAGGGAAAGCCGGTCGAGGCCTACCTGGGTGTCGATATAGGCTCGACCACGACAAAGTATGCACTGATAAGCGAGAAAGCCCAGATTCTGCATAAATGCTACGTGCCTACCCAGGGAAAACCCATCGAGGTTACTCAGCGGCTTCTGCGCACGTTGCACGAGGATGTCGGACAGAAGATCAAGCTCATGGCGATAGCCACAACCGGGTCGGGCCGCAATGTCGTCGGGGATTTTCTTGAGTGCAGACCTGGTGATAGACGAGATTACCGCGCACGCCAGGGGAGCGGTTGAAATCGATCCTGAAGTGGACACCATATTCGAAATCGGCGGGCAGGACTCCAAATACATCATGATAGAAAATACCCACCCGCTTGATTTCGATATGAATAAGGTATGTGCGGCCGGGACGGGCAGTTTCCTGCACGAACTTGCCAACAAGATGAAGATCAACATTGTCGGGGAATTCCAGGAAATAGCCCTTTCGTCGATTAATCCGATCCATCTTGCCGAGCGGTGCACGGTTTTCATGGAATCGGACCTGGAGAGCTATCTTCAGAAGGGGGGGGAGCGGCGGGACCTCATTGCGGGGCTTTGCTACGCAATCGTCCACAATTACCTGAACAGGGTAGTGGAAAAGAGACACATCGGCAAGCGGATCATGTTCCTGGGCGGACCTTCGCTGAACAAGGGAATCGTTGCGGCGTTCGAGAAGGTGCTCAAGCGCGAGGTGCTGGTCCCAAAACATCGCGAAGTGATGGGGGCGTTTGGGGCCGCGCTTGTCGGTCATGGAGCTTTTCAAAAAACAGGGAATGGAATACCGCAGGCGCGATCTCGACCAGCTTGCTTCGATGACAGGTGAATTTTACCGAGAGCATCTGCCATGCGGACAAGAAGTGCCATAACGAATGCAAGCTCAAAGTCTATAGTTTCGGGGAAAGAAAGAGCGTGTGGGGAGGTGACTGCGGCCGCTATGAAACCCGGGCCGAAGGCGGCCGTGAGACGGACTATTTTCAGGTCAGGCAGGGTCTTTTCGAGCAAGCCCTTGACGGAGGCCGGAAACCTGCTGACCGAAGCCGAAGCCGGGCGCCAGCCAAAGCCTGTGGTCGGCATACCCCTTGCGCTGCACTCCCTCGAGTGGGGCGTTTTCTGGGCGCATCTTTTCTCCGAGCTTGGATTCTCCGGTGCTTTTGAGCCCGAAGACTACTAACAAGCTGGCATTCCTGGGGGTGGAAAACGTCGTCTCCGAGGTTTGCTTTCCGGTCAAGGTTTTCCACGGCCATGTCCGTTACCTTATGGATCGGGCCGAATACCTGTTCCTGCCAAATGTTGTAAACGCGCCTGTTCCGCAGCCAGACGAGATAGGATATTTCTGTCCGCTGCTTCAGAGTTCCCAGTTCATGAGCCGGTCTGCGCTAAACATTGCGGACAGGAGGATCATTCGTCCCTCGCTCTATTTGAAGGAGGACCCGGCAAACCTGGTCTATATATTTGAAAAGGCCTTTCCGGCAAACCTGAGACCGCGCAGGGCGGAGCTGGAGAGGGCTATTTTCAAGGCGCTGGCAAGACAGATGGAATTTCGTCGCCGGCTCGCTGAGACCGGCAATGAAATAATCGAGAGCATCGATCCTGCAGAGCCCGTCTGGATCATTACCGGACGTCCGTACAACCTGTATGACGACCGGATGAACCTCCAGCTTGGAAAGCAGCTTGCAAAGCTGGGGATAAAGGCGCTTCCTATGGATCTGGTCAGTTCGGATTCCGAAGACATGAGCGATTTAAACGAATGTTCTGGGGACTGGGAGCAAGGATCATCAGAACGGCGAAAAGAATCTCTCGCACCCCGAACTGGTATGGCGTGCACCTCACGAATTTCAGTTGCGGGGCCGATTCCTTCATCGAGCATTTTTACCGGCACCTGCTCAGGGACAAGCCCTCACTCATCCTTGAGCTGGATGAACACAGCGCTGTGGCCGGAATGCTCACCCGAGTGGAGGCCTACCGCAACGTGGTAAAGAACCTTCAGGAAAAGCG
>CAVRZU010000265.1:0-20701 GCA_963725365.1 uncultured delta proteobacterium | reverse complement strand
GAGATTGCGGCGCCGGTGATCCGGCGTTTTCTGGGCTTAAAGACCTCGGCTGATTTCGCCCTGCATGCCCGCACCCTGGGGCCGATGAGAAAAAAGGAAGGCCTTTACCAGGCATTTGAGGGTACTGTGGCAATGAGGGGATCGCTTTGCACATTTGCCCCTATCGCGTCCGCAGCCGAGGAGCGAAACAGGATTTCTTTTTTGAGAAACGGCCTGGCGTATTCGCTCCTTGCGCCTAATGAAACTTATATCGGCAAAGGGAAAATGGTCAGGGTAAAAGTCCCTGATTTTGCCCTGGTGAATTGGCAAATTTTAACTTCGGTTTGATCAAAGAGCTAAAATTTGATATCCAGTAATTGCGGCGGCATCAATCTTCAACTGAAAGCTTTTATGCTCAAGGGAACGACAATCGAAGCAGGTTATTACAAGATTCTGGAAACGCGTATAATTCCCAGGCTCATAAGCTGGAAACTAACGCCGGATCATATCACGTACGGAGGGCTTTTGATTAGCCTTCTGGCCGGAATCTCCTTTGCTTTTTACCCGTTCCTGGGAGGACTGCTGACGCTTTTGACAGGTCTTCTGGATACTCTGGACGGTTCGCTGGCAAGGGCCACGGGGCAGAGCAGAAAATTCGGGGCCTTCCTGGATTCCGTCCTCGACCGATACACGGAACTTTTGATCTACCTGGGCGTCTGGTTCTATTTTTACCGCAATAATTCCCAGACACCTTACCTCCTGGCCATCCTGCTCATTCTGTTCGGCTCTTTGATGGTCAGCTACACGAGGGCTCGAGCCGAAGGATTGGGCGAAAGATGCCAGGTGGGGGTGTTTCAGAGAGGAGAAAGAATCATACTCCTGGGAATCGCGGGGATTCTCAACCCATTTATAAACTTGTTAAGCCGCCGGGTTTGCTTCTGCCTGGGCGATGGACCTGACTCTGAAGGGCGTGCTTCTCATTCTTGTTTTCGGCACCAACATGACAGCTATGTGGCGCTTCCTGCATGTCTTGAATAAGCTTAGAAGAAAAAAAATCTAGAGATCATCCGAGCCGGGCTTTGAAAATCAACCTGGACCTCATTTACTCACAGAGGCGTAGGGGCCTTTTTCAGGACCACCATGTCATCCTCCCTGTAGATTTCGAACGAATCCCCTACCTTGAACCCCAGCATCTCGATTAAAAGAGCCCGGTTAAGGGTTACGCTGCCGCTATGGCCGATCGTTCGAAAATTGCCGGTTTTGACCACAACGATGGGATTGGAGACCGGAGGCCTTAGCCGTTCCCGCTTGCGGAAAA
Source organism: uncultured delta proteobacterium (assembly GCA_963725365.1). Taxonomy (GTDB): domain Bacteria; phylum Desulfobacterota; class Syntrophobacteria; order Syntrophobacterales; family Syntrophobacteraceae; genus SbD1. The sequence goes on along the minus strand of CAVRZU010000265.1, from coordinate 19,404 downwards.
AAGATCTGTCCTGGTTATCCGCCGGTCCCTGGATAATAGGAGCAGCGAGGAGCAGCGGATTTGTTGAATGCGACCTGGGGAATTTCCCCCATTTCCATGAGGCCTTTGAGATAGAGGTCCTGGACCTCGCTTTTGAATTTTAATCCGAACACCTTCTGGACCGATTCCAAGGACCTGCCATTTCGGATTTCGTTTACCACAAGTTTAGGATCGATGTTCTTGTACTCGATGTGCATACCCTTCCTTTTCAGTACACATTAAAATTAAACAGATTTCCTTGCGCCGCCGGGCCAAAATCTACTTTCCTGCGCCCGGCAATCGAGGACACTTCTAAAACAGATTTGAAATCATTTAAGACCAATTTTGAAATCAGTTAAGATTGATGACAATCCATTTATTTCGTCGGATGGAAAATCACAGTCTGGGAGTCAAAATAATGCTAAATATAAAATGCCCATTGTCAATGAGGCAATCCACCAAGATTCCGATTTGGTTTTCCTGAAAAAGAGAAATCCCCCCCCGGAGAGAATTGCATTATATCAGGGAAACACCTTATGCGAATATCTTTTTTCAGCTCTTATGAAACTTTTCTTCCCACCGGACCATGCAGGCGACACTAACTAAAATCCGCGGTCATCTCCGGGGTGAGTCAACCCGCTCAGTTCGTATATGCAAAAAACGGCCCTGAAGCCTGGAAAAATAGAATAATTTTCAGGGTCAAACCAATCAATGGAATCGCCGGGGGGCCCCGCCAGTTTTCGAAAACTCTTTTCAGGGGAAGATGATAGAAGGAACTGTTTCCTTTCACAAGAAAAACGGATTGGATATAGATTCGATCCACAAATCCCTTGTGTCAATGAGGCGTGGGGCAGTCTTGCTGCCCCACATTCAAATGCGCAACGTTCGAACTCCTAGCCGCTCACGGTCTCAGCCGGTTCTGCGCGCCTTCGGTCTTCTTTTGACAACGGGCCTGCCTTCTCTTTGCTCGGGCTGGTAATCACTTCCAGCCTCCGCTTCGGCCTTCTTCTGCTTGCGCTCCTCAAGGAACTTAACCAGGTTTGCAGGAAGTCCTCTCTTCTTAGCGGCTTTGCTCCGCGCTTTGGTCAAAGATCTTGCGGACAGGGGCTGTTTTAGCGAAAATCCCCATTTTTGCTTGTACTCGCGAGGCGTCAGGTCGTGCACACTAAGGTGTTTTGTAGTGAGCTGCCTCATCTCTGTTCCGCACTCAAGGCATACTATCTTATCATCCTGAATGGATTCGCGCGGCTCCTTTTTCGCAGCCCGTGTCTCCTCGACGCCCTCTTCTTCAGCGCCCCCCCTATCCAGCGACAGTCCCTTTTCTTCAGCCTTCTGCATTCTTTGCAGCGTTGAAAAGGTCTTGATAAGAGATTGTTCAATCTGTTCAGGGGACATCTGCCCAACCGAGGCCTGAGCCTGAACTATCTCGGCTGCAATATCCAGCAGTTTTTTCATTTTTTCCTCCCGAAAAAATAATGAAATCACAGACCCTATACGTATAAGATCATTCTCTAAGGTAGTCTAACCTAATAGGCAAAATCAAACATCAAGTCAATAACAATATATGAAACCATAAAAAGATATTTTAGCTTTGTGGACTAAAAAAGTTTTTAAAGATTGGTTAATATTCAAGGAAAATAAATTTCCAAAAAGGAGAGCCAATTCTTTATGAATACAAAAGGTGCCAAGATCAGGTTATCACGCCAGTTGGGTATTCCTATTACACCCAAGGCGGGTAAGGCGCTGGAAAGACGGCCCAATGCTCCAGGACAGCACGGGGGCAACAAAGACAGGACGAAAGGGTCCGACTATAAACGCCATCTTCTAGAAAAACAGCGTCTTCGCGCGCAGTACAATATTGAAGAAAAACAGATGCGCAATTACGTGAGGATAGCCATGCAGAGGCCTGGCAACCCGGTTGACACTCTGGTTCAATTGCTCGAAACACGACTGGACGCCGTTGTCTACCGCGCCGGACTCGCCCGCACAATCTATGCGGCCCAGCAGTTCATTTCCCACGGCCACATTCTGGTTAATGGAAAAAAGGTGGACATCGCTTCGCAACGGCTCGCGGCAAATGACCTGGCCACGGTAAAGGAAGAGAGTCAAAAGCTTCCGCCGTTTGTCGAAGTGGCTGCAGAGATGGTTGCCCGCGTCACGGTCCCATACCTCGAACGTTCAAGGGAACAGATGTCGGCAAAGCTTCTCTATGTTCCCACGCTTTCGGAAATCCCCTTGCTCTGTGAGATGCCGATGGTTATCGAATTCTATTCGAGATGACAGGAAAACTATTATCACCTTCTCGTTTGTCTGTAAGTGGAGTTAACTCGTTATGGTGGATCTTGACAATGAGTGTTGTATAGGATGCGGAGCCTGCGCGGAATTGTGCCCGGAAATCTTCGAAATGGACGACAGGACAGTCAAGGCCCGCGTAATCGTATTCGAAGTCACAGACAAAGGCTGCGTCGATGAAACAATAGGTATCTGCCCGGTGGAATGCATATCATGGAATGAATAATGTAAGAAAAATGACAATCCGTAACATAATTTTAACATCCGCGTAACAATCAGGTACAATGAATAGTTGTAGAATCGGACGTTCCAGGTTCATCAGGGCAGTTTCTTGCCCACTGTCCCATCTGTGGGAAGAAACCGGGTGGAGGAGTTTTCTCCTCTTTATCCATTAATATCGGCCTGAACCAGTGTTATATGATAACATTGTTCGGGCCTGCCGCAGCGAGGAAGTCATGAACCAGTCCAAGATTCTGGTTGTAGAAGACGATCATGATATTGCGCAGCTTTTGGCCATCACCATGAAGAAGGCGGGCTTCGAGGTCGTCGTATCGGAAAACGGCCACGAGGCGCTCAACCAGGTTCGCAGAAATCCACCCGATCTGCTTATTTTGGACCTGATGATTCCGGGGATCGACGGCTTCGAGGTTTGCAAGGAAATGAAACGCGAACCCAAGACGGCGACCGTTCCGGTCCTGATCCTGACTGCCCGGGGGGAGGAAATCGATCGCATCATCGGCCTTGAACTGGGGGCCGACGATTACGTGGTGAAGCCGTTCAGCCCCAGGGAGCTTCTTCTGCGAGTGCGAGCGATCCTGCGCCGCTCGGGACACGACTATCAGCCCAGGACAGTCTACAAGAAATCGGGACTGGAAATAGACTTTGAAGGCCACCGGGTCAACCTGGAGGGGGCCGAGATCGTACTTACGGCCACGGAGTTCAAACTGCTCTCGGAACTGGCAAACAACCAGGGCAAGGTCCTCAATCGCGAACAACTCCTTGACAGGGTGTGGGGCTATCACTTCGAGGGATATGCCCGCACCGTGGATACGCACATCCGCCGGTTAAGACAGAAACTGCTTTCGTGCGCGGACTGGATCGAAACAGTAAGGGGTGTGGGATACCGGTTTAAAATTTGATATGAAAATGAAATTCAAACTAAGAGTTCGCCTCCTGCTCCTTTTGTGGGGCATCTTTTTCCTGGCTCTCTTTTTGCCCTCCCTCTATTACAATAACTATCTCAAAAAGCAGATACTATTTGAAACAGAGGTCAGGGCGACAAGGGAACTTTCCCTGCTAAAAGATCTGATGATGCGGGAAAAGGAGTTTCAGAACCCCGAGCAGCTGCGTGCCTGGCTGGTCAGGGTTTGCGATCCACTGAAGGTTCGGATGACCTATGTGGCGGAAGGGGGCCAGGTTATCGCCGATACCGAGGTGCCCCCAGATGAGACGTCCAGACTGGATAACCACTCGCAGCGTCCTGAAATCATTGAATCTTATGGCCTGCCCACCGGATCGAGCCTGCGGCACAGTGATACACTCAATATCGATCTTCTTTACGTTGCGCAAAAAGTCGAAGGGCGGGAAAAATTCCCGGCGGTGTTCTTCGTCTGGCTGTTCATCTGTCCAGTATATTTTATGCCCTGGGCAACGTCGCCTTCGTCCAACGGCTGATAATGCTGGCCGGCTTCATAACTTTTGCGTTAATAAGCCTTTACCTCATGATGAGCGCCAGCCGTTCGGTCAGTCTGCTTTCGAGTGCAGCCGATTCGATTGGACAGGGGAATGTGAAGTTTTTGCCACAGTTTCATCCCGGTCATTACTTTTATCCACTCGCAAAATCTATCAGGGAAAACGCCGAGCGCGTCGAGTCGTATATTCAAACGATTACGGAACAAAAATCTCAGTTGGAGAGCATCCTGGACGGAATAGAGGAAGGTATCCTGCTGCTCGATTCAGCGGGCAGGATCAATTCATCGAACCGCGCGGCCAGGACCATGTTCTCCTCGGTCCCTGAACTAAAGGGACGCAGGCCCCTTGAGGTCATCAGAAGCCCCGAACTCCAGACGGCCTGTAATCGTGTGCTCAATAACGAAATACATTCGTTTCACAGCGAAGTGACTATCGGTGCGGATCGATTCTATCATGTCCACATAGTGCGAATAGAGCAATTAAAAGATGAGGACGGCGCTATCATAGCTCTCCACGATATCTCGGAGTTGAAAAGGCTCGAAAAGATAAGACGCGATTTTGTCGCCAACGCCTCCCACGAATTGCGCACGCCGCTGACTTCCATTAAAGGTTATACCGAGGTCCTCATGTCCGATGAAAGCGATCCGGACGTACGGAGTTCATGTATCGAAGTTATCTTCAAAAATACAAATCATATTATCAAAATAGTTAACGACCTCCTTCAGCTTGCAAAAGTGGAAGACTACTATACCATTATGGACGTCAAGCCGGTGAGGGCCGATGAGGCGGTGATCGAAGCATGGAAAGCATGCACGCCTCTTGCCGAACAAAGAAAAGTATCTCTTCAAAACGATCTCCCACCGGACGGACCAATAGTGGAGGCCGATTTCGATCAGTTGGTCCAGGTATTTAGAAACCTTTTGGAAAACGCTTTGAAGTACAGTCCGGCCGGAGAGATGGTGAGCGTCTTCTCGATTGTGCAAAACGGAAAGATTACACTGGGGGTGAGCGACAACGGGCCTGGAATTCCCAAACTCGATCAGCAAAGGATATTCGAACGGTTCTTCCGCGTGGAAAGGCATCGGGGTAAAGAATCGGGAAGCACTGGGCTGGGGCTGGCAATCTGCCGGCATATCATAAAAAATCATGGGGGCACCATCTGGGTGGAAAGCCCCCGAAAAGGCATGACTTCAGGATCGACCTTCTTCTTCACCCTGGCGGCGGCATAATAACGGTTTCTTCCGTGGAAGCGGCAAGGATTGTTCACGCGAAAAAAAATGGGCTGCCGGCCCTCCGACTTTTTTCTTCGTGTCTTCGCGGCTTCGCGTGAGATGTTTACACGCCGTCTCGCCAGGTTGCATTCGCTCAGCCGGCGTTCATATTGAGCACGCCCTTGTCCAGATGGCACATGCGCCCGGCGGTCTCGGCGGCCTTGGGGTCGTGGGTCACCATCACTATCGTTTTCCCGAATTGTGCGTTCAACTGTTCAAGCAGCGAGAGGACTTCCCTGGCGGACTTTTTGTCCAGATCGCCGGTGGGTTCGTCTGCAACTATCAGTGAAGGATCGGTGACTATGGCGCGGGCTATTGCGACCCTTTGCTGTTCGCCCCCCGACAACTCTCCCGGGCGGTGGCGAAGCCGGCCGGCGAGACCGACAAGCTCAAGAGCGGTCACTGCGTGTTCCCTGCGCTCTTTTCTGGATAGGGAGCGAAGCTGGAGAGGCAGTTCCACATTTTCCAGGGCGCTCAACACAGGCAGAAGATTATAGAATTGAAATATGAACCCTACGTGAAGGGCCCTCCACCGTGCGAGGTCGGCTTCCGAGAGTTCCGAGATCGCAACGCCGGCCACAACCAGCCTGCCCGAATCGGCACGGTCCAATCCTGCAACGAGGTTAAGAAGGGTTGTCTTGCCCGAACCTGAGGGGCCCATGAGGGCGATGAACTCCCCGCAGGCAATCTCCAGGTCTATCCCGTGCAGGACCTCGACCTTTTGTGCCCCCCGTGAATAGCTTTTGTAAACCTGTTCGGCAATAACTATATACTTATCTGAGCCATTGGCCACGGTCGAAAACGCCTGCAAAATCTATTCTGAAATTTCCACTCTGTCGCCGGATTCGAGGCGGGCGGGCGGGCTGATGACTATTCTGCCGCCGTGTCCAACCGGGTCATCGAGCACTGTTTTTTCTCCCAAAAATTCGGGGCCTGCCATCAGATAATCCCCGAGAAATTCGGGGTCTTTTATACGAACCCACTCGGCCCGCCCTTTTTCAACCCGAAAAAAGCCCTGTTCGCCCCTCTTCGACACCAGGGCGTTACGGTGTATGCCCAGCACGGGACTACTCTCGCCGGCGGCAAGAGGGCGGGATAAAAAAGGCGACCTTGGCGCTCATCTCCGGAAGCACACGCGGATCGAGCTCATCAAAGCGCACCTTGACCATGACGGTCCCTCGCATTCGATCTGCTGTCGGCACGATCATGTGCACCCTGCCGGCAAACCGGGTAAGTGGAACGGCGTCCAATTGAATTTCACACGGCTGGTCATTTTGAACCTTGCTCAAAAATGATTCGCCGACATCCGCCTGCACCATGAGAGAAGAAAGGTCGGCCATCGAAACCACCGCCGCCTTCGCGTTTGTGGCCGAACCAAAGGGGGCAACGACCTCGCCCACCTCTGCATCCTTTGTAAGCACTACGCCGTCGAAAGGAGCGCGAATATTTGTATATTCTATCAGGACGTTCTCGCGTTGGATTGAAGCTTGTACGGCCTTTATATTAGCCTTGGCGGAATCTATGGCCGCTTTTGCTTTCAAGTACCTGTCCTGCGCGTTTTCCAAATCGAGCTGTGAACCTGCTTTTTCTTCCACAAGGTCTTTGAACCGCTTAAAATTGGCTCCGGCGGTCGCAAGTTCGGTTTCTGCCCGTGCCAGATCGAACCTGGCCACCACCAATTGAGCCTCCAGCTGGGCTTTTTCCGCCTTTAGATCGTCGCTGTCCAACATTGCGATCACATCTGATTCCTTGACACGGCTTCCTTCCTGGACTCCCAGGTAGACGATACGGCCAGTCCCCTTCGATGCGACCGAGGCTTTCCGCTGAGCGACCACATAACCGCTTGCGTTGAATTGTGTTATTGCCTGGGAGGGATAAACCCAGTCCGCTGCGGCAGTCCGAACACTGGTGGCCGAGGTTAGAAAGCCGGATTTAAACAGATAGAGCACTACAACTGCCGCAGCCGCCAGGATAGCGATAATCCACACGCTCCCCGGCCTTCTGCGCGTAACCGAGAATTTTTCGGAATCAGCAATTTTGAGGGTGGAAACTTTTTCTGCGTCCATTCTTCTCCACGGCATATCGGTGTTTTTCAGGCCACTGACTCCTGACTACTGACGACTGTTTTTTTCCGGCGACCGACGACTGCACTTATATCATATTGACAGAGCGGTTCAAATCCACTTTAATTTTGCCTTTGTCAATCTTTCCCAGGAGAACCGATGTCTTCAAAAAACCCGCTTTCTCGACGGAACTTTATAGTCCTTGCCGGAGCTGTAGGCGCCGGAGCCCTCGCCGGGTGCTCCAAACCCGGCCAACCCCCGGTGGAAACTGACACCACGATCGAGATTCTGTCTCGTCAGCATGGCGTGATTTACCGGGCCGTTGCAATACTCGAAGAAATCAGGGGCGGCATCGATGCGCGCATGGATCTTCCTCCCGAAATAACAGGCGGGACTGTAGAAATGCTCCGCCTGTTCATGGTCGGCCATCACCAGCAACTGGAAGAAAAGTATATTTATCCTGTCTTTGACGCACAAGGGAAAATGAACGGTTTGATTGAAGTGCTGCGGCAACAGCACACAGCGGGGACTCGGTTGATCGAAATCATGAGAGGGCTTTCCGGAGAATTCCTGGCAAAAGACCTGGAGAAGCGCCGTACGATGGGAAGCATGATCCACCTGTTCAGCCGGATGTACCGGGCCCATGAAGAAAGGGAAGACACTGAGCTTTTGCCGCTTCTGCGGCGGATGATGCCTCAAAAATCTTATGCCGAGCTAAGCTCGGTGATTAATAGAGCCGAAACGGAATTCCTGGGCCAAAACGGATTCGAAGAAACCATCCATAAACTGGCCGGTTACGAAAACGCCCTGGGCATAGGTGACCTGGCATCCTTTACGCCGAATCCGGAAGAGTTGAGTTGAGCGAGTCATTGCCTCGCGGCATAAAGAAGAATCGGCAGTGGTCAGGAAAGACTTTTTTCGGACGACTGGCCACTGGCCACTGAATTTGAAGCATACAGCAGCATGTGCTCTCTGAATTGCCCGAACCAGGGCGAGGCCCCGATGCCGGACAGCCTGGCCAAACTTCGCTCGAACATCACCGCGCCCTCCTCAGGGGTCATGCCTTCCGTTACTTCGTAATCGTAGGCGATGGAAACCGGATCCCTTCGAGGGCGGTCGATCACCCGCTTTATCCCGTAGAGTTGAGGGTTTGAAAACACGTCCGAGCCCTCCACCAAAATGAACCTGGAACGCGAGAGGGCATGAACCGACTCCTGGTTCGATTCGAGAAAATCGAGTGTGCTCAGCCACTCAGCCCTTGTTTCCGTCGGAAAGCCCAATATCACGAACAGCAGGTTCCATACTCCTGCTTTGCGCGCGGAGTTGAGAATCGTGCCGATCTCCTTCGAATTTGTCCCCTTGCACATGAGGTCGAGCAGGCGCTGGCTTGCTGATTCAAGCCCCCACATCAGAATGCGAAGACCCGCCCTGTGCGCATTTTCGAGCAACCGGGACGAAAACCCTGACGGCTTGGCGTAAGCGGAAAAATGGATCTGTGCCCCCCCTGTCAAAAGATCCGTTGCGATACGTTCCAAACGGCGCGGGCGCACCATCTCGTCAACCAGGCAGAAATGGCTGACGTTATACTTTTCATGGAGTGCGGAAAGTCTGCCGGCGGTAATGGACGTATCTTCCTCACGGTAGTCAAGATAGGTTTTTTGATGAGTGCAGAACGCACAGCGCCTCCAGGGACATCCACGTGAAGACAGATATGGCAGGACCGGAATCGGTGAGTGATACTTTTGCAAGTTGAAATCGGAAAAATCGGGAAGAGGAAGCTCATTGAGGCCTAATGGGGCTTCAGCGGGGTTTGTGAACGGTTCTCCATCCCTCATGTGGATAAGGCCGGGGACACGGCAAAGCTGGTCGGGCCCGAACGCCGCCACGCCGTCTCCTGAGACCTGGAATTTCGCCAGTGCTTCCATCCCTCTTTCCCCCTCCCCCACGATGAGGTAGTCAATGAGCCGGCTAATATCCGCCTCTCTTGGCTCGGCCCCAAGATAAACGGGAATGGGTCCGGCCAGCAGCCGGCCCGGATCGGGCATTACGGAAAACGTTGCACCGCCAAATACGGTTTTCACTCCTGCCGCCTGCGGCGGCTCGCCGCATAGCTTTGAGAGCGCCAGAGCGAAGAAAAGCTGCTGGCTAAAAAGGATTGAAAAACCAATCATGCCAGGCTGGAAAGCCTTGAGCGGCCCGATCAATTCTTCGAAGAAAGCGTTTACAAGGGGTGGCGCCGGAAGCCCGAGAATGATCTTTCGAGCAAAATTATCGAAAAGACCGTTTAGAACCGAACTGAACCCGGCATATGTCCCGGCGTGTTCGTTATAAGAAACAAGGTCGAAAAACCTGTCTATTCCCTGTCTGCCGAGAAAAAAATCCCTTGCAGCCGCCGACTTTTCCGCAGTTTCCCGGAAATCCATATTCCGCAGGCGCATCCTCAGCCGCCCATCGTCGAGCCAACGGAACGCCTGCTCGAAATAGGCGAGATTCAGGTCAAAATTTCGCACCTCGACATTTGCTTCCGATTCCAGATAGGGCTTTAGAGCCGCGATCCCCAAAGGCGGACTTGCCGGGGGCATGGCCGGTGGAAACACCAGGGCTATTCGAAGGGGCTTGCCGGATTTGTCAAAAAATTCCATACCATCCTCCCAAGAGCTTCTTTAGAGCAGGATTAACAGGATTAACAGGATTAGAGAAAAAATAAAAGCTCTGTTAAGCCTGTCCAAGTGTTTTCAGGGCTCCCCTTACGAGTTGACACGATTAATTAGCAGTCTTAGCTTGTGGCTGCTAACCAAAAATCTATCACACCAAAAGGAGGTTTACTATGGCCATTTTCAGGTATCCAAACTGGCGCTGGCCCGATATTCCCGGCGCGATGGAAGACTTCGAAAGAGCCCGCAGGCAGATGGACAGGCTTCTGTCGGTTTTTTCCGCAGGGACCTCTACTCCTGCGTCTTCGGGCGTATTCCCGCCACTCATCGTAACTGAGGATGGAGACGCGATTTACGTTGAAGGTGAAATCCCCGGGATCAAGGCTGATGACCTGGACATCTCGGTTGTCGGCAGGACCCTTACGCTCAGTGGCGAACGCAAGCCCGATGAAGCCCAGAATGCTACTTATCATCGCAGAGAGCGCAAGTGGGGCAGTTTCCGCAAGGCGCTCACTCTGCCCGAGGACATAAATCCGGAAGCCATTCAGGCAGAATGCAAAAACGGCGTCCTTAAGCTCGTTTTGCCCAAGGCCGAGCATGTAAAGCCGCGTAAAATAACGATTAAAGGCGAGTAGGAAGGCTAAAGAGGAGGTTATCATGGCTGAGACCGATTTGCAGATATCCGAAAAAAAGGAGACGCAGGCAACCGGGGAAAGCACCCGCGACGTCCCGGTTTTTATCCCGCCCGTAGACATATATGAATCGGAAAATTCCCTGACCCTGGTTGCAGATATGCCCGGCGTCGCGCTGGAAAACGTCGATATAGACCTGGATTCCGACCAGCTTACAATCCGTGGAACGGTATCCCAGTATGAGCAGAAGGGTGAGGCGCTCTTCAAGGAGTATACGTACGGGGACTTCTACAGGCAGTTCACTCTGTCCAGCGATATCGACCGTGAGAAGATTCAGGCGTCGATGAAAGATGGCGTTCTCAAGCTTGTGCTGGCAAAGGCCGAGGCTGCGAAGCCAAGAAAAATAACCGTAAAGTCCTCGTGAGACGGTATGCTGAATCCAAGGGAGATTTTCCTTGCCGCCGTCGAAGGTTTAAGTGGCGAACTTGGCCGACGCTCCCACCGGCTGTTTTTTTCTTTCCCTCTCGCCCAAGGGCCGAGGGGGAAAGAAAAAACCTTAGCTGAATAGTTCAAGCGCTCAGAGCGGCAACAATTTTTTGTTTGAGCATGTTTCTGTCTTTATCGGAAAAAATGGCGGCAGGCGAGACGGCCAGGGCTACACGTCCGTCTATTCTTTGTATCAGGTGATCCATGACTTGATCGAGGCTGAGTCTATCGAGCCCGGCTTCCGCTTCCGGCTCGGTTAAGATTTCCGGACTCGCGTTTTCCGGGTCTTCTCCCTTCAGCGCTTCTATTGCATCGGCTTTTAACTTGTCCAATTCCGAAGATTCCCCTGCCGGCGGCGGGACAGGAACGTCTGGCGAGGCGATCTCGCTCTGCCGGGCGCCATTGATCCTAAGCGCCTCATAAATCTCGGCATATTCGGCTGCGCTTTGAATGTTGCCCGAAATTGTGGCGAACTCCGAAAGCAGTTTAAAAATTATGGAGTTTTTCCGGATATCCTCTACCGCCTTTAGCAAAATCCCTTCGGATTGACCTGTTGCGCCCATTTCCATGAGCGCCCATCCCAGCAGCACCCGCGATCTAAGGTGATCAGGATGAAAAAGGAGACCTTTTTTGCAGACTTCAGCGGCTTCCTCCCATCGACCGGCGGCGCATAATTCTTCCGCGAGCAGGGAGAACACCCTGGACCTGCGATCCAGTTTGAGCATCTGCCTGTAGGTCTGAATGTCATCTGAAAAATCTGCCATTTTCTCGGCCTCACTTCGTTCGGGGTTGCTGGTCGCGGGTCGCGAGTCAAAGACCTGCCTTAACTTACGATTATGTCAGTAATCTGAAAAATCGCTTTATACTTTTCCTATATCCTTCCGCATTCCCGCTTCCCGTTCCTTGCTTCCCGCTCCCGTCTCTACGCGCACCTGGAAAAACCGCAGGAACGGCATACGATGCATCCGCCCTCATGTTCCACTGCGCCGCCGCAGTCGGGGCACGCACCCATCTCATCTGTGAAACGGGCGCTTAGATCGGCATGGGCATGGTGGTTTAGCACTTTGGCTATGCCGTCCGAGCAGGAGCATACCTGCTCGCCGTTTCTCCACGTCGGCGAAGGACACCGGATGCCCACAAGCTGTTTTATCACCGCCTCCACCTTTACGCCCGAACGGAGCGCAAGGGATATAAGCCTGCTGCTGGCCTCGATCTGGGAATAGGCACAGCCTCCAGCCTTGCCCATCTGGGCGAAAACCTCGCAAAAGCCGTATTCGTCCGAATTTATGGTCACGTAGAGCTTTCCGCACCCGGTGTTAACGCGCTCTGTGATGCCTTGGGTCATATCGGGTCTCGGACGCGGCTCAACCTGCGGATATTGGGGCTTGCGCTGGATATTTAGCACCTGCACATCGCGGCTGCCGTCGCGGTAGATCGTCAGTCCCTTGCAACCCAGCTTGAAGGCAGAAATATAGGCCTCGTAGACGTCTTCCGGGGTGGCCGAGAAGGGGAAGTTAATGGTTTTGCTCACCGCATTGTCGGTATATTTCTGGAATGCCGCCTGGATGCGGATATGCCACGATGGATCCACATCATGGGAGACCACGAAGACGCGCCGGACATCCTCGGGAATTTCCGCAAAATCCTTTATGCTTCCCTTCTGCGCTATCCGCTTCATCAGATCCTCGGAGTAGAATCCCAGATCCTGGGCCACTTTCCGGAACATCGGATGCGTCTCCACCAGTTCTTCACCGTCCAGCACCTTACGGACGAAACTGATAGCGAATATCGGTTCGATTCCGCTCGAACACCCTGCGATGATGCTGATGGTCCCGGTGGGGGCGATCGTAGTCTCAGTTGCGTGTCTCATGAATGGGGTTTGGGTTGAGTCGTAAATCGATCCCGGGTAGTTGGGAAAATTGCCTCTTGCCTTGCCAAGGTGAGCGGATGCCGCCTTGGATTCTTTCTGGACAAAGCCCATCAACTGTTCGGCGGTCTCGACCGCTTCCTCAGAATTGTACGGAATGCCCAAGGCAATAAGAAGGTCGGCAAACCCCATGACGCCGAGTCCGATCTTGCGGTTTGCTTTTGTCATTTCCTCGATTTTTTCAAGGGGGTACGTATTCGACTCGATGACATTATCCAGGAAATGAACCACATCCCATACAATCGTCTTGAGGCGCTCGTAATCAACCTGTCCTCCGGAATACATTCCGGCGAGATTTATCGACCCCAGGTTACAGGACTCATACGGAAGCAGAGGCTGCTCGCCGCAGGGATTGGTGCTTTCGATACGGCCGACCAGGGGCGTTGGATTGTCCCGGTTCATGGCATCTATGAAAATGATCCCGGGCTCACCGTTTTTCCACGCGGATTTAACTATCGTGTCGAAAACATCGCGCGCCATAAGCCTTTCGACTTCTTCGTGCGTACGGGGGTTTAGCAAAGGGTAATTCGAACCGGTTTCGACCGCTCGCATGAAATCATCGGTAACTGCAACTGAGATATTGAAATTGGTCATCCGTTCATTATCGGTCTTGCAGGTTATAAATCTCATGATATCGGGATGGTCCACGCGCAGAATGCCCATATTTGCGCCCCGGCGGGTGCCGCCCTGTTTTATGGTCTCGGTGGCAACGTCGAAAACGGACATAAAGGAAACGGGACCGCTGGCAACGCCTTGGGTGGAAAGGACCTTATCGTTTTCGGGGCGGATTTGAGAAAATGAAAATCCGGTCCCACCGCCGCTTTTGTGTATCATTGCGGCATGTTTTATCGCTTCAAATATACTGTCGATTGAATCACCCACAGGCAATACGAAGCAAGCGGAAAGCTGTCCCAGTTGCCGGCCCGCATTCATTAAAGTTGGCGAATTGGGCATGAAATCAAGGGAGGCCATGAGATTGTAAAATTTGCGCGCCGTTTCCTGGACTTTTTCCGGTCCCTCATACTTGGCGTCGGCCTGCGCTATTGCCAGGGCCACCCTCCTGAAAAGCTTCTCAGGACTTTCGGTAGGCTGGCCCGTATCATCCTTGATCAGATAGCGCTTATTGAGGACAATCCGTGCATTCTCTGTAAGCTTTAGAGCCATCTTTTCCACCGTAGCGGACTTGTGCTGTTCCGCGCTGTGATTTTCGTCAAAGCAGGAGGGTACTGGGAAAGCCTCCAAGTTCTCCATATTGTATCCTTTTTTAGCTGTTTTAGGTATACTTTGAAGGAAGGAAAATTCAGCCCCCGTCATTCCGGCGGCATCTTTGAGCCGGAATCGGTTGGTTGTTCATACCGAAAATAAGGACCGGCAGTCAAACACGAAATTTAGGGAGAATCCGAAGGATTTTGGGGAAAATGAGCGATTTTTCCGCTTAAAACCCGATTATCGTCGCAAAAGCGTACCCCACAATTCGAGAATAAAATAAAACCCGTCCCGCCCACTGAAAATCCCTCTCTGCCCTCCTTCAATAATTCATATTCATGCGTCCGGGGCGCTTCCGGTTTGAATTGACAGTTTGATTGCATCGAACTAAATTTGATTTGACCTATACGATTCTGCAAACTCATCGGAAGGAAAGATAAAATGGAAGGAAATCACGAGCATAAGCATCAGCATGCGCATGACCATTCACATACCCACACTCATGGACATTCCCATGATGGGGAAGAACACAGCCATGAGCATACCCACTCCCATGCCCACGAGCATATTCATGAGCATATTCATCAACACAGCCACGGAGGGGTCAGTGTTCATGAACATGATCACCCCGGCGAGCACGGCCAGCATGTGCATGAGCACCAACGGCACGAGGAGGAGGCTCATGAGCATAAACATTAGCCGCTATGAGGCAAGTCAAAAGTAAAAAGTAAAAAGGCAAAAGTAAGGAGATACGCCCTCCACCTACGTCCTTTTTGCCTCGTGGCTTCCCTTTTGCCTTCTTGCTTTTGCCTTTGCCTTTTTACTTTCACCTTCGCTTTAGCGCCCTCCGCGTCCACCGATTCTGTAATCCGATTGACACCTTAGATCGCTTGCTGTTAGAATTTCAATTTCATTGTCCGGCAGGGCTTAAAAGTTCGGTTTATCGAGGTGCGAATTTTCGCCCGCCGCAATCATTTAAGCAGCATTCAATTAAACGCAGCGAATTAAGGGTTCTTATGAAAATGAAGGGCTCGCAAATATTTTTCGAGTGTTTGAAAAAAGAGGGTGTGGACGTCATATTCGGGTTCCCGGGCGGCGCGGTTTTGGACATTTATCATGAAATGGCCAGACACGACATAAGGCACATTCTGGTCCGTCACGAACAGGGCGCTACCCACATGGCTGACGGATACGCAAGGGCATCGGGCCGGGTGGGAGTCTGTCTTGTAACCTCCGGTCCCGGGGCGACGAATACGATAACGGGTATAGCCACCGCCAATATGGATTCGGTGCCGATGGTGATATTCACCGGCCAGGTGCCGACGCCGCTAATCGGCGATGACGCTTTTCAGGAAGTGGATATTATCGGCATCACCCGGCCCTGCACCAAACACAGTTACCTGGTGCGTGATGTAAACGATCTGGCCGTAACAATAAAAGAAGCTTTTTACCTGGCCCGCACGGGCCGGCCCGGACCTGTGCTCGTGGATCTGCCCAAGGATGTGGTTCAGGCGTATGCCGATTTCAAATACCCCAGGAAAGTGGACTTGCCGGGTTACCGCCCGACGATCGAGGCGCACTCCGGCCAGGTAAGGAAGGCCTACCAGCTTCTCAGCAATGCCAAATCACCGGTAATTTTCGCCGGTGGAGGCATAATTATTTCGGAATCCTCCGGTGAACTGGCCAAGCTGGCCGATCTCATCCAGGCCCCGGTGACCTGCTCGCTCATGGGGCTTGGCAGCTTTCCCGGCAACCACAGTCGATAGCCTGGGACTCAGGCGGCCCAACCCGCTCTGGCTGGGAATGCCCGGGATGCACGGCACCTACCAGGCCAACATGGCCATATCCCATGCGGACGTTATTTTTGGCGTCGGGGTTCGTTTTGACGATCGAGTAACTGGGAAGATCAGCACATTTGCCCCGAAAGCAAAGATCGTCCACGTCGACATCGACCCGACCAGTATAAGTAAAAACGTGGAAGTAGACGTTCCAATCGTGGGCGACTGCAAAAACGCGCTCCAACAGCTCATTCAACTCGCCGAAAACGAGCCGATCCAGGGGCTCGCCCAGACCCGGGTGCACTGGCTGGACCAGATCAGCCAGGTGGGAGAATGAGCACCCCCTTACCTACTGCCAGGGGAGCGATCTGATAAAACCGCAGTATGTAATCGAAAAAATTTATGAAATTACAGGCAACGACGCCATAATAACGACCGAGGTGGGCCAGCACCAGATGTGGACCGCCCAGTTCTTCAAATTCGACCGGCCGCGCACCCTGTTGACATCGGGCGGCCTTGGGACGATGGGCTTTGGTTTTCCTGCGGCAATTGGCGCCCAGGTTGCCTTTCCGGACAAGCTGGTGATAGATATCGCCGGGGACGGAAGCATCCAGATGAACATCCAGGAACTGTGCACAGCGGTCTGCAACAATATTCCGGTGAAAGTGGCCATCATCAACAACGCCCATCTGGGGCTGCCTCGCCAATGGCAAGAGCTTTTTTATGACAAACAATACACGGGATCATGCCTGGAGGGGTCTCCCGATTTTGTCAAGCTGGCGGAAGCTTATGGGGCTGTGGGACTGAGGGCTGAGAGGCCCGAGGAGGTCGAACCGGTCCTGCGGAAGGCGTTTTCGATCAAGGGTCCTGTTTTGATGGATTTTCAAGTGGCTGCCGAAGAAAACGTCTATCCGATAGTTCCACCCGGAAAGAGCATTACCGAAATGCTTCTCACGCAGCTCTAGATTCGGCAACCGGCCACTGTTTCGGGAGAATTTTTCGATGATAGTGACAAGCGACAAACGCTATACGATAGGCATCCTCGTCCAGAACGTTCCGGGCGTTCTGGCAAGAATTGTGGGACTTTTCAGCGGCCGCGGCTACAATATTGAAACGGTTACAGCGGCTGAAACAAACGAAAAGGGACTGACCCGCATCACGCTTGTCACAACAGGTGATGAACGGGTGCTCGCGCAAATAGTCAAGCAGTTGAACAAGCTCGTTAATGTCATAAAGGTCTTCGATTTTGCGGAGGCCGAGTTCGTGGACCGGGAAATGGCCCTTATCAAGGTGCGGGCCGAACAGCAGACGCGTGCCGAGGTGCTTCGAATCGTCAACATCTTCCGTGCAAAGGTAGTGGACGTAAGCCCTCATTTCTACACAATCGAGGTTACGGGAGCCGAAGGGAAGATTGCAGCCGTGGTTGAACTTCTTGACCAGATCGGAATAGTGGAGATTGCACGCACCGGCAAAGCGGCCCTGGCTCGAAGCAAGAAATGAAATAAAACTTTTCAAGGAGATTAATTGATGCAAATTTTCTACGATACTGACGCCAACATGGATGTTATGCGGGGCAAGAAGATCGGAATAATCGGATACGGAAGCCAGGGACATGCGCAGGCTCAAAACCTTCGCGATTCGGGTCTCCAGGTGATAGTGGCCGCCCGGCCCGGATCGCCCGGCCATGAAAAAGCGGTCGAAGACGGATTTAGTCCGGTTCACGCTAACGAAGTCGCCCAGAAGTGCGACGTCATCCAAATTCTGACCCCGGATCACGCCCAGGGCGCTCTTTATCAAAAGGATATCGCGCCATCGATGAAAGCGGGCAAGACGCTCCTGTTCTCCCACGGTTTCAATATTCATTACGGCCAGATTATCCCCCCCAAAGACGTGGACGTCGTCATGGTCGCCCCTAAAGGGCCGGGCCATCTGGTGAGAAGCGAGTATGTGCGCGGAGCGGGCGTGCCGGCCCTTGTAGCCATTCATCAGGACGCATCCGGCCATGCCCTTGAGACAGCCCTGGCGTATGCCTCGGGAATCGGCGCCACACGTGCCGGCGTTCTCGAAACTACCTTCAAAGAAGAAACCGAAACCGATCTTTTCGGCGAGCAGTCCGTTCTTTGCGGCGGGGTATCGGAGCTCATCAAAGCAGGATTCGATACACTGGTTCAGGCGGGCTACCAGCCGGAAATCGCCTTTTTCGAATGCATGCACGAACTCAAGCTGATCGTCGATCTCATTTACCGCGGGGGCCTCGCCTATATGAGATACTCAATAAGCGATACGGCCGAATACGGCGATCTGTCGCGCGGCAAGAGGATCATAACCGAGCAAACTCGCGACGAAATGAAAAAGATCCTCGAGGAGATACAGTCCGGAGAGTTCGCACGCGAGTGGATCCTTGAAAATCAGGCCGGACGGCCTATGTTCCAGGCTGTCAGGAACCGTGAAAAAACTCTGCTCGTCGAACAGATCGGCGCAAAGCTTCGCGCCATGATGCCTTTCCTCGAACCTGTAAAGATGTAGGATAAAGGAGCACTTATTGTCGGCCAGGGATTTCAGAAAAAAACAGGCGCACATTCCCATCGCCAGGGAAGGTATTCCCTACATCCTGGCTGCGATGTTCGCCACCTTCGTCACGGCGGTGCTTGGCTGGGCGGTGGTTACACTCGTGCTGCTCGCCGCTGCCCTGCTGATAGGTCATTTTTTCCGGGACCCGGAGCGGGTTGCCGCGGGCCCGCAATTGCATAAGTGGGTGGCAGGCGGCACGGTGGGCGGACCGGTCTTCAAGAACAAGCTGTTCTTTTTTCGGCTACAACCACCTTTACACATCCGATCAGTACGGCGCACTCTCCCTGTTCCAGGTTCCTGCCGGTCTACCAACCAATAGCCGCAGCACCACCCGATATAGCCAACGCTTGCACAAGTTACGAAACCGCTACCGTCGCTGGAACGACAAAAACTCCGGGCACTCGCCGAACGATGGGCACCTGGAACTCCGCCTCGATCGCCATTTTGCAGGCTCAAGCTTCCCGATGGCCAATACCCGATCCCCGGCGCTGATGCCAGCGCCGTTTCGCAGTCCTGCTGAGCGGGCTACCCGATGCCTCACTGATTGGGACGTCGATCTTTAAGGGCGATCAGGCGACAGCCGCCCTCGATTACAACCTCTCTGGCGCTGACCGTCTCTCGGCTAAGTATTTTTACCAGCACATGCCCACGATCAGCCCGTACGCCACCAGCAACTATAACGGCTTCCCAGAAGACGAGGACAACGGCGCTCAAGTGGCCTCGCTGACCAACACGGTCAACCTCGGAACTCATATCAACTGGGTGCAGTTAATTGTAATTTCCAGGCAAAAGGTATACAGCTTCTTCTCCAACC
>CAVRZU010000264.1:0-6298 GCA_963725365.1 uncultured delta proteobacterium | reverse complement strand
TCCGCTCAAGCTGGTTTTGAATCCCCTCCTGTTCAATTCCTCGGCAACCTGCCCATAGGTCATCCTCTTCGCACCTTTGGGCTTCCTCCTCAGTTCATTGATCAGATGGAACAACTCGGGCATAGTATCTTCATAGGTCCTTCTTCTTTCATACCTGCATTCGCAGATTCGTTTTCGGTCTCTTGCAGCCTTTGATTTCAATGCAGTCATGACTTTATCATATTCGGCAATAGCGCCGAAAACGTGCCGGGCAAGCTTTCTTGTGGGATCTTCACCAAGCAGGTCGTCGCTTTCATGAACGCTGATCAGTTGAAAGCCTCCCTTTCTGAAGTCATTGATAATGGCCTCCTGCACAATCAAATCACTGGCCAGGCAGTTCAGTCGTTCTATGATTACCGTCTTCACGCCATGATGGCTTAACTCCATCGCGACCATCATTGCGGCCAGTGCGCGTCTGGTTTCCAGGGTTCCGCCGGCGCCATCCTCCGTGAAGACCTCTTCAATTGTAATATCATGGGCATCGGCATATTGGCGAAGCGCCGCTTCCTGCCCGATAGGACCGTCACACTCGACCTGCCCCTTCCCACTGAATCTCACATATCCGAAAGCTTTCATTTTGCCCTCCCGGAGGCGATCGGCAAATTTGATCCGTATGATTTTCTTGCCGGAAATAAATCCTATCTCAATTCCCGGACTGGATTTTGATCTTCTCTTCGATCTTTATAAGGGCGCTCCAGTTCTTCGCCGGTTCGAGTAATCTCCTGAAGAATTCTGGCTTGCTCCTTAGTTGGGAATATCGATTAAAGATAATCCGGGCCTCGTGCTGCGGTCCAGTTCACAAGCATCAATAAAAAAAGTCGCCGCTCGATGCTTACTTAATATAACTCGGCTGGCAGAGCAATTCCAGATAGTGAGTGCCCCCGTTGAACTGCTAAAGGTGCTTTTCCACTCACTCCTCAGTCCTGAATTCTACTCCCCGCTCCTCACTCCTCACGGCATTGACACCATTAAGATCTAATCCTATCCTGCTATCATGCGAAATGGGGGGGATGGATAGAACTATGCAATTACCTGTAGCCGTATCAATGAAAGGCGCCCGGAGAGATTATGGTTAAAACAATATGAAAACTGTGTCTTTGGTCCTTGGAAGTGGCGGCGCTCGCGGATTAGCGCACGTTGGCGTTATTCATTGGCTGGAAGAAAATGATTACAGGATAAACTCAATAGCCGGTTCCTCAATTGGTGCGCTCATAGGGGGAATATATGCGGCTGGAAAGCTGGATGAATTCGAACAATGGGTGCGGTCCATAACGAAAGTCAACATAGTCACTTTCCTTGATCTTTCATGGGAAAAAAGTGGACTGGTGAGAGGCGACAAACTCATCAATACTTTGATCAATCTGGTGGGGGACCGATTAATCGAAAATCTCCCAATTTCATATACGGCTATTGCTACTGATATAAAAGGCCAGAAAGAAATATGGATAAAGTCAGGTCGTCTTTTTGACGCCATAAGGGCGTCTTTCTCAATACCCCTTCTTTTTACTCCGTTTAAGTACAAAGGAGTCGTTCTTGTTGATGGAGGGGTTTTAAATCCTGTGCCTATTGCGCCCACGTGTGGCGATGAAACAAGTATGACTATTGCCGTAAATCTGGGCGGCCCGGCAGAGAGTCCGGAAAAGCTGAGAGCCATCAGAGTAGCTCCAACGGTCTCTTCATCTTCGTTTCATGAAAAGATCAATCGCTTTATAAACCGTCTCCAGCAATCCGTGACAAATAACGGTCGGGATTGGGGGGCTTACGACATCGCCATTCAGTCGTTTGAGGCTATGCAGGCCGCCATAGCACGACAAAAGCTTGCTGCTTATCCACCGGACATTGTCATAGAGATTCCCAGAAACGCATGTCAGACATTGGAGTTTGATCGGGCAGCCGAGATGATTGAATTGGGATATAGAAAGGCGAAAGAGTGCCTGGCTCAAGCTGAGTTATAAAACTGGAACGCGTAGATAAGCTTTAGACAGGATTAACAGGATCATGGGAGAAGAAAAATGGATGGCGTGGAAAAGAAAAAACTCTATGATGTTGCGGTTGCCGGATTAGGTCCGGCAGGACTTTCAGCACTCGTCTACCTGCTCGAAGCTCATCTCAGCGTGATTGCCGTAGGCACTGAAGTCGGAGGTCAGATAAACGATACCCCCGAAATCACCAACTGGCCTTTTGTCCCGATCTTGTCGGGTGATGCATTCCAGAAGGCAATGATCACGTTCTTTGAAAATCTCGAAAGAAAATTCCCCGAATACCTCACCAGGGTGACTGGTTCCGTTGTCTCCGCCAATGATGCGGCAGGCAACATGTACAAGCTTACCGCACAGACAACCGGTGGGAGTATAGTGTTTTTCACGAGGGCGCTCATCATTGCGACGGGGGCTGCGCGGAAAAATCTCCCCGCCCCCGGCGCGGAAAAACTCAAAGGCAAGGGTGTCGCGTTTTGCGGAACGTGCGATGCCCCGTTCTTTAAAGATGAGACCGTTGCGGTGATTGGCGGCGGGAATACGGCGCTGGAGAATATCCTTACGCTCGCGAAGTACGCTAAAGAGGTGATCGCCGTGATCGTCACCGAAGATTTCACGGGCAACCCGGATCTCAGAGAGCGAATTGCGAAGCTTCCCAATGTGAAGATTATCAGAAACACGGAAGTACTTGAAGTGATCGGCGGCACAACGGTGACGGGAATCAGGCTAAGGGACCTGAAAACCGGCATGGAGTGGGAGCAGCGTCTTGAGGGCGTATTCCCGAGCATTGGCGCCACGGTCAATTCACAGCCGTTTACCGATCTTGTTGAAACCAACAGGTACGGTGAAATCACGGTGGGGGTGCTCGGTGAAACATCCTCGCCGGGAGTCTGGGCAATCGGAGACGTGACCAACGTTCCATTCAAACAGATCGGCATTGCTACCGGACAGGGGATAACAGCGGCGCTGAGTGCAATCGGATACGTTGAATCGCTGCCTTCGGCAAGTCCGTGCGAAGAGTGTGCGGAAGGAAGTGAAAGCTTCAAGGAAAAAATCCTGACCAAACAAAGAGAGGAGGAGGAACTGGCATATCCCGATGTCTCGGACGAGCAGTTCTTTAGAGAAATCCTCACTGGCGAGAAAGACACGCTTATTATGGTCAGGATTGAAGGATGCGGCGATTGCAAGGCCGCCCGGTCCCACTTTTTTAAAGCGCAGAAGCAAAATCCCTCGATGCGCTTCATTACTATCGAGTGGGAGAAGAATCCCGGGGTGATGAACTGGCTGAACGAACGCGAAAAGGTCAGGGCCGCGCCGACATTCGTAAAGATTCACGCCGGAGCTGAAGCCGGAAGGAGAGTCGATATGGAACGGCCAAAGGAAATGATCGAAGAACTGACTGGACAAAAACAGTAGTCTGATCTTATCCTTTGAGGTAAGGGGCATCGAATTGGCGCCGCATAGTATTACATATTATTATACAATACCTTAAGGAGGAGAAATAAAATGAAGACCAGGGTTCTTTATTCGATAATCCTGCTTGCCGTTGCAGGCCTTACGCTGATGTTTGCATTGTCGTCCGCTCATTCCGGCGCCGGACCCGTAGCTACGCAGGGCGATTCTTCCACCGGCTCGCTATTCAACACAAATCATGCTGAGCTTAACAATCCGGGGCAGCCGGGATCTTCCGGCACAATGATGGCGCAGGAACATCATGAGGAGCATTATTGCGTGGGGCATTGCCGAAAGCATTATGAAGAACGCCTGGCGGAATGCAGTGAGCCTGGACACCCGCACCACCAACGGTGCGAAGAGTGGGCCAGGGAGCGTGAACATGAGTGCCTCGATGCTTGTTATCACGAACATCCAAGGTATTAGATAGCATTAGAAACTTCCGCCCATGTCAACGGCATTGGCCGGTGGCGGGCAGCGGAGTCCTATTCCTGGAAAACGTATGTTCCGGGCGCATCGCCCAGAGGCGGAAGGCCTTTTTCAGAAGCACGCGGGAACCATGAGCACGGGTTCCGCGTAAACCTGCTCCGTCATCGGACTGTATTGAATCAGTTCGATCAGGTCGTTGCGGAAAACCACCTTGCCAGGGGTGACGGCAATGTTTTCGCCGACACGAAAGGCTTCGGCCCCGGCCGGTTTCTCCCGGTTTAGCACCCGCCTCGCGTCTTCACAAAAATTGAGCCACCCGTGCACGAGATTGCTCCCGTATTGCTCGCGGGTTTTTTTCAAAACCTCCGGGTTTGTGAAAATAAAGTTGGAAGGCGCGCACATATCGAGCAACTGGCGCGTTGCAAACTCAACCACACTCTCGTGATGGCATGGAAGGCCATGTATGCGGGTAGTTGCGCACTGCCACCAGTTCTCGATCATGAGAAATCCCTGAGATATTGCATTGTATGGCCACTTTTGCCATTCGCCGGCGCCAAAACGCCTGTCCTGGGACAAGGGCTCAAAACAGCACGGGTGCTCACGCCACGTCGCCGCGTGCATTAGATAGTCGAAATACATCGATGTCTTGATTAGATTGAATTGCCGGTTACTTTGTCCTACCATGCTCAAGAAAGATTACAGCATGAACGCAACTTCGGATAACAGGATTTAGAGCAGTTGACAACCTTGGCTAAAATCGAAAGGATCGTAGTCCCGGTCCCATTTCCCCCTGGAAGCACGAACTGTTACTTCATCCCCGATTCGACCCCCACCCTGGTCGATACCGGGATCAACACCCCTGAGGCGCTTAAGGTCCTCCATGATGGGTTGAAAAAGTTCGGGGCCTCGATCTCCGATATCGGGAGGATCATTCTGACTCACGGCCACTCCGATCACGCCGGATCGGCTGGAACCGTCGCGGCGGCCAGCAATGCTCCTGTGTTTGTGCACTATCGTGATAAACACTGGGCGCTTGCAGGGGTCGAGGAAGTGAGCGGAGAAAATGAGGAGTTTTTCCACAGATTTTTTCAACAAGCGGGTGTTCCGGAAGAAATCGCCGACAAGAACACCATGGGCATTGTGAGCCGTTTCCGGAAACATTTCAGCCCGGTACCCGGCTTGGAACTGCTGAAGGGCGGCGAACTGTTTTCCTTCGATCTCTTTAAACTGGCCGTCGTCCATGCACCCGGACACACTGCGGGCTCAATCTGCCTTTTCGACCAAACCGGCGGCCGGCTCCTTTCCGGAGATTGTCTCATCGAGAGTGTTATCCCGTATATTTGTGCAGAGCTTAGACCTCCGGAAGATCTCCCGCTATACTATGGCCTCGAACAGTACGAAAGATCGCTCGACGCGTTGGCCGTCCTGCCGGTGCGACAGGTCCTGCCCGGCCACGGAGAGCCCTTTTCCGGCCACCTGCAATTGATTGAGCGGATAAAACGCTACCGGGCGAGACGGCGGCAAAGAATAAAGGAAATTTTGAGCGGCGCCCATGAGCACGGGAGCAAGGTATCCGGGATGACCCCGTTTGAAGTCGCACAGCGGTTGTTCGCCAGAAGAGCCGTCAGCGGAGGCATTTTCATGGTTATTTCCGAAGTGCGCGGGTGCCTGGAAACAATGGAAAAAGAGGGGTCCGTTACCGGCGTCGTGAGCGGTGGTAAACTGATTTACAGTCTGAATAACTAAATGAAAATAATCTGCGTCATCTGCGGATTAACCTATTTTGGACAAAGGCGGCGAGCGGCAGTTTCCTGACACCCCCTGCGGCCGATTACGGACGCGGGAATTGAAGCCGCGGCGGCTCATCCGGACGCGCGGCCTATGGCTTGCGAAGAATTGCGGACGGGCCGGAGTATGCCCCGTATAAAGAACCTTGCGCCGCACAAGGCCATTAACCGGGCCTCTTGACGCTTAGCTATCCGGACCATCCACTGAAAGTTCCCCTGCAATCCTTTGAAGGGGAAGGATTGGCCCTCCTCTTGCCTAATTTCAGGGTGTCCCGGCGGGGGACATTGGGAACTGTGGTGGACGCTTACGATGACATGCTCTTATTTGGTCCAGGATGTGGGAGTGAAAAGTACTTGATAAGATTTCTCCTTTCGCATTAATTTGCGTTTGCATTCTTTAGAAATCCATCGTATCGCCCTGCCCCAAATCCTCAGCTCCAAACCAAGTTGAATTGATTCCGGCGCGGGTACGATCCACCGCGAAACGCTACCGGTTTGTCCGTGTGATGCGTTCCCTGTCCAGATACACCAGGGAGCGGGGCGGTGAGGATTATCGGCCTCACATCGTTACGGATTGCGAGTCTAGGGCCGAAAATCTGCCTCTTGGTAATCACT
>CAVRZU010000263.1:0-9386 GCA_963725365.1 uncultured delta proteobacterium | reverse complement strand
ATCATGTTAAAAGAAATCGGCGATCCGCTCACGGTAAGCGAATACCTCGAACTGGGCCGCGAAGAGCTCAAAGCCAGGGTCATTCTCGCCCAGGGAAGGCAAAACACCAACTATGCGATAAACCTCTACGCCTGCCATCCATTTTTCATACAAGGGTTCGCCTCGATGACCAATGGAGAAAATACGGCGTTTGTCCCGAACCGGGAATACCTTATGTCGCGCGGCTTTCCCGGCTATGTCGGCTATCAGTCCGACTCCGAGGTTTTCACTCATATTGCCCACTATACGCTCAACAGCCTCGGCTTGGGGATCGAAGCGTACAAGCATGTAATCACTCCTCTCCAGGATGAAGATATCGAATCTCACCCGGATGGAGGCTTCCTCAAGCAGCTGAAACACTCATGCCGCAGGCTCATTATCGACGGTCCTAACTGCGTCATTGGCCGCCTGCCCGACAACACCCTTTTCCTTGTCCAGGACCGGAAAAAACTCCGGCCCGCCATCGCGGGTGGCAGGAAGGGCATTTACGCATTTTCCTCGGAAATGTGCGGCCTCGAGGCTGCCATTCCCGACAGGGATAAAAGCATGGATTTTCAGCCCATGCATCTTGATACGGTCATTATTCCTTCTGACCGCTCGGAGGTCCGGGTATGCTCTCAAATGGAAGCATTATCCCTTCTTCACTAAGCGTGAAGGACCTGCTCTGGCAGGTTCAATGGGACAAAGAAAAATGTACCCTGTGCGGCCGGTGTTGCGCCGTCTGCCCAGTTCATGCAATAGAGCTTGGCGTGCACAGAAAGAGGCACGTTCAAATTCCTTCACTGGCCGAGATCGGGCCGGCAACGTCTTCGTCAAATGTCTACCAGGTCTATCATGGAGTTCGACAGAGGACCGATCCCGCCTACGCTTGTATCGGGTGTGCGATGTGCAACCTGGTTTGTCCGAACGGGGCCATAATTCCGCTAAAATCCGACGAGGCCGACAAACTGCGCTTCCACATCAACCGGGGCGGCCAGCCAAGACGGCGCGGCGGCAGGAGGAATGTGCCCGATTCTCTCGGGACCCTCGACCGGATAAAATTCATCCGGATCTCGATGCTCACGGACCCGGCGCTTGACGCGGGCCGCCATGAATTCGAAATGCGGACCCTGCTCGGCCGTGTGCTTCCTCCCGAGGAGAACCTTAAGCTCTACCGTGAAAACGGCTGGATTCCCCCGGTCCGGGAGATATACCCGCTGATCATCGGCAGCATGTCCTTCGGCGCTCTTTCTCCGAGTATGTGGGAAGGGCTCCAGATGGGGGTTGGGTACCTCAACGAAGAGCTTGGAATGCCGGTCAGGATGTGTACGGGCGAGGGCGGCTGTCCGCCAAGACTGCTGCGGTCCCGATTTCTCAAATATACTATCTTGCAGATAGCGAGCGGCTACTTCGGCTGGGACGAAATTATCCATGCCCTGCCCGAGATGAAGGAAGACCCCTGTGCGATAGAGATCAAATACGGACAGGGGGCCAAACCCGGCGACGGCGGTTTGCTGATGTGGTACAAGGTAAACAAGCTTATTGCGGCCATTCGAGGGGTGCCTTCCGGAGTTAGCCTGCCAAGCCCGCCGACTCATCAGACGCAGTATTCGATCGAAGAATCGGTGGCCAAGATGATTCAGTCCATGTCCATGGCCTGGGGATTCAGGGTGCCGGTCTATCCGAAGATCTCGGGGACTTCTACCGCTCTTTCCGTATTGAACAACCTTACTCGAAACCCCTACGCCGCAGGGCTTGCCATTGATGGCGAAGACGGCGGTACGGGCGCTGCCTATTCGGTATCCATGGATCACATGGGGCATCCGATAGCGAGCAATATCAGAGACTGCTATCTTAACCTGGCCAGGATCGGCAAGCAGAACGAAGTTCCGCTTTTTGCCGGAGGCGGAGTCGGCAAGAACGGTAAAATTGCGGCGAACGCCGCCGCGCTCATAATGCTCGGCGCAAGCGGCGTCCAGGTCGGAAAGTACATGATGCAGGCAGCGGCCGGGTGCCTGGGTTCCGAGTCGGACCGGTGCAATATATGCAACATAGGGCAGTGCCCCAAGGGAATCACCTCGCAGGACCCGCGCCTGTACAGGCGGCTCGATCCCGAGAAAGTGGCCGAGCGGGTTGTTGACATATTTCTCTCATTCGATACGGAACTAAAGAAGATAGTCGCTCCTCTGGGACGTTCGACTTCTCTTCCGATCGGCATGTCGGACGCTTTGGCCATAGACGATAAAGCGGCGTCCGAGCGCCTTCAGATAAAATATGTTGTGTAACGGGGAGCAAGGAGCAGGGAACAGGTTAAGGTCTGTATTCTTCCCGCTTCTCGCTGCTTGCTTCCCGCTTCTGTTTACGTGGAGTTAGAGCATGGAACGACAAAAGGCAATCAGCCTTTCCGGATTTGAAAACGGCCATCGAATTGAATCGCGTATTCTCGAGGAAAGGATACAGCAGGCTATAGAAAACGGCTATCGCGTCCTCGAGATTGAAGCTTTCGGCCAGCATGGCATCGGGGGCAGACTCTGGAAGGCCGGAAGCGACAGGCTTCATATAAAGATATCCGGTGCACCCGGCCAGCGCGTTGGCTCCCTGGGCTTTCCCAATACACTGATCGAGGTCCTCGGTCCTTGTTCCGACGATGTCGGCTGGCTAAACGGGGGAGCCGATATAGTCGTCCACGGCCATGCCACAAACGGCGTCGCAAACGGGATGGCGCAGGGAAAAGTTTATGTGGCCGGCAACATTGGCGCGCGCGGAATGACCATGACCAAGCACAATCCGCGCTTTGCCCCTCCGGAGTTGTGGGTGCTCGGATCGGCGGGCGACTACTTCGCCGAATTCATGGCCGGCGGCATCGCCGTAGTCTGCGGGCATGTGCCCCAGGACCCGGCAAATGTTCTTGGCTTTCGTCCATGCGTAGGAATGGTCGGCGGAAGGATCTATTTTCGAGGGCCTCAGAAAGGGTACAGCAAGGGCGACGCCAAGCTGATCTCGATTGCAGACCGCGACTGGGCCTGGCTCGCCGATAACCTTGAGACCTACCTTGCAGCAATCGGCAGGATGGATCTCTACCCTGAAATTGCAAACCGTGAGCAATGGCAAGTACTGCAAGCTCGCGGGCCTCATGAAAAATATTCAAAACCCAGGAGATCGATCGAGTCTTTTCACAAAGATGTCTGGGATTCCGAGCTGGGCCGGGGAGGCCTTATCGGAGACCTCGTCGATTTCGATAGAAGCCAGGTCCCGCTCATTACCACCGGCTTTCTCAGGCGTTTTGTCCCGGTTTGGGAAAACAAGAAATTTGCTGCGCCCTGCGAGGCGAGCTGCCCGACCGGAATCCCGGTCCACGAGCGTTGGCGGCTTATCCGTGAAGGGCGGGTGGATGAGGCGGTTGACCTCGCTTTGGCTTACACCCCGTTTCCGGCATCGGTCTGCGGCTATCTGTGCCCCAATCTGTGCATGCAGGGCTGCACCAGGCAGACGGAGCGAATGATTCCGGTTGACATAACCCAACTGGGAAAGGCGAGCATCAGGGCAAAACTTCCCGAGCTTCCGCCGCTTACCGGAAAAAGGATTGCAGTAATCGGCGGCGGTCCATCCGGCATATCGGCAGCGTGGCAATTGCGCAGGCAGGGGCATGAGGCGATTGTCTACGACATGAGACCGGAACTTGGCGGAAAAATCTCCTCCATGATCCCCCGGTCCCGAATCCCTGATGAGGTGATAGAGGCCGAAGTTGCCCGCGTAAAGGGAGTGCTTCCGCATGTGAATCTGCATCAGAGGCTCGAAAGATCCGATATAGAAGAACTCAGAGAAGAATTCGACTTCATTGTTATCGCTTCGGGCACGCAAAAACCGAGAGTTTTGCCCATCCCCGGCAAGGAAAGGCTGATTCCGGCCCTGAACTTCCTGCTCATGTGCAAAGCGGGCCAGGCAAAGGTGGGAAAACGCGTGTTGATCATCGGGGCAGGAAACGTCGGCTGCGATGCGGCGGCGGAAGCGCACAGGTTCGGGGCCGAAGAAATCCTGCTGATAGATATCCAGGAACCGCTCTCCTTCGGTAAAGAACGCAAGGAAGCCGAGGCCGTCGGCGCAAAGTTCAGATGGCCCTGCTTCAGCAAAGCGGTAACTGACGAAGGCCTGGTACTCACCACTGGAGAGCTCATTCCCGCAGATACCATTATCATTTCGGTGGGCGATGTTCCCGAACTCGATTTCCTGCCGGAAAATATCGAGACCGAACGCGGGTTCATAAAAGTAAACGAACATTATCAGACGAGCGATCCGAAATTTTTCGCCATAGGCGACACGGTAAAACTCGGGCTTCTGACCGACGCAATCGGGGCCGGACGAAAGGCAGCGCAAAGAATAGGCGCAATCTTGTCGGGCAAAAGCCTTACACCTGCCGGTCCGCGCTCGAAGATAGATTATGCCCGCGTAAAGCTCGAATATTTCGATCCGCGTCTTGCAGGCTTTGCCGGAATCGAGTCGTGCGCTTCCCAGTGTTCTTCGTGCGGGACCTGCCGCGACTGCGGGATATGCGCAACGATTTGCCCGGAGTCGGCCATTTCCCGGCAAGTTCTACTAAACGGCAATGGATTTGAAATGGTCGTAGATCCCGAAAAGTGCATCGGATGCGGATTCTGTGCCGGCGCATGCCCCTGCGGCGTATGGGACCTGGTGGCGAATGAATCGTTTGATTAGTGAATAGAAAGATACCGGACTCTTAAGGATGAATCGATAGAATAGTAACTGGGGGCGCAGCTTATCGTGCCCACCGCAATTTTCCGCCCATCGGCACTGCCGGTGGGCGGTTTTGATTTGCAGTGAGTTTTTCCACTCAGTCCTCAGTCCCCAGTCCTCAGTCCTCAGTCCTCAGTCCTGCTCTTTAGACGATCCCTGCGAGGTCCATAGCCAATTGTTTTTTCCGATCGAGATTGCCCTGCCGGGAAATCATGATCCGCTGAGCCTGGGGGGAACCGGCGCCATGCATGGATTCTGTCCGATACCCCACGGCGGCTGTCCCCAGGGTTATGTTTTCAATGAGACGCAGGATGCGCATCCGATGTTCCGTTGGAAATGCGGAGGAGCCACGGAGGTACTTCTCGATCACCTTGCCGATCTCCGGATGGCGCAAGTCCTTCTCTGAGGGCATCGTGACCATGAGGCCGCCGGCAAGATCTTCGGCAAGCCTCGCGATTTCGTAAGGGAAGCGTGTGACGTTCTGCTTGCAGACATTGGCCAGCAACAGGTCGATGATAAAGGTCCCGGAAGGTGTCCTGGACCCTTCCGCCGAACAGGCAATCCCGCAGGCATACAGGGTCTCGTTTAGATGTATCATCTCAATGATCTTATCTTTGACATGCGAGGCTTTGGCCACTCCATTGAAATCGGCCGCCAGCGCGGCTGCACCGATCAGGACATCACCCACGCCCACCTTGCACCCGCCATAGCTCTGGCGATGATAACCCGCAAAGCGTTCGACCAGCATTCCACTGAATTCGTGCTCTCCGCACATGAAAACATTTTCCCATGGGATAAACACGTCTTCGAAAACCATTAGGGCTTCAT
Source organism: uncultured delta proteobacterium (assembly GCA_963725365.1). GTDB lineage: Bacteria > Desulfobacterota > Syntrophobacteria > Syntrophobacterales > Syntrophobacteraceae > SbD1. The sequence continues at coordinate 3,788 of CAVRZU010000263.1, read as the reverse complement.
GTCCGCCAAACCCGGCATTGCCGACATCGATTTTACCGCCTTCCAACTTCCGGGTATCGCAGGACTGGCGCCCATAGATGTAATAAATGCCTTCTGCGTCGGCGGGACATGAGAAAGAAACGGCGTAATCGGCGTCGTCTTTGGTCATCGTATTGGTGGGCATGACCAAAACCCAGTGAGAATTGAGCGCCCCGGTCTGGTGAGCCTTGGCGCCGCGCACAACGATTCCCTTGTCCCGTCTTTGAACCACGCGAAGATACATGTCCGGGTCTTCCTGCCGGCAGGGCGGCAGGCCCCGGTCTCCCTTCGGGTCGGTCATCGCGCCGTCTACTGTCAGATCCTGTTCCTGCATCATAAGCAGGAATGCTTTGAACCGTTGGTGGTAAATGGTGTTGAGCTTCCGATCCATTTCGAAGGTCACGGAGTCAACCGCGTTAATGGCGTCCATTCCCACGCACCGCTGGAAGCAGGCGCCCGTCTTTTGTCCCAGCAGCCGCTGCATTTTGACCTTTCTGATGAGATCGTCCGTGCTCTGATGCAGATGACAAAAGCGATTGATCTTTTTTCCCGTAAGGTGGGAACGTGGCCGTCATGAGATCTTCGTGCAGCGGGTCTTCCGCGAGAGCATAAGTCATTTTCACAGAATTCATCGAAGGTCGAATCATAGGGTGATCGACAGGATTATCAATGCGTTCTCCCAGCAGATAGACTTTGAGGTTAAGCCTGCGCAGGCTCTCTTCATACTGTTCTGCGGTCTTGAGTGACATGTCGGGTCCTCCCTGGTTCTTTCCATTAATTCCTATGACTTTTGCAACACGCGCCTGCAATTCAGCTTGAGCACCGATTCTCCATCTCCGGTACGAAACCGTTTGTGAGGTTTTTAGAGAAGATGCATCGAACTGCTATGTTCCAAAGAAATTTTGCCTTCAAGTTCGACTATTTGCCCGCCGATAATACCTTCAAATAAGGAATACTATATGGCATACGCCAATAAGGTTGGACTGGGAATCAAAGAGTGGAAAATCAGTCCCCTTACCGAAAGGATTTGAGTTGCAGGTCATCATCACCCACAAAAATGTTGACTTTGATGCACTCGCTTCAGTCGCCGCCGCCGCTATGCTCTACGAGGAATCAAAACCGGTATTGCCAACGACTGTCAACCAGAACGTTCACAGTTTTCTATCGATCCACAAGAATATTTTTTCCTTCGAGGCCATGAAGAACCTGGATCAACAGCAGATCGACCGGTTAATAGTGGTAGACACCAATAGGTGGGCGCGCTTGGAAGGAGTCAAATATCTTACTCAAAGAACGGATCTGGAGATTCATCTCTGGGACCACCATCCCGGAAAAGGCGATATTCCTGCATCATGGTCCGGCGCCGAGACCATCGGGGCGGCCGTAACGCTCCTCGTGGAGGCGCTGAAGGAAAAAGGGATCGAACTCTCCCCCATCCATGCTACGCTGTTTCTTGCCGGCATCTATGAGGATACCGGCCACCTCACTTTTCCGTTGACCACGCCGAGGGATTTAAGAGCAGCGGCTTTTCTCCTGGAGAAGCACGCGGACCTCAAAGTCATTTCGACCATACTGCGTCCGACCTACGGCCCCAGGCAGAAAGATATTTTGCTCCAACTCCTGTCTGATGCCAGGCGCGTGAACTTCAACGGCTATAAGATCAGTGTTGGAAAGATGGACATCGAAGGCCACATTCCAGGTCTTGCCGAAGTGGTGAGCATGTACCGAAATGTCGTCAACGTCGATGTGGCTTTCGGTATTTTCAAGGATACGCTCAAGGACCGGTGCATGGTGATCGGGCGCAGCGGCATCGATTCTTTCGACGTCGGGGCAGTGATGCGCCTGATGGGCGGCGGAGGACACTCGGGCGCCGGATCGGCGATGATCAAATCGGCGCCTCCTCAAGGAGTCGAGACATGGCTCCTCGAAGCGATGAAGGACTACCGGCAGATGCCCGTACAGATAAGCGATCTGATGTCATTTCCCGTGGATAGCGTTCCACCGGAAACACCGATCCAGGATGTTTCCACTATTCTGAATCAAAAGGGCTACTCCGGCATGCCGGTGATGGAAAATGATAAACTGGTTGGGATCATCTCCAGGCGGGACATCAACAAGCTTACCAATAACGCCCAGTGGCGCTCCCCCGTTAAGGCTTTTATGTCTAGAAAGGTAATTACCGTTACCCCGATGCACAGTGTGGCCGAAGCTATGAGGATTCTTATCAGAAACGACATAGGGCGCCTGCCAGTAGTAGAAGATGAGCGAGTTATCGGGATTATTTCCCGGTCGGATGCCATGATCTATTATTACGACCTTATTCCCGATTAAAACTGGGACCAACCGCAGGGTAAGCCGGCAGTTCTTCCGCGTAATGCCGTCGCTCTCCAAACCGGCAAAAGATGAACCCCTGTTGCAAGGACTCAACGGAAGTGCTATCTTAACGGTGACATGTCACGACTTGGGAGGAACAAGGAATGGCTATGAGTACATCGGAAAAGACGGCAAAATATCGGGAGAAATTGCGAGCCCAAGGCCTTAGGCCCATTCAGATCTGGGTGCCGGATACTCGGTCCAAGACTCTTGCGGAAGAGGTCAGACGACAGTCTTTGAGGGTTAGCCGGAAGGATGAGCCGGAATTGATGGATGAACTCGATACGGCCGCTGCTCAAACCGAGGACTGGACTTGGTGAGGCGAGGGGACGTGGTTATTGCGGTCTTTTCAGGAGACTGCGGTAAACCAAGACCTGCCGTAGTGGTTCAAACTGATCTGGCTAATTCGACTCACAGCAGCTTAGTGCTCTGTCCTATCACGAGTCATCTGGAGAATGCTCCTTTGTTTCGACTCGAAGTTGCGCCCTCCCCCGGGAATAGTCTGGAAAAACCTTGCCAGATCATGGTGGACAAGATCACAACGGTTCGAAAGGACAAGTTGCGGCAGGTAATTGGGAGATTGGATGAGGACACCATGATTCGAGTTAACCGCTCTCTGGCGTTTTGGCTCGGGTTAGGCTAGATCCAGGGCAGCATTGCATACTTGATGACGTCAGGCTTCACGCAAAAATGCGCAGGAGTCCTGGCCGACGATTCCTGAAGCCCCACAGGGGAAACTACGTTTTTGACTGTCTTCGGGCAGTTCCTGCGATCGCTCGCACTTATACCCCGCTTATGCCGCTGCCAACTCAAGAGTTCAACACGTCAGGACCATTTCTATTATGCGACCGGCGCCAGCCCGAGTTTTCGATGTTGGCAAGCGTTGCTGGCTTTCTATGAGGAGTGTCATTTCTTCCTCACTTGACATAATGGGTCTCCGTAACTACTCATCATCTGGTGATAATTGGCATCCATTACCTCTCCGAGAGTCCGATGCGCGATACCAAAAGCCGTATTGAAAGTATGCTCCTGCAGCTTCGGGAACCGGGATTTCGCATCACGCCTCAGCGGCTTGCCATCCTCGAGGTCCTCGCTGAGAGCAAAGGGCATCCCGGCGCAGAGGAAATTTACGCTTCGATAAGGACGGATTTCCCTTCTACCAGCATAGCTACTGTGTAACAAAATCCCGGCTGTTTTGAAGACGAAAGGAATAGATATCATGAGTGAAGAAATCAAGCGCCCGGTAACGGGCACAGCACACACGCACACTGCCGGCGGCGGCACGATGAACCTGGACTGGTGGCCGAACCAGTTGAAGCTCGATATCCTGCACCAGCGTTCCTCCAAGTCCAATCCGATGGGCGAGGGTTTCAACTACGCTAAAGAGTTCAAGAGTA
>CAVRZU010000262.1:0-7463 GCA_963725365.1 uncultured delta proteobacterium | reverse complement strand
CCCTGATTCCTATGGCGGAGTTCCCTGATCCTCGCGGCCAGGACATCCACAACACGGTCTATCTCCTCAGCCGTAGTGGGCCTCCCGATGCTGAAGCGCACGGCCCCGAAGCCCTGCTCGTTGGATGTCCCCATTGCCTTGAGCACGCCGGACAATTCGCCGCTGCCTTCATGGGACGCCGATCCGGTGGAGGCGGCGATCTCAGGGGTGTGCGCCAGCAGGTCGGTGCCGGCCACTCCACGGAAACTCACGTTGAGAGTGGTGGGGAGCCGCTCTCTCGCTCGGGTGGCCGTTTAACTCCACTCCATCCACGAGTTCCTGCAGTCTTCGGTGGAAATATTCCCGTAGAGACACGAGCCGGGCGCCCTCAGCGGCAAGACCCTCCGGGCGGCCAGTTCCGCCGCCTTGCCCAGGGCCGCTATGTAGGCAACATTTTCCGTACCGGCTCGGCGGCCCCCCTCCTGTCCTGCGCCATGCATATAGGAGTCGATCTTTGTTCCGCGCCGGACGAAAAGAGCGCCAACGCCTTTGGGGGCGAAAAACTTGTGGCCCGCCACCGTCAGCAGGTCCACCATAAGGTCGTTCACCCGCGTCGGGACCTTTCCCACCGACTGGGCCGCATCGGTGTGAAATATGATACCCTTTTCGCGGGCGATCTCTCCCGATTTCGGCCATGGGCTGAATCGTCCCCACTTCGTTGTTGGGGTGATGACGCTGATTAGGATGGTCCGGCCGGTTACGGCCCGCAGAACTGTGTCCGGATTGATGCCGGCCGGCGCCGTCAACGGCGAAGGCAGCTGACCCGTGGAGCCGTGGCGCCTCGCCAGCCACTGGAGAGGCTTTAGAATCGCGGGATGTTCGATTGCCGTGGAAATGATGTGGTTCCCGCGGTCTTTGTTCGCAAAAGCAGCGCCTATCAGGGCCTGGTTGTTGGATTCGGTGCCCCCGCTGGTGAATACGACCTCCGCCGGATCACAGCCCAGCAGCGCCGCCAGCCTTGCGCGCGCAATCTCCACCGCATCCCTGGCTTTTTTCCCGTACGGATGGCTGCTGGAAGGATTGCCGAACACCCTGGAAAGATAAAGCGCAAGTTCTTTGACCACCGCAGGGTCCGTGGGGGTCGTAGCGTTATAGTCCAGATATATTGGCGGCACGCGAAACTCCTTTTGCAATTAAGAATTATGATTAAGAACGGGATGAGTTTCTTTAATTTGCAGTTCTTAATTTCCTGATTATTAATTGCCCTGATCGCTTTTGCCTGCCAGCCGGCAAAAGGCGCACAGACCACTGTACGGTTGCTTGTTCGTACTTCTCCCCAGCGCCAGGCCGCTGCTGCAGCCGGACGCTGCTTTCCTCCCTCCGCCTTGTAAAACTGAAGCACAACTTAGCTTGGTCCCGGGAGAACCGTTCTCCATCGAGTTCAAGACCCCTTTTAGACGGAGGCTCCTCGCACCGGCCGAAAACGGGCACTCGTCCAAAATATAATCAATGCCGCTCACGATTGCATACGCGGCGGTTTCGCGCTCATAGAACCTGGCCAGAGGTTTTGCCCTCTTCACCAGGCCAAGATCCATCGGCCGGGAGCACCGGCGACTGCCTGACAATGTATTCGGTTTCCCAGTGCAAAACGTTGCCGAACAAAACGGCCGCTTCGTCATCCAGGTTATGGCCTGTGGCAAGGACCTTGTAGCCGAGTTCACGGGCCACACGATTCATCTCGTGGCGTTTAACCAATCCGCAGACCGAACAGAGTTTTTTTCTTCCACCCTTCCTGCGCTCGGCCATTTCGGCCACCGTTTTTCCATGGACACCGGCCAGGTCCAGGACATGCAGTTGCGCTTCGGAAGAAATGTTTTGAGAAAAATTCCGGACATACTCGCCCGATCTCTTCGAATAGCCGCACCCATCGTCTATCCCCAGGTCTATATAAAGCCCGTCGGCCTGATAGCCCAGCTTGAGCAGGATTTGCCAAAGCGCCAGGCTATCCTTGCCGCCCGACACCGCTACCAATATCCGGTCCTCCGGTTCGAACATCTTTTGCTTTTTGATGAAGCTCAGTGTCATCTTTTCAACCCATTCCACGAAATGCACCTCGCACAGCGCGAGCCTGTGCTGACGCATATTGATGACACTATCCGCCTGGCACATGCGGCAACGGTGTACTCCCATATGAACTCCAATTATGAATTAGTAATGGAGGAATTCTTTTGATTGCTAATTACTAATTGCGTTTTACTCATCCGCCCGAGATAACGGAAATCAACCTGATTTCGCCCTCGTTTCCCAGTCTTGTTTCATTGCTGACCAGCTTGCCCTCTTTTACGGCAAGAATGCTCTGGGGGCTCAGACCCATAGCCGTTATCAACTCCCGTATGGTTATGTTGCCGGGCGTATGAGATTCCGTATTCTTAAAGATGACCTTGATCACGCTTCACCTCGTCATGCAGACTTAATAGCAACATTTATCTGGAAATCACGAATATAGCGATCTGCGCAAATATGTTGGGGCAACCGGCAAATGCGCCCCCCGTCTCCAATGTACTCGCAGCGTTCGATTGTAATGCTTTTATCCCGGCAGAATACGAAAAAAATCGGAAACGCTCAGAAAGTGAAGATTGGGCGTTTCATACCATTGATAGGGCATACAGGCCGTAACAGGTGCCCTGCCTTTAAATAAAAGTTGCAGCCGCACTCTGTAATGGGCAAAGTTGGGAAACCCTATGACCACTTGTTGCCCACCCTGAGGGTATCTTCGACCACCGGTTCGACATGCCTGACCTGTTGCAAGCTTTGATTCAGAATTACATAGTCAAAAGAGCGGTCCGGATACTCCGAAAGCCCCGAATCGATATCACCGTGAAAAACGTTCAATCCCCGCGCCACGCAGGCATAAATGGCCTGTTCGTCGATTTCTATACCCTGGCCGCGCACTCCCCTGTCCTTTATCAGCAACTGGAGAAGCTCTCCGGCGCCGCACCCGAGGTCGAGGGACAGAGGACCCGGGGGCGATCAGTTTGGCTATAATCCGATGGTCCGGACGGTTTGACTCAAACGCCATGTTCGCTCATTGCCTCGTACCCGTTGTATACCTTCTTCAGGAAATGGGTGATCAAATGGGTTTGTTCCTCTATTTCGAGCAAAAAGGCGTCGTGGCCCCAGGTGGAATCGATTTCGCAATAGCTGGCCTCAAGGCCCGCAAGTTTGCAGGCCCTGACTATTTCCTTGGTCTGGTAGGCCGGATAGAGCCAGTCGGACTTGAAGGCGATCACAAGCACATTCGCATCGGTCCCTTTTAAGAATTCATGCAATGAGCGGCCCTGGCGGCATCGAAGTTGTCCATTGCCCTGGTGATGTAGAGGTAAGAGTTGGCATCAAACCTTTTGACGAACTTTTCACCGTGGTAGTGGAGATATCCTTCGACTTCGAAGCCGGAGTCGAACTTAAACGGATCGGTAAGATCCTTGCGCCTGCCGAACTTTCTGTGCATTGACGCATCGCTGATGTAGGTGATGTGGCCGACCATCCTGGCCACACACATCCCCCGCAGGCTGCGGCCCGCCGTAGTAATTGCCCGATTTCCAGTGAACGTCCGCCATTATTGCCTGCCTTCCAACCTCGTTAAAGGCGATCTGCTGAGGGGAGTGCCTGATGGCGGTCGAAATGGGAATGACGCTCCTCAGCCGGGACGGGTACTGCGTAAGCCAGGAGAGCACCTGCATGCCTCCCATCGATCCGCCCGCCACACTCAGCAGTTTTTCAACGCCGAGATGATCGACCAGGAGTTTTTGGCAGTTGACCATATCATTTATGGATATAAGCGGAAAATCAAGACCGTAAGGCTTGCCGGTCCCGGGATCGATGCTGGAAGGGCCGGTTGTTCCCTTGCATCCCCCCAGTACGTTTGAAGATATAATGAAATATTTGCCGGTATCGAAGGCTTTTCCGGGTCCGATCATGACGTTTGACCATCCGGGTTTTTTTGCCCCCCGGTGAAAGCCGGCGGCGTTGGCGTCTCCGGAAAGCGCGTGGACGATCAGGATAGCGTTTGTGCGCTCCCGGTTGAGTTCTCCGTACGCCTCAAAAGCGATCGTAATCTCAGAGAGCTTCCTGCCGCACTCCAACAAAAACCCTCCAGGCGGACAAACCGTTATGGAATTTGTCTCGACGATACCCAGGCCCGGTTTTGGACTCACAATGCATTCTCCGTAAATATGGTTCACGACGCGCCGGCCCTTATCTGCCTTATCTGCTTGGCGCTGCTTTTTCAAGCGCCTGGCCCAGGTCGCCAATGATGTCCGAAACATTTTCAAGGCCTATTGAAAGCCGAAACTAGTCTTCGGTGACCCCCGTAGCTTCCTGTTCCTCCCTGGTGAGTTGCTGGTGAGTGGTCGAAGCGGGATGGATTACCAGGCTTTTGGCATCTCCGATGTTGGCAAGATGAGATAGCAGCTTGACGGAATCGATGAAGCGTTTGCCGGCCTCCAGGCCGCCTTTGATCCCGAAGCCAATCAGTGCTCCATAACGCCCGTTGAGATATTTTTTCGCAACCGCATGGTTCGGGTTGTCCGCGAGCCCGGGGTAATTCACCCAGTTTACAAGGGGATGTCCCGTGAGAAACTTTGCTGTTTTGAGCGCGTTTTCCGAATGCCTCTGCTGTCTCATTATCAATGTTTCGAGTCCCTGGAGAAAAAGAAATGCATTAAACGGGCTAAGGCACGGTCCAATATCGCGGAGCCATTGCACTCGAGTCTTCATGATGAACGCCACGTTACCCAAGTCCTGGAAATCCCCGAAGACGTCCCAGAATTTAAGGCCGTGATAGCTCGGGTCCGGTTCGGTGAATTCGGCAAACTTGCCGTTAGCCCAGTTGAATTTCCCGCCGTCTACAATCAGCCCCCCGATGGAAGTCCCATGGCCGCCCACAAATTTTGTGGCGGAAATCACGGTTATATCGGCCCCGAAATCGAACGGCCTCACGATCCCTATTCCGACCGTGTTATCGACCACGAAAGGTATTTGCGCATCTTGAGCGATTTTTGCAATTGCCTCGAAGTCCGGCACGTTCAGCTTGGGATTGCCGATAGTTTCGGCATAGACAGCCCGTGTGGCGCTGGTCAGCGCTCTTTTGATTTCGATGGGTCGGCGGAATTGACGAATTTTACTCTTCGCCCCAGGTTGGGGAAAAGTATAGTGGAAGAGCTGGTAAGTTCCCCCGTAAAGATTATCGAATGAGATAATTTCATCTCCCGGCCGCGTAATAGCAAGCAGCGCCAGGGTTACTGCCGCCTGCCCGCTTGCCACCGCCAGCGCCCCGCTTCCGCCCTCCATCAGCGCGATTCGCTGCTCCAGGACATCATTGGTCGGATTCATGATCCGCGAATAGATATTGCCCAGCTTCACTCAGGAGAGATCGGCACGACCCCGTGCTCTTGAATACATAGGAAGTAGTCTGGTAGATCGGGACCGCCCTTGCCCCCGTTGTGGGGTCGGCAACCTGTCCGCCGTGCAGAGCGTGATCGTCTCTGAGTTTAACCACTATTTTTCTCTTGTGCCATAGGTATCCTCTTTTTTTGGAGGCGCCCCCTGTGCGCAGTTTCAGATATCGCAAGACGCCACTGTTTGTTTCAGCATCTGTCTTTGTATCAGTGCCTCCAGCGTAAACGATTCGAGCGCCTCCTGCGTTTTTTCTGCAACCTCAGACCAGATGTCCCGCATGAGGCAATCGCCGGAACGCTGACAAAGCCGCGGCTTCTTGGTGCATTCGACAAGGCACATTCCAGCCTTCCAGCACGAGCAGGACGTCTTTGAGGTTGATATCCCGGGTCGGCTTTGCCAATGTGTACCCGCCCCTGGAACCGTGGACCCAATGGACAAACCCCAGATTCTGAGGAGGCCGATGAGATTGGAGAGATACCTTTCCGAGATTTCCTGCCGCGCTGCGATATCCTTCAATGAAACCGGGCCGCCACCGGAGTGAAGGGCAAGATCGAGCATCAGTCTAACCCCGTAGCGGCCCCTTGTTGATAACTTCATAACAGCCTCAGTTATAAGAAACAATTCCCATCAACTTAGTGGACTATTTCTCATAAAACCATGCCCGTCGTCAAGAGCTGGCGCAAAGAAAAATACCGCAAACTTTCCTGCCGGGCTGACCGCCCGTCGCGCCTACTTGACGTAAAAGGAGACCTGATTAAGTTTCGGTTAGTCAGGCTGCCCGGTTTCGAAGAGCTTCTAACATCTTTCGAATAGAGAGCGGAGGTGGCGATGTGGAAAACGGGTCGAAGAGTCTCAATTATCATGGTTGACGATGACGAAGACGACTGCTTTGTCATAAAAGAGGCCCTCTCAGAAAGCGAACTGGATCATACACTGACCATACTTAAATCAGCAATTTTTGCCGCCAACCATCTGCGCGGTTGTGGAAAATACGCAGGAACCAAACCCGAACTACCCGACTTGATTCTGCTGGACCTGTTCATGCCCGGATCAAGTGGAAGGAGTGTTCTAAGGGAGATAAGAAACGACGTCGAGCTCAGTCAACTGGACGTGGTGGTGTCCATCAATTCCACTGACTGGGCACAGTTATGGGAGTGTTACCAGTTGGGGGCCACGGCTGTTTTTTCCAAGGGAAAACGGCAGCAAACATTTGCCGAAATCATCAGGATTTCCGGCCCCTACTGGTTCAAGTTCGTGACTTTCAGGGTCGAAGACGGTAATCGGGATTCAAACTTCCACCACGGCAGACTTTAAACTTTCCAGCCTCCAAAGTAGACAAATTGGATAACCAATACGTCATTTCAATCGTAAAGCATTGGGAGTTGTATTCATTACCAACAGGAGGCAAAAATGAAATTGAGAAAAATCATTATCTTAACGTGTATCGGGATGTCGCTTTTTATGCTTTTTCCGATCACGAGCGCTAATGCGCAAGATTGCTATTACTGCAACCCTCTTCTTTTTCCATTCGCGGTGGTCGGGGCCGCCGTGGGAGTTGTCCGCAGCCATCGTAAGCGCTCCTTTCTGTCCCTATTGTGGACCTTACTACGATGGTTCGCCTCCACCGCCGGCCTATTACAGCCCGCCTCCACCGGCCTATTACGGCTCGCCTCCAGCGGCCTATTACGGCTCGCCGGCGCCGGTCTATTACAGCCCACCGGCATATCAGCACAGGGGCGTGGATTCGCGGCCATTATAACCGCTATGGGCAATGGGTCCCTGGACACTGGCGCTATCGCCGGACTTAAAAAAACGGAGACCGTATGAATGATGGATCGGTTGCATTTTTGGAAGCCCTTGGATATTCCGAGGAACCTTTTGGCATGTTCTATACCGGCACGCAACCCGAGAGCGGGTTCGTGCCTGAAGAGGGCTCACGGTTTTCACGCGAGATGGAGGAAAAGGGGCGAGGTTGACTTTGCCGCGCTTTTCCAGAACTGGTCCTGCGTAATGCCACGAAATATTGC
>CAVRZU010000261.1:0-16082 GCA_963725365.1 uncultured delta proteobacterium | reverse complement strand
GCACGGCGTGGTCGGCAAATTTGTCGAATATTATGGGCCCGGGTTGCAGGATCTGCCGCTGGCGGATCGCGCAACCATCGCGAATATGTCTCCGGAATATGGCGCTACCTGCGGCATTTTCCCATCGACAAGGAGTCTCTCCGCTACCTGAAGCTCACCGGCCGAAGCGAAGAGCAGATTGCGTTAGTCGAAGCTTACGCGCGCGAGCAGGGGATGTTCCACGACGCGAAGACGCCGGAAGCGGAATACTCCGAACTGTTGAGCATGGATCTTTCGACCGTCGAGCCGTGTCTTGCGGGGCCGAAACGCCCGCAGGATCGCGTGGTGCTCTCGAAGGCGGGCGAATCTTTTACGCATGCGCTGCCAGCGCTGATTAAGCCACCGAAGTCTGGGACATCGGCGGGGACAACAGTTGCATCGGCAGCCGCAACCTTTAACGCGAAGCGATGGGAGGGAGAGGGGGCAATCCGACAGCCGTTGGCGTTGAGGATCCGAATGTGCATGAACACGTTCCAGCGGATTCGGCCAAGGCGATCAAGCACGGCAGCGTTGTAATTGCCGCGATCACCTCGTGCACCAACACATCGAATCCGTCCGTGCTGATTGCTGCCGGGTTACTGGCAAAGAAGGCCGTAGAAAAGGGCCTGACCGTTCCCGCGTTCGTTAAGACTTCGCTGGCGCCTGGATCGAAAGTGGTTCACGACTATCTGGAAAAGGCTGGACTGACGCCATATCTCGAAAAGCTGAAGTTCCACATCGTTGGCTATGGATGTACGACCTGCATCGGCAACTCCGGCCCGCTGCCTGCGGAGGTTTCGAAGGAGATTGACGACAAGAACCTGGTCGTGGCCGTCGGTGCTTTCGGGCAATCGCAACTTTGAGGGCCGCATCAATTCCGAAGTTCGCGCCAATTACCTGATGTCTCCGCCGCTGGTAGTCGCGTTTGCGCTCGCCGGGCGGATTGATGTTGACTTGCGCAAGGATCCAATCGGCAAGGGCAAGGACGGCAAGGACGTTTATCTCGCCGATATCTGGCCGTCGCAATCAGAGATCGAGCAGGCGCTGGCCGGGGCGATTTCGGCGGAGATGTTCCGCAAGAGCTACGCCGAGGTTTACTCGGGCGACGAGCGCTGGCGCTCGCTGTCCATTCCCAAGGGCGAGACCTATGCGTGGGAGAAGGATTCCACCTACATTCGCAAGGCGCCGTATTTTGACGATATGGCGCTGAAGCCGTCGGCGATCGAAGACATTAAAGGAGCGCGCGTGCTGGCGGTGCTAGGCGACAGCATTACCACCGACCACATCTCACCGGCGGGCTCCATCAAGAAAGACGGTCCTGCGGGCAAGTACCTGATCGCGCAGGGCGTGCAGCCGGCGGATTTCAATTCCTACGGCTCGCGCCGCGGCAATCATGAAGTAATGGTGCGCGGCACCTTCGCCAATGTCCGCCTGCGCAACAAAATGGTGAACACGGAAGGCGGATATACGCGCCACTTGCCGGATGGCACCGAGATGTCGATCTTCGACGCGTCGGAAAAGTATCACGCGGAGAGAGTGCCGCTAGTGATTCTTGCCGGCAAGGAATATGGCTCCGGTTCATCCCGCGATTGGGCCGCCAAGGGCCCGCGCCTGCTAGGCGTCCGCGCCGTAATCGCCGAAAGCTACGAGCGCATCCACCGCTCGAACCTGGTAGGCATGGGGATTCTCCCGCTGCAGTTCCTCCCTGGAGTAAATGCCGAATCGCTAGGCCTGACCGGGCAGGAGGTCTTTGAGGTCGCAGGCATTCGCGACCTGGTCGAGAAATATTCCGCCGGACGCAAAATCACAGTGCACGTCTCAGGCGGCGGGGGTAACGAGAAAAAGACGAGCGAATTCCAGGCCATCGTCCGCATCGATACCCCGCAGGAAGCCCTCTACTACGCCAACGGCGGCATCCTGCAGTACGTCCTGCGCCAATTGCTGGCCGGAAAAGAGCATCCCGAAGCGGTCACGGCCTAGCTCTCCAAGGAACCTCTGATCAAGTGTGGCGCGGACACTCTTGTCGGCGCAAAAAGCCAGCATCTGCAAGTGTGCTGGCCGCGAGACGGCCGGGTGGCCCACACAACGCGGTTTTCGTTGTGTGGGGATTTCATGCCGCTGCTGAAGTGCAACTCGCCGTGCCCTAATAGCGATGCCTTCTGTTGGCCACCGAGCCCGAATAAACAAGCTGAAAAGCTGACGGTGATCCCGTTACCGCCGTGAAGTTGCACGCGAGGTGGTTCGATGCTTTTCAGCGGTCAGCGGGCGGCGCGTCTGGCGCATCAATCCACGGAAAACGGAAGATCCAGAGCGTGTCTTCCAAGTACCTGACCACTACGTCAATGTCCGAATCGTTTATCAGGGCATAGTACGTCCTGAATTTCGCGATGAGGGTGTCGACGGCCTCGTTCAGTTCGCGGTGGGTCGGAGTCGGTGCACAACTGTTCCGTTCATGGTGGGCGACAAACTGATCGACGTAGTCCGTGACCTTCTTGCAGGTACTATCCAGCTCGGCCAGATCGCGCGTCAGATCGTCGGGGGACACCTTCCCCGCCAACAAATCGGGGTAGCCGCCCAGCCGTGCGATCAATCTTCGGAGGGAAACGGTCCTGGAGTTGCGATCCACCAACCTGCGCACGCGAGACGCCGTGGCATGTGCGTACGCGCCGTTCAGCATGTCAAGAAATGGACTCCGCGTGGTGAGCAGGCGAGGGTTCTTCTGGATAACCTCCCGCTGCACTTTCCAGTACACCTCACGGTCAGTGGCTAGGTCTGAGACCTCATTTGATATTTCAGTCAACTCCTGCGCGGCCAGAGCCCGAAAATCTGAACTGTTTATCATTGCCGCCCTCCGGCTGGCCCGACATTGTAGAGAGAAGAGCGAAGAATGCACCTCAAGTCCGTTGCAACGTACAGACCGATGTGCCTAAATTGTACGGGAGCCAGACGGGCGGCATAAACAACGAAGTGCGACTAGATCCACACACCGCAAAGCGCGCGACGTGTGGGGCACACGGGCTGCCCTCCTGCCGTGATAGGCTGAGTACCCCTGCCAGCGAGACCTCAATGGAGAAGAAAGTAACCTACGTTCTCGATACCGGAATGCTATTCAGGGTGGCGTTAAATGCCGCAAGGAGCATCACCGTCCCCCGCAGACAAGGCGGACAGGCGCCAGCTCTCGTCACATCGCCTTCTCGGTAGCGGCCCTCGAAGCATTCCTCAATGAATTGGGGGAACTGGCCCTTGAGGATTGGTTCGATCCGCCCGAGGCCCTCTGTGTACTTGGCGAGTTCCTTGCGGATGCCGAAAAATCACGTGCCTCGCTTGAGTCAAAGTTCGCACTCGCGAGATGGATCTTGTCGGGACAGAAGCTAGACAGGGGTGCTCATCCGTTTCGAGATTTCGCGCTTCTCGTGCGTCTCAGAAACGAGTTAATTCATTTCCGGGTGAATGACCGATTCCTGGCGGGCGTGACTTCGGAGGAGATTCACAAAAACCTACTCAGCAGGTTCAAGGACAAGAACCTGCTCGCCGAGCGCCAGAGCGGGAATCCGATGTCATGGACCTTTCTTGTGCGAACGAAGGCCATCGCCGAGTGGTCTTGCAGGACAGCGGCCCACATGATTGTCGACCTCTGCCGCAGGTTGCCAGAGTCGGCCCTTACACCGTACTTCAATACTCTCGAGAAGACGCTTGACCCCGATCACCTCTTCGCCGACAGCGCAGACCCGCAGTAAGTGGGTGCCCCACACAACGCGGTTTTCGTCGTGCGGGGAGTTCCGGCACGCCGCGACCCAGATATCACGCCTGTCAAGCCCCCTTTGACCTCCCAAAAATCATCGAGCCCCTTTCCTTTGTTGCCTCTACCCGGATTGTACGTACATATCTGTGTTCCAAACAATATTTTGTTCGCCAACTATTCGCCTTCAGGCAGGCCTTTTTTGAGCCGGATAACAATACAACAAACTCTGTACGTGTCGAGGAAACACTCGCCACTTGACAACCCGACTTATAATAGTAGTTACAAGACAACTTACTAACATCACTAAGTGGAGTAACTCGGTCGCCGTATGGGCGCTCGCTGGAGCCCGCAAGTTTTGCGGCTTTCTGGGGTAAGTTATTAGGTTAAGTTCTTTGACATCAAGACTTTGCCGGGAACCGCCCGGGCGGCGTTTCGCCAACTCATTGATTCTAAACGAATAGCCTTTCGCCCTTCCCGCAAGGCCGTGGCATAAGTGACTATTTATCAATACTTTACCTGTAAGTGTATTCCGCTCAAGACTTTGGCAGGAAATGCCGCTAAAGGGCAATAATATACTTGACAGACTATAGTCAGTGTAGTATCTTAGGTTCATGGAAACACCTAAGACACTTCAGACCACCATCCAGTTCTTCAGCGACTATGAAAACTGCCGGAAGTTTATGGTATCAGTCCGCTGGATGGATGGAATAGTCCGCTGTCCGCGCTGCAATTCTGAGAAGGTCACCTACCTCGAAAAGGCCCGCGTCTATCGCTGCTATGGCGACCATCCCAAGCAAAAGTTCTCGCTCAAGGTCGGCACTGTTTTTGAGGATAGCCCGATTCCTTTGGAAAAATGGCTCCCTGCCGTTTGGCTTGTTGTGAACTCCAAGAACGGAATCAGTAGCTACGAGATTCATCGCGCTTTGGGTGTCACTCAGAAGTCGGCATGGTTCATGCTGCATCGGATTCGCACAGCAGTGCGCGAGGATGGCGGATTCAAGTTTGGTGGGCCTGATACTGAAGTCGAAACCGATGAAACATTCGTGGGCGGTCGCAAGAAGAACATGCACGCTGATAAAAAACTGCGTTATGAGCAGCAGGGCGGAGCACAGGGAAAGACTATTGTGCAGGGATTTCTAGACCGTGATCTTCGCAAGGTTCGCGCTAAGATCGTCCCAAACGTCAAGCGCGAAACTTTACAAGCTGAGATCATGAAAGAAGTGAAGTACGGCAGCAAGGTTTACAGCGATGACGCGGTGGTCTACAACGAATTGCGCTCGCGCTTTGTGCATGAAGTGGTCAACAAAACTGAGAGCTACGTCCGTGGTCGCGTGCATGTGAATGGCATGGAAAACTTCTGGAGTCACTCGAAGCGTGCTCTAAGTGGCACCTACGTGGCGGTTGAGCCTTACCATTTGCCGCGCTACATCGACGAGCAGATTTTCAGGTATAACAATCGGGCCACAAAGGACAATCCACTGACAGATGCGGATCGGTTTCATCTAGCCTTATCGCAAATCGCGGGGAAGCGGTTAACCTATGCGGAGGCGACTGGCAAGGTGGGAGAAACGGCCTTCTAACCGTTTTCGTGGGAAGCGCGGGAAGAAGCCTTCTTCCGCGTCTTCCTCAGTTTCTCGGCGTCAAGCCTAGCCTTGATCGTCGAGTGCGGAACAGCAACAAGTTTCCGCATGAAGTCTGTGAACTGGTCAAAATCGCCCTCAACATTCTTGGCCGAACGAGCGGGGCGATTTGGCTTCTGGCTCACTCGAGGTCTACCTAGAAAGCAGGGTAGACGTAGTGTGCGCCAAAAGTCAATATGACGGGTTTCTTCATCTCGTTCGAAGTATAAACGCAGGCCCGAAGACATTGATTCCGATGTTCACACTCTACTGCGACGATAGCGGCACACATTCACAATCAGAGATCGCAGTAGCTGCGCTGCTTATTGCCCGCGTAGAACAATGGGACAAATTCACAGACGATTGGAACAGAGCCAATGATAAGGAAGACTTCGGCGTTTTCCACATGGCTGATTTTGTAGGGAAATACGAACAATTCAAACAGCCTGAATGGGCTGACAAAGACAAACGTGATCGAACAATCAAAAGACTCATAAACATCATTCAGACTAGAGCACAGTTTGCAATATCCTGCGCCGTCGCTAAGTCGGCCTATGATGAAGTCGCCGCCGAGAACCGTGATCATCCTTTTTTTAGGGCGCATAAGAATCATTACACCTTTGCCGTTCGGCACTGCATTTCTCACCTCGAAAGATGGAGATTCAAATATAAATACACTGACCCAATCCAATATGTTTTTGACAGGCTATCGAAGGGGAAAGGTGAAATCGATGAGCTAATGGATCTGGGGCTTAGCGGTGGAGATTTGGCGATGAAGGGTTACGGAATCCACAAGGGTGGTTGGTCTTTTCAGGACAAATCGGTAGTCATCCAATTGCAAGCCGCCGACATTTGGGCTTGGGAAAATTATAAATACACGATTGATTCTTTTCTCCCGCGAAAGCCTCGAGAGTCCGACGCGACAGTCTTTCATTGCTTTAAAGCGCGTTCCACACGTCATAAGGCTCCACGACAAAGAGAGCCTTATAAGACTGGCTCCATCCCATGAAAACCGATCCAAGAACGTGACTCGGTAAGGCGTATAATTTTTGGCATCCATGCCTCACAATCTGCTGCTCGCCCTAATCTTCCTAGTGCTGCTTTTTATAGCAGTCATGTTGATTAAGATCGAAGGCTACCTCTCTGTCATCAACAGACTTTTGGCCGAATTGCGCGAGTACCTCGTCCCCGAGGATTGACAAAAAAATCGCGTCAGCGGTTTGCAATTTTACCTATCAATACCCAGGTTCAGTATCGACTCTTCAATGCGCCTGGCAACGCCGCCGGAGTCCAATACGATTTTTTCCAGCTCCGCTCTGCTGATAACACCTTGATCAACCAGTCCGCTGAAGCCGGCCGATCGGCCGGCCGGCGGGCTCTTCAACTCCAAGGGTATAGTGATCCCGAAGATTATTTTGCAGCATCCACCTTTTCCAATTTTATATAATATGCAAAGCTTTGCCTGGTTTGATCTCCAATCCGTTGGCAAACCTATGCGTAAATACTGCATGGCAGCAACGCAGCCGTTGCATTGTAGCAATGCGGCCGCTTATTTTCAATAGATTCCGGGATTGAGTGATTGACAAGACTGGTGAATTGGGATCTCGTTTTTGATTTCTAAATTCCTGAAACCCTAAATAATAGGTGTAAAGAAAATCCTGCTCCTGGCCGACTTTAGATTGAAGAACCAAGCGGGGAGTTGAGATACGGGGAGATGGCGACACGGGAAATTCGGGTCGCAACGTCCCCCCACTCCGCGTAAATTTGAAGGCAACGGAAATTCTGACCGCAGGGTCATGTTTGTTTCAATATTAATTTAAGGTTTGGAAAATATCGTAGCTCAAAACTCTTTAGCTATTCCAAATCTTGATCATATTGACTTTAATTCCCGCAAACCAATTTCCGCCTCCAATCTGACGAAGAAAGACCTTATGGCGTCTTATCCTACATACCCGGCCAATGGCCGGTGGCCGCTGGGGCCCCCCAGACCCGTCGATCCTGACATGGATTATGGCGCTTGGCGCCACGATCAGAGCCTCAACGATTTACCGCCCCCTGCGCCTGTCTCGCTGGACGGATCGGAGAGCGCCCAATCCGGAGCGGGGACAGACTCCGTCCGTGCTAATCCGGCCCCGGGCGCTTCACGGCCGCCCTCATGGTCTATCCGGAAAAAATTGTTTGCCGCAGCGATGCTTCTTTTCCTCTCCGGCGCTGTGGTTATCGTCGGGTTGGGCCTCGAAAAGCGCAGTGAATTGATCGAGAAGGCAAAAAAGGATGCCATGCTGGTTGTAGAGAGCATGGCCGCCCAGCAGGAACAGATCACCACGGGGACAAAATATCTGCTCAGCACCCTGGCCCAGGCGCCCACATTGCAATTACGGGACACTGTCGCCTGCAATGAACTGTTGCGCAAGATAAATGGTTTGCATCCCATATTTTCCATGATCGCAGCGACCAATAGCGATGGAATTCTCTTTGCCGCATCCAAACCTTTCGTACCCGGCACAGACCTGTCCGATCGCAAGCACTTCCGAGATGCATTACGGACCAGGGAGTTCTCTGTCGGCGAGCTTGTTAACGGGAGAATAACCAAGACCAGTTCGCTCTATTTCGCCTACCCTGTTTTGGACAACGACAGCAAAGTGGTTGCAGTCGTCACAGCGGGATTCAATGTCCGGGAATATCCCGGATTTGTTGACAGGATATCTATTCCGGAAGGCTTCACTGTAAATCTTGCCGATCATAAGGGCTTACGTTTGCATCGAATACCGGAAAATCGGGCCATTCCAGCCGGCATGCCCATTCCCCGCGATCTCTACCAGTTGATATCGGGCGAATCGGACCATGGAATTGCGGAGCGGGTCGGGCAGGATGGAGTTCATCGAATCTATGCCTTCAAGCAGTTGAAATTGAAACAGGAAGCATCTCCCTACATGTATATTGTCGGAGGCATGGCCAGTGATCAGGTGGTAGGGCAGGCAAACAGTGAAATTGCCGTAAATCTGGCGTTCCTCGGAATAATAGGGACCGCCGCCCTGGGCCTGACTCTGTTTTTCGGCAACATCACTATTGCCGTCCCGATCAGGAAACTCGTAATAGCCGCACAGAAGATCGGAGGCGGAGAGCTGGGCGCAAGGACCGGTTTACCTCACACACAGGATGAACTCGGCGAGCTGGCTCAATCATTCGACAGCATGGCAGACCTCCTGGAGAACAGGCGCCTGGAGCAGAAAAATACCGAGGAGGCCCTGAACCGGGCATACGCGGAGTCGGAAATGCTCGTCCGGGAGCGCACCTCCGAATTGTCTGCCGCAAATTTGGCCCTTGTCGCTGAGATTACCGAACGCAAATACACCGGGGAGGCATTGAGGGACAGCGAAAGGCAACTGCGTCAGATAATTGATCTTGTTCCGCACCTGATTTTCGTAAAGGATTGGGACGGGAAATATCTTCTGGTAAACCAGGCGGTGGCTGGCGGCTATAAGACCAGCGTCAGCGCTGTAACCGGAAAATGTCATGCTGATTTCTCTCACGATGAGGTCGAGATACGGCGCATGTTGCAGGATGACCGCGACGTGATGATGAGGGCTCAGACGAAGTTCATCCCTGCACAAAGGTATACCGATACCAAAGGCGACGTCCACTTCCTCCAAATTACTAAAGTCCCGTTCAGAAGAAATGGGACAAAGTCCGGAGCACAGACTGAAGATGGAATGCGCATGCCGGAGGATAGCGGCCGCAGGGGCGTGGGAGGATATGCTCCGGCATCTGCCGATGCCGTTCTGGGCATCGCCATCGACATCACTGAACGAAAACGTGCTGAAGAAGAGCGCATGCGGCTGGCGACGGCGATCGAGCAAAGTGCTGAGGCGATCATAATTACAGATACCAATTGGATTATCGACTACGTCAATCCGGCCTTTACGGACCTGTCTGGCTATGACGGCTCAGAGGTTATCGGCCGGCATTTGCGTTTGCTCAAAAGCGACAAACATGACCGTGCTTTCTACAGAGAAATCCGGGAAACCCTGGCCGGGGGCAGGTCATGGTCCGGTCGGCTCATCAACATGAAAAAAGACGGCTCACTATTCGAAACGGAGGCCTCCTCATCTCCGGTCCGGAACAAGTCCGGCGATATCATAAACCACGTTAGCATCCACAGGGACATCACCTGCCAGGTCAAACTCGAAAGAGACCTTCGCCAGGCGCAGAAGATGGAGGCCATAGGCACCCTGGCCGGCGGCATCGCACATGACTTCAATAACATTCTGGCGGCCATAGTCGGCTACACGGAAATAGCCTCGTTCAGGCTTCCACAAGAGGACCCGCTGCGCCACAATCTCGAGCAGGTGCTCAAAGCAAGCGCCCGTGCATCGGACCTGGTCAAGCGCATCCTCGCCTTCAGCCGCCAGACTGAGCAAAACCGTCAACCGGTGCATGTTCTCCTTGCCGTTAATGAAACCCTCGAACTGTTGCGTCCTTCTTTGCCTGCAACGATCGAAATCCGCAAAGAGATTGGATTAAGCACTGAAGAGGGAGTTATTTTCGCCGACCCGACCGAAGTACACCAGATCCTGATGAATCTTTGCACTAACGCGGCCCATGCGATGCGCACCAGCGGCGGCGTTTTGTCAGTCGGATTATCTTACCTGGTCGTTGCTGAGAAGGAAGACGGAAAAGAGGAGGCCGAAGACGATGAATATCCTTCCTGCGGCCTGCGGCCTGCGACTCCCTCCGTCCCGGGACCAGGGTCTTATGTGTGTCTGACGATAAGCGATACCGGTCATGGCATGGAGCCTGCCGTCATGGAAAGAATTTTCGATCCCTATTTCACCACCAAGAAAGTGGGTGAAGGCACAGGGCTGGGACTTTCGGTGGTCCAGGGAATCGTCACGACCAATGGAGGAGCTATATCGGTACATAGCGAGCCCGGCAAGGGCACTTCCTTCGAGGTGTATTTTCGAGAGATGGAGACAAGCGCCCCTGTTTTGGCCAAGACAAGACAAGCTCTGCCGACCGGGGCTGAAAGAATTCTCTTCGTCGATGATGAGCAAATCCTGGCAGAGCTGGGAAAGGAACTGTTGGGATCGCTTGGCTACAAAGTGGATGCAAAAACCAGCAGCCTCGAGGCACTGGAAACCTTCAAAACCGATCCACACGGGTTCGATCTCGTCATCACCGATATGACGATGCCCGGTTTAAGAGGGGAGGAGCTGGCCAGGGAAATTATCGCCCTGCGGCCCGGCATGCCGGTTATCCTGTGCACTGGTTACAGTGAGCTTATCGATGAAAGGCAGGCGCAGGAAATGGGCATTAGCGAGTTCATCATGAAGCCGTATGTGGTGTCCAGTTTCACCGAAGCGATTCGAAGAGCTTTAAATAAAGATGAAACAGGCTGTTAGGTTGTTAGGCAGTACCTGAGAGCCTTCAGCCTAAGCCCCTTCAGCCTAATCCGCCCTATCGAGCACTTTTCTTATCAGGTTGGCCATATCTTTGGTGACAAACGGTTTGAGGATATGTTCCAGACCCAGTTCTTCGGCAACGCCGGCCATTGCACAAAGCCCCGTACACAAGATAATCGGAATGTCAGGCCGAATTAGGTGCACCTCTTTGGCCAGTTCGGTCCCGGCGAGATTAGGCATGGTACAGTCGGTAATGATAAGATCGAAGCGGCCGGGATTATCGCGAAAAAGTTCAAGGGCCTTCAGACCGTCTGTTTCAGCACTAACCTGGTAGCCCAGCCGCTCCAGAATAAGGGAGCCCAGTTCCACCATTATGGGCTCATCATCTATCAGCAGTATCGTTTCATTACCCCCGGCAAGCTCCTCGTCCGGTCTTGAAGGGTCCTCATTTTCCCGCTCTATTTCGGGAATATAAATGTTGAACGTAGTGCCCTCTCCCACAATGCTCTGGACTGATACAGCCCCCTGGTGCCTCTTGACTATCCCGTGCACAACCGCCAATCCGAGGCCGGTTCCCTTTCCTGCTTCCTTGGTGGTGAAATAAGGTTCGAAGATTCGCTGCATTGTGGCCCCATCCATTCCGGACCCTGTGTCGGAAACACTCAGTTTCAGGTGCGGACCGGGCTTAACACCGAGAAGAGATAACGATTGCAGGTCGCTTTCTCCCAGCTCGATCCGAGTTAAGTCAACTTCCAGGACGCCATGATCCTCCATAGCATGTACTGCATTAACGCAAAGGTTCATCAGAACCTGGTGGATTTGAGTGGGATCGGCCAGTGCGTGGCCTTCTCCCAAATTATGCCTGATTTCAATTGATGCCGGAAGCGAGGATCTCATAAGCTTCAGGACCTCTTTTACGCTCACGCTTATCTCAACCGGGACCATCTCACTTTCCCGGCCGGGCCGGCTGAAGGTAAGGATCTGCTTCACCAGGTCCTTTGCGCGCAACCCGGCTTTCAGCACCTGTTCCAGACCATTTCTAACCAACGGGGTTGAACCCGCAACATCCTGCAGGCCTATTTCGGTATAACCGATTATAGGCGACAGGATGTTGTTGAAATCATGCGCAATGCCGCCCGCCAGTGTTCCAATGGCTTCGAGCTTCTGCGCCTGCCAAAGCTTGATCTCGAGCATGGCCTTGGTCTCTTCGTCTTTTTTGTGCTGCGTTATATCCCTAAAATTCAAGACTACTCCGATGACGCCGCCTGCCTCGATCATCGGGGTACACGAGAAGCTGACCGGACAGCCTTCTCCATTTTTCTTCCAGAAAAAATCCTCAATCTTAGGGGAGGTCCTTCCGGTCTTTAGCGACGTGAGTGTGATGCATTCGCTGCGGGGATGAACCGAACCACCGGATTTGGTGTGGTGAATAAGATCGTGAATATCTTTTCCAAGTAATTCCTCCGGTTCGTATCCGAGTATTGACGTGGCCGAAGGATTTGCAAAAATCCCCTTGCCTTCGGCGTCAACCCCGATGATCCCTTCGCTTACAGCATCCAGTATCAACTTATTGAGCCGGCTTAGATGCTCACGCTCCTTTTCGGCCCTTTTGCGCTGGCTGATGTCCCGGACAAAAACCAGTGCTCCGTTTTCGCCCCCGTAATTAATAGGCACCGCCGAGGTCTCGACATAAATAGCCGCCCCGTCGAACCGGATGAATTCTTGTTCGTCGCGCGGCAGCGAGTTTCTCTCCACATTGAGCTGACGGATTCGTTCAATTACTTTCTTGCGGGAGTCAGGATGAATTCTATCCAGGTTTGACTTGCCTGTAAGCTCGTCCGCCGAGGCTGCGCCAAACAATTTCACAGCCGCTGGATTGACGTAGGCGAAAAGACCTCGAACTTGAACAAAAATAGCGTCGGGAGCATTTTCAACCAGCAAACGAAACTTTTCTTCACTCTCCCGCAGAACTTCACCAGCTCTTTTGCGCTGGATTTGCCTCCACTCCAGAAGACTGGCCATGTCGTCCAGAGATCCGGCCAACCGGCCAACTTCGTCGGGCGAGTGCGCCAAGCCGGTTCTTGTCCCATTTTCCCCTGGCCGAACGCCTGTGCGGCCTCAACGAGCTGGTTAATGGGCCTGAGCAGGAGGTGATGCGCCGAGATCCACACAAGACACACCGACAGCAGCCCCAATACTCCGAGAAAAGACAAATTAACCAACATGTTCCGGTTGACCGATTGGTAAATTGCCTGTTTCGCGGTCCCAACACGCACATAAAGATAGGCCGGAGCGCCTTCCCTGAGACTAAGCCGCTTGAAGGCATAAAATCGGATGAGGCCGTCTCCTCCGGTCCCCTCAAATGTTCCCTGGTCAAGACTGCCACTCATCTGCCGGAATGCATTCTCAGGAAGAGGGTTCCCGGGACTGACCCCCTTATTTTCAGGAAAACGAAACAGCCGCACTCCATTATGGTCCGTAATAGAAACCGAGGAGTCCCCGGGCAAATTCGCCATCTTTAGAAAATGAGCGTAATTTTCCAGGTTCAAACCCGCAATAATGATTGCAGCAAGCTCCTTATTGGCGCCCAGGACCGGGTAAGCAAAATGTATGGTCGGCATCCTGCTGATTCTGCCAATGTTATACTCACCGACAGAGAAATCCAGAGTGCTTATTACTTCCCTGACGTACTTGCGGTCGGAAAGATTAGTACCCGGATCAAAGGGCGCGTCCGACGCGAAAACGTTTCCATCGGGTGTCGTCATCCCGATGAACGAGTAGATCGGGTACTTCTCCTTCAATTCGCCGAAAATCTCATTGCAGGCCTCAGCATCCAGGTTTTTCACCTGGGGCAGGTAGGCAAGGGTGGTCAGCATCTGCTTGGTTGCAGCAGTGAATTGCTCCTGCTGGGCCGCCAGGCTCCGCACCAGTAAAAGATCCCTGTTTTTAGCCTCACGGATTGTATCGGAGCGGTGTTCCAAACTTGAATAGACAATGACACCGGATGCAGGCAAGAATACGATCAGCAATAATAGAAGCAA
Organism: uncultured delta proteobacterium; assembly: GCA_963725365.1. Classification (GTDB taxonomy): domain Bacteria; phylum Desulfobacterota; class Syntrophobacteria; order Syntrophobacterales; family Syntrophobacteraceae; genus SbD1. The sequence goes on along the minus strand of CAVRZU010000261.1, from coordinate 2,260 downwards.
TTTTTGGGGAATGGACCAAAATCTTAAAGAGAGTACCTTAACCATCTACTTTCCCCTTTAAGAGATCAAAATTTAGCCGGTTTTAGAGCTAATCGGCATTTTTGGGGGAAGGTGAAACCAAAAAAAGCAAAGGGCACAACGAAAACTACCGCAAAGCCCCAGAGGATGACAAACCATACTACTTTACTAATGGCAGAGCAATACTCTAAAGGATTTCCAGTGCGCTTCGGAATGGAAATCCTTAAATTTACACCTGTGCAGGATCCATGCGGAACTTACTGAGGAAAAGGAAGAAAAATTGAAACCAGGCCTTTGGCTGGCATTGCTTTTGTTCCTTTGGCTGGTGGCCGTCCCAGACATCACCGGATCAGTTTCACGGACAGCCTCGGCGCAACCCGGCAGCGGGTCGGTTCGACTGGCCTGGCGCCCCGTTTCGAACCCCCTGGTTGTGGGCTACAGGATTCATTACGGCACACAATCAGGCGAGTATACGCATACGGTCCAGGTAAAAGGAAGACTTTCCGCACAGGTTGTGGTGGAAAACCTGGATCTAGAGAAAACTTATTTCTTCTCGATAACATCCTGCGATGCAAGAGGCAAAGAATCAGACTTCAGCGTTGAAGTAACCAACAGAACCCCCAAAATGCCCCCTTCAAGAAGGGTTACAAAAAGCGCGGACGGCAAAATACTTCGATACCGATAGGGACCACATGCACCAAGTTTCCCTAAAAAAATCTCGGAAGAAGCATTGTGAACCTTTTCAGTTACAGTTAGTGTCACTGAAAGTATTCAGGACTCTATCCTAATCCCCGATTTTCCCACCGATCAACTCTCGCAAATAACGGCCAAACACGGCAAGTGTAAACGATGGAACGAAGTTTGCTCAGAATTGGTCCAGAAGGCAAGTGGAACGAATGGATTAAACCATGGTCAAAACAAGCAAGGTGATTTGCTGGTGATCAAGGAGGTATTTGGATGAAAGCAGCTCTAATCTTTACTGGAAGTGGACCTATCCTTGTCGTTACTACCTTTGACTCATTCCAATCGCCTGATTTCACACAAAGGATCGCCGCCAGGGGGATCTCGAAATTCATTGCCCACGAGGTATTTGTTGACGTGGTTCTGAAACGTTACGGCGCTCGTTTTTCGGCAATCATGAATGATTTGTCACAAAAAGACGACCTGCGGGTCATGGATGTGGACGGACAGCATGTCTTCAATAGCTTCGGCTTTGAAGAATTGGGACCTCCGATTCACTATTCGACTCCACAGCAACCCGCAGCGGAACCGGTTGCGGAAGACAAGTTCCACGGCGAATGGCTGTCGGCGAGAATTGATGAGTACGGGACCGTGGTTGAGTCATCATATCTTCCAATGGTTGGATCGCGAATCGTACCTTCAATTCCGGCCGGTTCAGGCGATTCACCAAGGCAGGCCCGGTTTAGAATCAACAAGCAAGGAATCATTTTCGATGGGTCGCCCGGGGACCTCAATGGCCATAAAGTCGTTCTCTATGGCCGGTCGTCTCAAGCCATGGGCAGAGCCGATACCGTTGTGCCTTCCTGTACCTGGAAACTTCATAAGGATGGTGGTTGGACTTGCACATAGAAATTTCAAGGGAGGATGCCATGAAAGCGGCAATGATAATGACCGGAACTGGCCCAATATTGATCATCACGTCCTTTGATTCGATTGAACATCCCGGCCTCGCGGAAAAGCTCGAAACAAGGGGCATCAACAGGTTCATTGCTTACGAAGTGCCGGTAGAGAAGGTAAAGAAGATGTACGGGATGCGTTTTTCGGTAATCTCCGGCGACCTGTCCCAGACTGACGACTTAAGGATATTGGACATCGACGGCCATTCCGTTTTCAACAGGTTTTCTTTGGAGGAACTTACTGGACCGGTTTATTATCCACCGAGGCCTGTGGTTTTCAAAGCCTAAAAGGCACTGAGGGCGGCGGCCGTCCTGCCGTCCTGCCGTCTCCGGCACTGACAAGACTGAGGATTAACAATGATTGGCCTAATTGGTAAACAGGATGCCTCCTCCCCCGAGAGAACACCCGAAATGGTCGAATCGGGAGTCTACGCTATTGACCAGATCGAGGATGCCCGAACATTAATAGAAGAGTTGAAAATACGGGTGGCCGAACTGGAAATGCGGACCGTAGCGAGAACGGTCGAACTGAGCGAAGCCAACAGACTGCAGGAAAGGGCAAACTGTCTTTTGGAAGCTGAAAAGGCCCAGCGGCAGGTAATCGA
>CAVRZU010000260.1:0-3309 GCA_963725365.1 uncultured delta proteobacterium | reverse complement strand
TCTCCGCCAAATTTCCCGGCCAGTCATATTCGCAGAGTTTCTTAAATGCGTGCGGGCTCAATTGAGTCGTTCTGCCCTGCTCCCTGCATGCATCCTCGAGAAAATGTCCGATCAATAACGGTATGTCTTCTTTTCTGTCACGTATCGAAGGCACATGAATCGGCAGGGTGCTGAGCCTGCTCAGCAGGTCCTTTCTGAAGGACCCCGCAGCCGCCGCGTCGGAAAGACTGCCGCTCGAAACGGCTATCAGCCGGACGGCGGCTCCCTTGGGCTTAGTCGTTCCAAAACCGCCTGCTTGCAGCTTGTCAAGAAAGTCCAACAACTTTACCTGGTGGGCGGCCGAAAGGTCGCCCGCCTCATCGAGAAGCAATGTGCCGCCGGCAGCCCTGTCGAAGGCGCCTCGGGAGGGCTCGTCCATGCCGCCGTTATGGAACCCGGTTCCGCTTCCGAAGAGCTCAGTTTCCAGCAGATCCTCGGGAAAAGAGCAGTGAACCTTTACAAAAGGAGAGGATGCCCTGCCGCTAAGCTCGTGAACGATCCGGGCGACCGAACTTTTCCCCGTACCCGGTTCACCCCAGATCAGAACAGGCGCTTCGGTGGGCGCCGCCTTCCTGATTTGGGCCTCGAGCCTCCGGCCCGCTATGCTTTTGCCAAGGCATACCAGCCCGAGATGCTCTTCGGAAATCTTCGCCCTTAGAGCCAGATTTTCTCTAACCAGTGTCTCTTCGCGCCTCTTTACCTGGGATTGCAGGCTCAATACCCGGGCAACAAATGAAGCCAGCATCGAAAGGAACTGCATGTCATCGGCCAGCGGCGCCTGATCTCCGAACAGGTCGTCCATTATGATCGCTCCCATGACTTCATCGGAGAGGGTGATCGGGGCGCCGAGCAAGCGGACCTGTTCCTTTTGAATGGAATGAAGAGCCTTGCGATCCAAAAAAAGAGGCCTCGGGTTATCGCGCAGAACAACGAAGGGCTGGGGAATGCGCAATACAAGGTCAAACTCCGTTTTGTAAAGGGTGCGGATCATCTGTTCCGTGTCACCGCGCGAATCTTGCCCGGACGGGGTAATGAAAAAACGGACCTCTTCCCTGTTGCTGACGATGATGGCCGCAGTCGCCCGGGGAACGGCCTGGGAAAGGACCCCCAGCATTCCCTCAATCGCCTGTTCGAGATAGAGCGCACGATCTATCATCCTGTGCATCACGGAAAAGATATTTAATTTTAGTTCACATAGGTTGTCCATACTTGCCGCCTTCTCGTTCGTTTAGAAACTGGATATCCGGGCTGGCTCCCCCGAACGGGTCTTGCTGCATTGCTACCAGTTCCGTGCCAAACCGGAATAAGCCCGTTATTGAAAGCTAAACCGGACAATCAAGAAGAATTCTCTGCTCGAAACGGCACAATTATGTTCATTTAACCCAATTGAAAGTACGGTTTTGTGCCAATTATGTTATATGTTTTAAACACACCCTGCCGGTAAAAACATTCCGAACCTCACTCTTGGCGCCGATGGAAGTATTTGGCAAACAAATTGCTCTCCCGGTTCATCGCTGCGCAGTGCAGAAATATCCAGATGTCCAAGGCGTCTAACAAAGCATCATCGCAAAGCTCGCAATTCAAACGAGGGAGAAAGAGCATGGTAAAAATTGAGGCAATCATAAAGCCGCACAAACTGGATGAAGTTCAAAAAGCACTATTGGAAATCGGTGTCCAGGGGATGACCGTTTCTGAGGTAAAGGGTTTCGGGCGTCAGAAGGGGCACACCGAGACCTATCGGGGCGCCGAATACACGGTTAATTTCGTACCCAAGTTGATGCTCACGATAGCAGTCAAGGAAGAGCAGCGCGATGAGGTGATGAAAACGATCCAAAAAGCAGCCTTCACAGGAAAGATCGGTGACGGAAAGATCTTTGTTTCCAAGTTGGAAGAAACCATGCGCATTCGAACAGGAGAAACCGGCCAGGGGGCACTCTAGGGCGGGAGAATATCCATGAGTGTGCCTGAAACCGCCGCCCCAAAACGGAAGGAGAGATTTTCTCCGCCTTAGGGACGGTTAATAATCGGAATAAGAGGAGAGATAAAAAATGGCTGGATGGAAAAGAGTGCGGGTACTTCTGTTCGTTTCAACATTTATAGCCTTGATGTTAATGCTGCGCCCGGCCGTTGCAGAGGAAACTTCCCCCCAGGGTGGAGTTCAAGCTGCCGCGGCACAACCTGCAGAGCCGCAACCCGACCCCGCTGGAATTGCGACGGGGACTAAGGCGGATGCCCTCGATGCGGCCGGTAATCCTTTTGTTGTTGCCGAGCCCACCGACACAAAAGACCCCGACTACGCGAAGAAGAAAAAGGAGTACCAAGAATACCAGGAGCAGGCAGCCAAAGAGCCCCTCGCGGTTAAGCTGGCCGACACCGTCGGGCATGTCCGGATTGCGACCAATTTCAACTGGACACTCGTCACAGGCTACCTGGTGCTCTTCATGCAAGCAGGCTTCGCCCTTCTCACCTGCGGGTTGGTGCGCAAGAAAAACGCAGGCCATCTCATGATGCTTAATTTCGCTGCATACGTCTTCGCCTTCCTGGCATACTATGCGTGCGGCTCGCCTTCCAGTTCGGCGCCGTAGCGGTGAATGCGGCCCCAACGAATCTCGGGGGGATACCGACTCTGAATGAGTTCCTCATTGGAAGCGGCCAGTGGGGTTTTCTGGGCGGCAAAGGCTTTTTCCTGAGCGGCCCGGCCTATGACGCCGGGAGCCGTTGCCTCACGCTCTTTGAAGTCGTGTTTATGGAGACCGCCGGGTACATCATCGTAGGCGCCATCTGTGAGCGGATCACTTTCTGGGGTTTCATCTTTTGTGAAATCTTCATGGGCGCCTTCCTATGCCCCAATTGGGTTGTTGGGTCTGGGGCGGCGGCTGGATGCGCAGTTAGGCGCCACTATGGGCTTTGGCCACGGCTACGTGGATTTTGCCGGCTCGACCGTTGTCCATGGCGTGGGCGGCTTCCGCCGGCGCTCGCCTGTATCCTCGGCCCGCGCATCGGCAAATACGGCAAGGACGGCAACCCTCGAGCCTTTCCCGCGCACAACATAGTCTTTGTCGTGACCGGCACCTTTATTCTCCTGTTCGGCTGGATGGGCTTTAACCCTGGATCAACCCTCGGCGCGACGGACCTGCGTATTTCAGTGATAGCTATAAACACCAATCTCGCCGCTGTCACAGGCTCGGCTACGGCCATGATCTTCTGGTACTTCCGTTTCGGCAAACCGGACATCACGATGGCGTGCAACGGCATGCTCGCGGGTCTCGT
>CAVRZU010000259.1:0-33493 GCA_963725365.1 uncultured delta proteobacterium | reverse complement strand
AACGGCAGGCGCAAACGGCTCCATATCGCCTTCCGGCGCGGTTTCGGTAAATTCGGGGGCAAGCCAGAGCTTCACCATTACTCCCGCCACCGGCTACCATATATCCGCAGTGTCTGTTGACGGGGCATCGGTTGGAGCGGTCGCCAGCTATACGTTTTCCAACGTGACGGCCGCCCACACCATCGCGGCGACATTTGCGGTGACGACCTATACAATCACGGCAACGGCAGGCGCAAACGGCTCCATATCGCCTTCCGGCGCGGTTTCGGTAAATTCGGGGGCAAGCCAGAGCTTCACCATTACTCCCGCTACCGGCTACCATGTATCCGCAGTGTCTGTTGACGGGGCATCGGTTGGAGCGGTCGCCAGCTATACGTTTTCCAACGTGACGGCCGCCCACACCATCGCGGCGACATTTGCGGTGACGACCTATACAATCACGGCAACGGCAGGCGCAAACGGCTCCATATCGCCTTCCGGTGCAGTTTCGGTAAATTCGGGGGCAAGCCAGAGCTTCACCATTACTCCCGCTACCGGCTACCAGGTATCCGCAGTTACTGTTGACGGGGCATCGGTTGGAGCGGTCGCCAGCTATACGTTTTCCAACGTGACGGCCACCCACACCATCTCGGCCATATTTGCGGTGACGACCTATACAATCACGGCAACGGCAGGCGCAAACGGCTTCATATCGCCTTCCGGCTCAGTTTCGGTAAATTCGGGGGCAAGCCAGAGCTATCAGCATTACTCCCGCTTCCGGCTATCAGGTATCCGGAGTGTGTGTTGACGGGGCTTCGGTTGGAGAGGTCGCCAGCTATACTTTTAGACTGTCTCCGCCAACCATAAGATTTGGGCAGCCTTTGCGAGCAATAGTAGTAAGAGCACCGGCGCGGCGTTAAGCACTACAGCAGTCGCAGACGCCGGACCTGCTGAAACGGTCGCCGAGGGTTCTACAGTAGCGCTCAACGGCTTAAATTCCACCGATGCAGGCGGACCGGGGATAGCATCATATACATGGGTCCAGGCCGGTGGAACGCCCGTAGTGCTTTCGAATCCTCATGCCGGAAAGCCGGTCTTCAGTGCCCCCAGCGGGAAAGAGGGCGCACTGAACTTCAGGCTGACCGTAACCGATAAAAAGGGCTTGAACTCAACTTCTGCCTGTATCGTGAATGTGGTATCGAATACCATGCCGCCTGTGGCCCATGCCGGTCCTGATCAAACAGTCGGTGAGTGGACGATAGTTACATTGGATGGATCGAGGTCTTCGGGTGAGATTTCCTCCTACTACTGGAAGCAGATAGACGGTCCTCCGGTAGCGATTTCCGATCCAACATTGGCTCAGCCTACTTTTATTGCGCCTCAAACGGTTGGGATCCCTGCGTCCATGAGCTTCATGTTGACGGTAACCGATAGTTGCGGCCTGGAGACCACTGACATCTGTTTTGTGAATGTCACATGGGCTGATTTGCCGCCCCAGGCCGTCGCTGGATTTGGCCTGAATGCGAATGCGGGCAGTATCGTAACGCTTGACGGGTCGAAATCGAGAGCCTTGAGCGGCGTCGCCGGATACCGTTGGCAACAGATAGAGGGAGCGCCGGTAACTTTATCGAGCCCGATATCCGAATCTCCCAAGTTTACCGCCAAGAGTGGGGCGGTGTATGGAAATACGTTGACCTTCAGGTTGATCTTGACAGATACAACCGGTATGAGGTCCAGGGCAATTGGAACGGTAGCTGTGAAAGGAGCTGTGCAATCGGTGAATTCCATAATTCTTGGGGGTTTTTAGCCATCGTGGGTGGGGGGCTGCAGGTTTTCGCCTGTAGCCCCCCACTCCTCACCCCACACCCTCACCCCACACCCCTCACCTCTCATCCCTCACCAAACCTGACGATAACATTGACTGGCGCGGCAGTCCCTGATAGGTTGCTTTGGTCGGGTCAGGATACGCCGGCAGGTTGGGCGGCGATTTCACCCCCGGGGCTCATGCCGATGAGGGACAGGAAGTGAAATCTTATACCGGTAGAGGGGACTTGGGCAGGACGGATCTTTATAGCGGTGAACGGGTCGCCAAAAGTCATCCCAGAGTGGAAGCTTACGGAGACGTGGATGAGCTGAACTCGGTTTTGGGTGTTTTGCTGTCCGCTTTGCCTGAAAGCCAGGGAGATCTCAGGGCTCAAATTCTGCACGTCCAGTCGCTTCTGTTTACAGCGGGAGCATGGCTGGCCACTACTGCCGATTCGCCGAAATTCGAAACCGTGGTTAACATCGCCGAATCCGAGACCAGGGTGTTGGAGAGATTTATCGACGGTATGGACCGTGAGTTGCCGCGTCTCAAAGAGTTCCTCATTCCCGGCGGGCACATTTCCGCGGCTTTTGCCCATGTTGCCCGAACGGTGTGCCGGCGGGCGGAAAGACATGTTGTGCTCCTGAGCGCCGAATCGGGCGAAGGGAGAGCGCATATCGAACTGATGGCATTGATTACGTTTCTAAACCGTCTTTCTGCATACCTGTTTACTCTTGCCCGGTATTTGAACCGGCTGCACGGCACAGGCGATGTCGCCTGGAAAAACTCCGATTCCGATTCTATATAGAGACTGGGTCACAAAGCCTCTGGTTAACGTATTCCCCGTAAAGGCGGGCAGGGGCGGTGGGACTGCCGGCCCGGTTTGGCCGCTCAACCCTCCGGCGGCGCCACTGCCATTATTCCCTTGACTTTGCGGACCGTACTGGGCCAGAATTCACCGCAACGAGCTATTGGCAGCCCTCAAAAGGGGCCATAAGGGAAAACGGTGCAAAGCCGTTGCGGACCCGCCGCTGTGATCGGGGACGAAAGCCGACGGTACGCCACTATCCAATGGGGTGGGAAGGTTCGGTGAGTAGGTTGATCCGAGAGCCAGAAGACCTGCCTATAGCGTTATAGCCGAGCGTGTTCCCGTGGATTGGAGCACGAGCTGGACAATCCGAGGATAAAAACGGTTTCCCGGACCTGAAATTATGGGTTCGGGTTTTTTTTGTCTGTTTTCTGAAACGCTGATCGAGATTGGGAGAGCGGCATGGTCGATGGTGGGACTGTTGAAGACGGAAAAAAAGCAGGCAGGCTTCAAGAGGCTATAATACTTCTCGGACATGGAAGCCGGGTACCCGAAGCCGCAAAGGATATGGAGAGGGTGGCTGCCCGCCTTCGAGAGAAATATGGTTATCCGGCGGTCGAAGTATGTTTTATGTCAAGGATTGGGCCTCACTTTCCGGAGGTTTTTGAAAAATGCGTGAATCTTGGTGTTACAAAGGTGCTGGTGATTCCCTATTTTTTGCATTCGGGGCTGCATCTTGTGCTGGACCTTCCTGAAATGCTCCAGGAGCAGGCGCGCAGATTTCCTTCCGTTACACTGCAAATGGGCCGGGGGTTCGGGTTCGATGAGATGCTGGTCGATCTGATCCGCACAAGGATCGAGGAGACGAGAAGTTTCAAGGATGTAAGGGAAATGGAACTGCCTCCAAAGGAATTATACCCTTTGCCGAAAGGACAGTGCGAGTTCGTCCCCGTTCCTCCCGAGACGGAGCGTTGTTTGGCTTGCAAGGGAACCGGCAAGGCAAAAAGAGGCTGAAGCAAAAGCAGGCTGAAGCAAAAGAAAGGCTAGACAGGGCAGGGTTGCGTCTACCCTATATTTCACCCTGCTCGACGAGATGAAGCGCTACGACGGAGTGCCGATAAACGGTCTGCCGCTTACTGTCGGGGAAGCGCGAAAGCGCCTCATGGAGCTGATACCCGACGAGGTTATCGTTAAGCGCATGGAGAAGAGCAATTAGGAATTACGAATTAGTATTTCATGTCCCCATGGGACACCCCGAAACCATGAAAAGATCCGTAGGGTTGGCTAAGCGGAGCGCAGCCCACTAAGTCTTTCGAGAACGGGAATCAGGAATTTGCGGCGGGAAGCGGTGAGCGGGAAGTGAAAGGCAGTATTTTGTTATGAAATTGGGAGTTCTCTACGGAATAGGAGTCGGCCCGGGTGATCCCGAGCTGATGACCGTGAAAGGGGCAAGGGTCCTTGAACGGTGCCGCGATGTTTTCGTTCCGAAGGCGCGTAGCGAGAACGGCAGCATCGCTCTTGCCATCGCAAACCGGTATTTGAGGGCCGATTGTCGAATACACGAACTGGTCTTCCCTATGAGCGCCGATAGAGGCGAGCTTTCGCTGCACTGGGAGCAAGCGGCTCAAAGAGTTGCAGATGTGGTCGGCTCGGGAGAAGACGCGTGCTTCCTGACCCTGGGTGATCCTCTGCTGTATTCCACCTATATTTACCTGGTCAGAGCTTTGCGCGAACAACTCCCCGGACTCGATGCGGTAACCGTCCCCGGGATACCAGCTTTCGCCGCCGCCGCCGCTTTGTCTGAATTTCCCATAGGCGAGGGCAAGGAACGGGTGGTCATTGTTCCAGCTTCCGATGACCTGGATGCTATCCGGGAGGCGCTTGCCGGGGGTGGGACAGTAATCCTGATGAAGGTCGGCAGGCGGCTCGGCATGGTCCTCGATTTACTTGAACAGACAGGTTTTCTGGACAGTGCGGTATTTGTGGCTCGAGCCGGACAAGATGGTCAGCAGGTCGAGCACAACCTTCGCCTGCTGAGGCGGCAAAAGCAGGAGGCGGATTACCTCTCTATTCTGCTTGTGCACACAGGATTGCACAACGGTGAATCCGTCCTGGCGAACTCCCCGAAATAAAATGAGACAACCCCGGGGGGGTCCCATTGACAAAATAAGGTGATTCTTTTATACAGCAAGACCAAGAAACAGGTTTGGCATCCGAGTGTTGGCCTCCGGGCCATAAAAGGGAAACCGGTGAAATTCCGGTACGGACCCGCCGCTGTGATCGGGGACGAACGCCGCACGAAAGCCACTGCCCTTTTTCAATTGGGCGGGAAGGCGCGGCTTGTAGGACGATCCGAGAGTCAGAAGACCTAACATTCGGTGTGTACCTGGGGAGATGGTAAATCCTCCGGCGCTGGATATTTGTGCGCTTGGGGATTTTTTTTGTCCCCGGCGCGAAACAAACGCTTCCGGGCATCCACGACGAGAGATGCAGGGGTATAGAGCTGGGAGACAAACCATGGCTACGCAAGTCGAACAGGCAACTAAGGGAATTCTTACCGATGTTATGCGGGAGGTCGCTTCCCAGGAAGGACTGGAGCCGGAATTAATCCTTCAGAGGATCGCCGAAGGCCAGATCGTGGTCCCGCTCAATACGAACCGTCCCGGCCGAATCGTGGGAATCGGAATGGGACTTCGCTCCAAAGTCAATGCCAGCATCGGCACATCGACGGACATCGTGGATATCGAGGCCGAAGTGCGAAAAGCCCTGGCGGCCGAGGCAGCCGGGGCTGACACGCTCATGGAGCTTTCCGTTGGCGGGGACCTCGATAAGGTTCGCCGGGAGGTCCTGGCGGCAGTGACTCTTCCGGTTGGAAACGTGCCCCTTTACCAGGCCTTTTGTGAAGCCACGCGCCGTTATGGAGATCCAAACAAGCTCGATGAAGAACTGCTTTTCGATCTTATCGAGAAACAGTGCGCGGATGGGATCTCCTTTATGGCAATCCACTGCGGGATCAATCTTTACACAATCGAACGGCTGGAGAGGCAGGGGTACCGCTATGGAGGACTTGTGAGCAAGGGCGGCACCTCGATGGTGGCCTGGATGCAGAAAAATAAACGGGAAAACCCTCTGTACGCCAAATTCGACCGTGTGGTGGAGATTCTAAAAAAATATGACGTAGTGCTCTCGCTTGGCAACGGACTGAGATCCGGGAGCGATTTGGGATTCCTTCGACCGCGCCATGGTCCAGGAGCTTGCTCATCAATTGCGAACTGGCTGAGGTCGGCCGCAAAATGGGCTGTCAAATGATGGTGGAAGGTCCGGGACACGTGCCTATAGACGAAATCGAAGCAAACATCATTTTGCAAAAAAGAATGAGCAACAACGCGCCATACTACATGCTCGGGCCGATTCCAACGGACGTGATGGCGGGCTACGACCATGTGGCCGCTGCCATTGGAGCGGCGTTACAGCGCGCGCTACGGAGCGGATCTGATCTGCTACATCACGCCGGCGGAACACCTCGCCCTGCCAAATGAAGAAGATGTCATAGAGGGCGTCCGGGTCGCCCGTGTCGGGGCATATATCGGTGATACCGCCAAGTATCCCGACCGGATGAGGGCCAGGGACATGGCCATGAGCAAGGCGCGCAGGGACCTCGATTGGGACGGACAATTCACCCATGGTTTTTTCCCTGAACAGGCCAAGGCAATCCGCGATAGCCGATCCCCGCAGACAAGCAGGTGTGCACCATGTGTGGAGATTTCTGCGCGAACAAAGGCTCCCATGAGCTTTTCGGCCATCTGCTCCCGGGAACAAAGAAACAGTAGGATAAAAGAGGCAAAGGGTTTTAGGCTGAAGGCTCTTAGGTCCAGCCTGAAAGCCTTCAGCCTAAAAGCCTGTTCTTATGATGAAGCTGCCGCATCAAAACGCAGACATTGCATCCGAAAGCTTCCAGCGACTCGAAGATCTGGCTGTTGCATACTGGTATTCAGAGGTGCTCTTTACCTCTTTGGAATTGAACATCTTTGGATTCCTGGCGGATTGTCCCGGCAACGGCCGGTCAACTTGCAGCAAGAACCGGATACGATGCCGACGGACTGTCGCGATTTTTGGTTGTTTTGGCCGCATTGGGATTGTCGTCGAGTACGAAGGGGCCTTTTCCAGCGGACCTCTTGCTCTAGATATCTTACGCCGGGAACGAACGCTTATTTGGGGGATTTCCTGCTCTACAGGCGCTATCTGAGTTCTCACTGGCAAAGGCTTGGACCGAGAATACGCGATGGGGTCCGCGCCAATGAGCGCTCGGTGGATGAACCCGCCGAACAAGTTCAACGAGCGGACCCTGGCATACGTGAGAGCCACTCGACCTTCAGGCTCGGCTCAAGTCCGCCGAATCCATGGAATATCTCAAAGATATGTTTGGGCAGGCGCCCCGCCGGCTTCTCGATGTAGGCGGCGGGGCAGGCGCCTGGTGTCGTGCTTTGCGAAGCAATGGCCGGTCTTAGCGCGGTCCTCTTCGAGCTTCCCGATACCATTTGGGCCGCGCGTAAACTTTACCCGGACCCCACGGCATGGGAAGGGATCGAAACGGTTGCCGGATCTGTTCTGGAGCCATGTATAGGGGGAGAAGGGTTCGACCTGATTCTGCTTTCCAACATCATTCATGCCTACAGTCCTGCCGAGGCGACCGGGATTGTGAAAAATTTTGCGGCTCTTCTTGCGCCGGGCGGGACGGTAGTTGTTCATGACTATCTTGGAGACCTGCACGGCGCCGACCCGGTAAAGGGTGCGCTCTACGATCTTCATATGCTTATAAATACCTATAACGGGCGCGTCTACAAGCATGAGGAAATGCTGGAGCTGTTAAATGAGGCAGGGTTGGGAAACGTGCGGTTTTTTCACCTGCAAAGCGACACGTCGCTTTTCCTGGCAAAATCAGGGTCTTCTGAAGTGGGCAGAGGGATTTATCTTGCCGCCGCCGCAGGTTTGAGTGGCGAACTTGGCCGCGCTCCCACCGCCTTCGGCAGGTCCCCCATACCGACATGCTTGCTGCAAACGCAAAACGGCTGGGATTTGGTTTTGCCCGCGTTATAGAGACATGCGATATTGCAGTCGAACCTTGGGTGCGGCTCAAATGCCGGTTCGGCTGTCCTCTCTATGGCAAATCTCTTTGCTGTCCGCCTGCTTCCTTAAATGAGCAGGAAATGGGCAATTTAATCGCCGGGTATCGGCATGCTCTTCTGGTTCAGGGTACCCCGCCCTCCCATCTTTTTCATGAAAGCCTTCTGGCGCTTGAACGAGCCGTATTTCTAGCTGGGTATCCGGAGGCGCTGGCTTTCGGGGCCGGCCCATGCCCGGTCTGCCCGGAATGTCCCGAGGATGGGCGCGTGCCGTTGTCCGGAAAAGGCCAGGCCCTCCCTGGAGGCCTGCGGGGTGGATGTCTACGAGACGACCGGAAGGCCGGTCTTTGCCTTAGCCCGGTTTCACATCGGCTGGGCTATGTAAAATATGTCGGCCTGGTGCTGTTTAATAAGAAAGGAAGCGATGCGAATCCTGCTGGTCCAGGCAGTATCGACGCATGATTGCGGTGAGAAGGTTTTCCCCCTGGGTCTAGCCAGGCTGGCGGCGGCGATCGGGCGTGAACACGAAGTTCGGGGCCTGGATCTTACCTGGATCATTTCCGTGGCCCGGTCTGGTAAGCGCACTGGAGGGTTGAGACCCGATGTGGTCGGTATTTCCTTTAGAAACCTCGACCCGCTGGCGGGAAACCTTATCTCCTTCGTTCCTCACCTCAAGACCCTCGCAATCCTGATCAGGCAACATGCCCCCAAGGCTGTTGCCGTTCTCGGCGGGTCGGCTTTCACGCTATTTGCCAGGCGCCTTATGGAGGAGGTGCCCCAAATTGACGTCTCAGTGCAGGGTGAAGCAGAGGCCATATTCCCACTGCTCCTTGAGAACCTTGGAACACTGGACGCAGTCCCGGGCTATATGCAGAAAGAATGGCGGGTTGGCGGCTAATAACCCCGAAATCCTCTATTGTTCGAATCTGGATTCCCTGCCTTTACCGGCGCGCACATTTATGCCGCCAGATTACCAGGACCTGAACAGGTACGTTGCCTTTATGGGGGTTGAAACCAAGCGCGGATGCCCGAACAATTGCAGCTACTGCCTCTATCCGGTGCTCCAGGGGCGGCGTATGCGGCTGCGGAGCCCGGAGCGCGTTGCCGATGAACTGGAAACATCACAGTGCGATCCCGGCATCGAAGCGTACACTTTACCGATGCTGTGGTTAATCAGCCGCAGGACCACCTCGGGGCAATATGCAGGGAAATTTTGAGGCGAAGACTCGATATTGGCTGGACAGGGTTTTTCCGTGAAGATACTCTTTCGGAAAAAGAACTGGATCTGTACAGGAGGGCAGGTCTTACAACACTCTACTTTTCAGCAGACGGGGCTTCCGAGTTTATGTTGAAGCAGCTTGGGAAAAATCTGACCATGGAACAGGTCCTCCATGCCGCCAAGCTGGCTGCCCAAAGCGGGATTCTAACCGTATATCATTTTCTCGTGAACCTGCCCGGAGAGACACGGGATACGGTGGACCAGTCATACCGTTTGCTCGACAGGCTTTTTTCGCTCCATGCAGCAAAAGCAAATCTGGGGGCCATTGTGATCAATAACTTAAGATTATACCCGGGAACGCCCCTAACGGAAAAGATCCTGCGAGACCGCCTCATCGACCCGAACCATGACCTTCTTTACCCCACTTATTTCAATCCGCCGCCCTGGGACAATCTCCGCCATGAAATGACGGCATTTTGCATGAGCCGGGCGCGCAGAGTTATCTTAGAGCAGGACTGAGTGCTGAGGACTGAGGACTGAGTACTGAGGACTAATTTATATGCGCTTTTGCTGCTTGAACATCCACGGGAAGTCTCAAAGGCCCACTTCAACGATATCGCCAATACGCCGCTATGGTCATGTCTAATGACCGGTTATGCCGGCGCGGGTCTGCTCCAGGCCGGTTTCGAGGTGGATATCGTCGATGCGGCGCGCTGGAAGTTTGCTCAAACCGTGGAGTACCTGCTGAGCAAACCCTTCCCGGATATGTTGGCGGTTCACGCAGTGTATTTCTGGGAGAGGACCGGATCTCTTTTTGAGTTTTTCTCCGATCTGCGAAGCTTCGGGTTTGATGCCCCTATTTGCCTCTATGGATTTTTCCCGGGACTTGTATGGAAAGATATCCTGGAAAGCTCTGCGGCAGTTGATTATGTGGTGGTCGGGGAACCGGAACAAACCCTGGCCGAACTGGCTCGATGCATCGAGGCCGGGATCGATCCAGGCGTGGAGGGCGTTGCTCTGAGGTTGGGCGGGCAAGCATCTTTTCCACGGATGCGGCCTCCGGTCGAATCGCCCGACCGGCTTTCTTTCCCACTGAGGCCATCGCTTGAATCCGTTGAAACCGCAAGTGTTCTTGCCAGCCGGGGATGCTACAACCACTGCTCTTTTTGTCTCGTTCCCGCCCTGGACCAGGGCAGAACCATTTGGCGGGGACGCTCGCCGGAAAACATCGCCTCTGAAATCTCCGAACTCGTTTTGCTGGGGAAAAGGGACTTCTACTTTGTAGATCCCAATTTTGTGGGGCCGGGAAAGGAAGGGAAAAAAAACGCGATAGATCTGGCGCGGCGTTTGACGGATTTTCAAATCACTTTCGGTATGGAAACCAGGGCAAACGATGTATCGCCCGGCCTGATGCGGGAACTGGCAAATGCCGGGCTTACGAGGATGCTTTTGGGGATCGAAAGCGGAAGGCCAAACGTTTTGAAGCGGCTTGGCAAGCATACGAGCGTCGCAGGCAACGAAGAGGCCATAGCTGCTGTACGTGACGCCGGCCTGGAGCCTGAGATCGGTTTTATCATGTTCGACGCCGCCAGCACAATTGCAGACATTTCGGAGAACCTTCAATTTCTTAAGCGCAACAGCCTCCTGGACCGCCTTGGGAGGACCGCCAACCTTCTATATCACGATCATATTGCATTCAAGGGCACTCCCGGTTACCGGACCGCGTTCGAGCAGAATATACTCCTTCCGCAGGGTTTGTTCGGGTTCGAAGGGCTGCTGCTCTACAAGGATTTCAGGGTGGGGTGGATGGCTGAGCTCATGAAGAAGGTCTGTGTATTCATCCTGATGGAAATGGGAGAGCCTTCCTCGCCTGTTTACTGGGAGCATGAGTCTGTGCACGGGGAGCCTTACAGGGCAGTAAACGATCTGCTCGTCGAGATATTCGAAAGACTGTCCGGTGTTGCGGAAAAACTCGATTGCCGGCCCGACCCAAATTGGACCGGACAGAAGTTAGCCGGGATAATGGATGAATTGCGTGGCATGCTCATAAAATCTCCGAAAACGGATTACCTGCCCCACTTCGTTCCTGGTCAGGGGCAATGAAGGCAAAAGTGAAAAGTAAAAAGGCAAAAGTAGAACAACAAAACAAGGTCACGGGTTGCGGGTCGCAAATCGAAAAGCCCTACAACTCCCCTGCTTGCCTTAAAGGAAGATTTCCATTCCGCCTTGGGACTACCTCGTATATCCTTCCGGCAGGTATTGTTCCCAACATCCTTTTGCTGGGGCAATTTTTCGATGAGGTTGAAGTCGTGCTGTTCGAAAGCGGCCATGAAAGCGATCTGCCCACGCCGGGCGAGATTCGCGAAATGGCCCGTATTGCCTCGGATTTGGACTTCACCTTCAACGTGCACCTGCCTTCGGACCTGTTTTTTGGAGATCCGGACCGGGCTTTGAGACAAAAATTTTGCGAGACGGCTTCTTCATTTTTCGAAAGAACCCTTCCCCTTGCACCCACCTGCTATATTTTGCACCTGGAAAGCAGAAACGCAGATCGAAGCATGGAGCCTGATGGAGCTGCATGGGAGGAGCGCGTGCGGGAGTCGCTCGAGACTATGCAGATGAAAGGGATCAACTTGAAAGGGCTTGCCGTGGAAAATCTCGAGTATCCCGTAGAGCGTATTTACCCGCTGGTGGAAGCCTTTGATATGTCCTTTTGTCTCGACATAGGCCACCTGCTTCGATACGGGCATAATCTGGAGGAGCAGATGTCAAAATATCTGAAAATGACATCGATGGTGCATCTGCATGGGGTCAATAACCGAAAAGATCACGCTGGACTCGATCACATTCCGAAAGCGGATTGGGGCAGTATCTGCGGCGCCCTTGAAAAATACAGCGGGGGGGTTTCTATCGAGGTCTTTTCTCAAGATGACCTGAGGGTTTCAGTTGAAAGAATGAAGGAAATGATGTGAAGGAAAAAGACGATGGACCTTGAGCAAATCGTAAACACAGATTGCAACCGATCCGGAGCGAATGGGTAGAAAAGGCGCGTGAGCATACGGCACGTCTTGCGATACCTCCTCGTGCCCTGGGCCGGCTGCACGATATTGCGGAACGGATTTGCGGCATCTCGGGTACCCTGGGAGCCCGATGTCGCCTCCAAAGCCTTCCTGGTTATGGCCGGGGATCACGGGGTCGTATCCGAGGGGGTGAGTGCGTTCCCGCAGGAAGTGACCGGTGAAATGGTGAAAAATTTTTTGAGGGGCGGCGCCGGCATCAACGTTTTGGCTCGCCAGGTGGGCGCCAGGGTCTTTGTGGTGGACATGGGAATCATTGCCGATGTTGACCCTGGTCACTGTGAGGGCGGCAACCGGTTGCACATATGCAAGGTGGGGCGGGGCACCGGCAACATCGCCCGGGGACCTGCAATGACACGCTCCCAGGCCGAGCAGTCAGTCCTGCAGGGCTTCAAAATAGCCTCGGAACTTTTTTCCGCCGGCGCCCAACTCCTTGGGACTGGGGATATGGGAATCGGCAATACCACGCCCTCAGCCGCACTGGGTACGGCGCTGACCGGAACGCCGGTAGATCAGATGGTGGGCCGTGGGACGGGGATCGATGATAATGCCCTTAAAAAGAAACGGGAGATAGTCCGGCGGGCACTTGATATTAACCGCCCCAACCCCGAAGACGGTCTTGATGCTCTGGCCAAGGTGGGAGGTTTTGAAATCGGGGGAATCGCCGGGTGTATCCTTGCCGGCGCCCGGCACAGACGGCCGGTGGTTATTGACGGGTTCATCTCGACAGCCGGGGCGCTTGTGGCCCACTCCTTGCGCCCCGCCGCCATCGATTATGTTTTTGCCGGGCATTGCTCGCAAGAGGCCGGTCATCGGAAGATGCTCGACCATCTTGGGCTCGAGCCCATACTAGACCTGCGGATGCGTCTTGGAGAAGGCACCGGCGCCGCCCTGGCAATGGGCGTAATCGAGGGTGCGGTCCGCGTCTTTAAAGAAGTGCTCACTTTTGAGGATGCCGGAGTCTCCAAGGAGTGATCAGCCATAGGAAGAAGACAAAAGACAGGAACTTGGGCAGGATTAACATTATTAAGAGAAACTCAAAACTGAACACTGCAAACTGATGCTACGTCGATTCAAAATTGCTCTTATGTTTCTGACCATCTTTCGTGTGCCTGTTGCGGGGGAGATATCTCCATCCGATTTGGGGAGCTCTTACTCCTGCTTTCCTGTAGTGGGCCTGCTTATCGGTCTTATGACGTCACTGATGGCGATGCTGCTCAGCGGTGTTATGCCTGCACTTCTGCTTGCCGCCTGGGCATGCGCCCTTATGGCGTTTATCACTCGCGGGTTTCATCTGGATGGACTGGCGGATTTGGCCGACGGGTTTGGCGGGGGATATACTCCTGAAAGGAGACTTGAAATCATGAAAGACAGCGCAACCGGGGCATTCGGCTCCATTGCGCTCTGTTTGGTTCTCCTGCTCAAGACAAGCGCCATTTACAGTCTTATTATGGGAAAGGCCTGGCTTGCTTTGGCGATTGTTCCGGCCCTGGGCCGTTTTGCGATTGTTGTCTGCGCTTATAAAAGCTCGTGTGCACGGACCGGAGGCCTCGCCAAATCGAGTATCGAACACGTGAGTCAAAACTCCATGCTCATCGCCGCCTCCTTTGCCGTAGTTTGCAGCTTGCTTATGGTTCCGAAGTTCGCCCCGGTTTTTCTGGGGACCGCAGTCCTGGCCTCGCTTCTGATCCGATGGCTGGCACACCGGTTACTGGGCGGCATCACCGGAGATGTGCTCGGCGCGGTAAACGAGATTGCAGAAGTTCTTCTTTTTACGCTATCCGCTTGTTTTTTAAATTATCTGCATTAGCTTTGAGGCAATTTTTATCACTTTGAGAAAATTTTTATGGCGCAGAAACTTTTTTACAAAATTTAATTTGACTATCCGGTAAAAGTATTATAGGCAAGAAGCTGCGGTGGCTTATGCCGAAAGGGGCTGTATATCCGGCCTGAGTTGCTGCGGATTTTTTGTTTGGTCCCTCGCCGGAGGCGGATTTTGGAAATGGGGCTTCGATCGGGCGAGGGTTTGGCTGATACCTGAACTGGAAGGAGGTGCTATCGAAAGTCCGCACGTGCGCGGGCGTAAGGCAGAACCAGTTGGAGGGGTCCAATTTGCCGGCCCTGTTTTGAACAGGTTAACTTTACTGATTTGAGGGGGAAGAGATGAAGAAATTATTATTGGCACTATGTTTGGTCATGGCAGTGGTGACGGTGGTTACCCCTGCTTTCGCAGAAGAACTGTGGGATTTCCACCTTCGCGGCGTTAACGAAGGACTGGCTGCCGGAGCCGTGCCTCCAGCAGGATTTTATTTCATTAACGACTTCTATTGGGCTCCGTCCTACAAGCTTTACGGCGCTAACGTTAATGGCGTATATAACTCTTCAACAGCTAATTCCAATGTCAAGCTTGCCGGCTATGTGGATGTTCCCGTCCTGCTGTGGTCGTCCGGGATTAACCTTTGTGGCGCAAGTTACGCGGCGGCCATTCTTCAGCCGTTTGACTTTACGAACCTGAGACTCAACTTAGGTCAAGGTTTTGCTCCTGGTTTGAGTGGCGGCCTCAATACTAATTGGGCGTCCGGCAATCAATGGGGCGCATACAATACGATTATCGTTCCGGCCATTTTGTCCTGGAAGCTTTGCGATTTCCGTGTCAAGGCCGCTTTTGAGGTTGGTATAAACGATGGCACGAGCTCGCCTGGGGACAGTGTTGCGGCCCAGGCTGGAAACTCTAGTTTCCATCTTGGCGGCCCGACCTCTTCACTTGTAGGCAAAGACGGCAACCTTTACGCCTGGTCCAGCAACGACAACTGGCAGTTTACGCCCAATATCGGTATAAGCTGGCTGCATGCCGGTTGGAATGTCAGCGCCGACCTCTACTACACCTGGTACACCAAAGACAGCGACACCAACTATCAAAACGGCGACGAGTTTTCGGCAGATTATACCATCACCTATACCTGCGGAAAATGGACCTTCGGTCTTGGCGCCGCGCAGCAAAACCAGGTTCAGAACGACAAGTTTACTGTTCTCAATGCTGCTAGTGTGCCGGTATACGGATATCCAGCCGAACACCAAGGCTGCGAATTATTCCATGGGCCCGATCATCGGTTACAATTTCGGCCCTTGCAGTCTGATGTTTACGTACAACTTCGCGCTTGATGTCGAAAATGAAGTGGGCGGCGACTGGTGTAACCTTCGCCTCGTGGTTCCTCTCGGGAATCCCTGCCCAGTTAAGTAAACGCAGTTAGCTCTACATGTAATTAGATTGCGCCCCCCTTGGGGCGCAATCATGAATCCCTCGGCGCGCCGGCTTCAAAAGCGGCGCGCCGAATTTTTTTGCCTGAACGAACAATTGCCAGCTCCCCCGACCCGGAAGCATTGCCCAGGCAGGCTGCGAGACACAAAGATCACAGAGAAAAAACGCCCGACGCAATTGGCCGATCTGCAACAGGGCCGGAGTAGCGCGATTCGTTCAAGGGTCCACGGTTGATCTTGAGGTTGCACTAATCATCACCAGTAAATGCGCCGGAGTCCTGCCCGAGGGCAACTTGCGCATTTTCCCAAACGGACTCTTAATGCTTACTGGAAAAACTCTTTCGTGATCCGTGTCCATCCGTGTAATCCGTGGTCTAAAAGCTTTTCCCACTATTTCCTTTTCTCTTCGCTTCTGCTTCGAAAAAGCCACTGGATTCCGGCCCAAGAGCGCTGCCGGAATGACGAAATGTGGGTCCTGCACCTTTTCATGGGGTGTCCCAGCGGGACATGAGTTGCTGTGGTGAACAAAGTCGACCCCCGGGAAGTGTTCGTCCCGGGGGTCAACTTTTCTTTTTAACCGGGCGCTCTCACTGCTATTGCGCCCGGCGTCAAGTCATGATCTTCAGTTACATTAAGAGGCTTACCCTCCAGCTGATCCCATATATTCCGGGACGGTAGGACCATACTTGAATGCGCCTTGGCAGGTTGCATCCGGCCTGTCGAAATCTCTTGACTGTTGTGCGCAGCTGAAACATGACGGCATGCTGATGTGAGGCAGACAGCCACAGTCCGCCTGTGCACCGTAGAACGCGCCGCTGACCAACACTACCGCCAGGGCCAAACCGAGAATGAATTTTTTATTCATTTTTATCTCCTTGCGATCTTTTGCTTGCTCTTTTAAAATCTCAAATCACCTTTGTACGGAAAACCATAATTTGTTAGCCTGAACTTAAATTCTAAAATGCACTCTGTCAACGGGTAGCAGATAAAAATTATATGGACCCGGGATACAGGCAAGGTGTTGAAAAAGGGTTGGAGATCCTCAATTTGCTGTAAGAATCACGTCGACCGCCACCAAGCCCTGCCCCGGACTTGCGATCCGGGGGCGAAAGCCGAGGCCGGTGTTTTGACTCAGTCAGGTGAGCGTTGGCAACTGAGCAAGGGCAATTTGAGCGATCACCTTTGCATAGGCACCCGCTACGTTTTTCACCATATAAAATTAGGCGTATACGTTCCGGTCGCAGTTGTTGTCCGGCCACTGGAGATGCTGATCGTTTTGGCGGCAGGGGTGGCCCAACCCAAGACAGTGCTAAAATTTATTGCATGTTGCCCGGCGTCAAGACCAGAAACGGTTGCCCCGCTGTTTTCCCACGCGCCTCCATCGACCCGCCACTTCGCTCCGGCGGAAATGGCTCCCGAGGGAGTAATACTCACGGACAGGGACCCGGTTTGCTGCGCATTGGTCCCATAGGTTCCGCTCGCAGTTGTTGTCAGTCCATTGGAGATGCTGACCGTTTGCCCGGCAGGGGTGGTCCAACCCGAGACAGTGCTGAACTTTACGGCATGCTGGCCGGCTACAAGCCCTGAAACGGTGGCTCCGCTGTTTTGCCACGCACCTCCATCGACCTGCCACTTCGCCCCGGCTGAAATGGCCCCCGCAGGAGCAATTCTAACAGCCAGTGACCCGGTTTGCTGCACATAGGTCCCGCTCGCAGTCGTTGTCAGTCCATTGGAGATGGTGACCGTTTTTCCGGCAGGGGTAGTCCAGCCCGGGATAGTGCCGAAATTTACGGCATGCTGGCCGATGCCAAGACCTGAAAGGGTTGTCCCGCTGTTTTCCCACGCGCCTCCATCGACCTGCCATTTAGCCCCGGCGGTAATGGCTCCCGCAGGAGCAATACTGACTGCCAGGGACCCGGTTTGCTGCACATAGGTCCCGCTGGCAGTCGTTGTCAGTGCATTGGAGATAGTAGCCGTTTGACCGGCAGGGGTGGTCCAGCCCGGGATAGTGCTAAAATTTACGCCATGCTGGCCGACGGCAAGACCCGAAATGGCGGCCCCGCTGTTTTGCCACGCGCCTCCATCGACACTCCATCGGGCCCCGGCGGTAATGGCCCCCGCAGGAGCAATACTAACAGCCATGGTCCCGGTTTGCTGCACATAGATCCCGCTCGCAGTCGTTGTCAGCCCATTGGAGACGCTTACCGTTTGCCCGGCAGGGGTGGTCCAGCTGGGGATAGTGCCGAAATTTACGACATGCTGGCCGGCGGCAAGCGCTGAAACGGCAGCCCCGCTGTTTTGCCACGCGCCTCCATCGACCTGCCACTTCGCTCCGGCGGTATTGGCCCCCTGCGGCAAGATACTAACCGTCAAAGAACCGCCCTGCTGCACATAGGTTCCGATTGCAGTCGCCGTTTGTCCATTTGAGATAGTAATCGTCTGAGCGGAAGGCGAGGTCCAGCCGGAAATAGTATTAAAGCTTACCGTGTGCGAGCCGGCGATAAGACCGGACACGATGGCTCCGCTCACCTGCCACCCTCCGTTGTCTACTTTCCACGCCGCACCGGCGTTTGCAGCCCCGGCTGGACCGAGCGTGACCGACAGTGCCCCTCCCGGCTGAGAAGCGCCGGTGTATGCGATAGTGTCCGCTCCGAACTGCACTGCATTGGTAAGCTGGCTGTAAGCTATCCTGAAAAACCCGGCCTCGCCCCAGGTCGTTCCCCAACTGTTTTTCACGATAAAGTACTGATTGGTATCATCATAGCCGATAATCAGGATAGCGTGTCCGCCTTCCAAAGCGCCGGACGTGTGAGAGTAAACGCCCTCGGTATAGTAGTAGAAATCAGCATATACATTCATCGTGGTTACCAGGGGGCCGTAGGTGATCAGGGCACTTTTTATGGCATCCACGGTTGGAGATCCCATTGTCACCCATTGCCAGGCTGTGATCTTGTAAGTCTTCGCTCCGCCAGCTCGGGCACACGGCATTGGAACAACTGTTGTTGGTGCCGGTGTAGGGAAAACAGGACTCCGGGGGAAGTCCTGTGGTCTGGATATAGTCTGAAGCTAAATCTATGTAGCCTCCGTTGCAGTTGCCCGCTCCACCGCAGGAGACCAGTATCTGTTCGGATTCATCGGTGCTGATCGAAGATTTCATCAAAACTTGCGATTCAAGGGCGGCCGTGGTGGCAAAAGCCCAGCAACTCCCGCAATCCCCCTGGTCCGTGACCGGAGTCACACAGTCAAGACCGTTGTTGTAGTTGCGATAATCAAGTGTAGCCGGGGGAGTCCCGGTTGTGACGGTCCCGGAGACCTTCGCGGGCGAGGAAACCGATTGCAACTGATTTTGCGAAAGCTGGTGGCCGTGTTTGACCAAACCGAGGTGATGTGGCCTTAGCTCCCGAGGCAGCCGGGAAACCGGTGTTTCGTCTGCAACCCATTGTGCGCGGCTGTTCCTGATTCCCGTTTGCACCGTTCCCAATTCTTCCGGGGATGCGGCTGCAAATGAGCTGAAAAACAATGTAAGGGCTATGGCGAGAAACAGGGTTTTTGAACTTTGCTTGGTTCTTTTTGTAAACACGGCGATTTTCCTTGTCTGCATCAATTTTGCCCGCCAAACTTCCGGAGAAACATCTGCGGTTGCCGGTAAAGAAGCAAAATCAGTGCCATGCGTCAGCAAAGAGAATCGTTCCCGGTCGGAACGGTTCGGCGTGTTCCTTGAAATAAGAGAACGCCGGATAAATGACGAAAATGAAATTAAAAACCACTACAGTGTGTAATTCGGTGTAATTGGGAGCTAAATAAAGAAATTTTTCGCGGGTTACGCTTCGGTCCAGTCACCAGTGAAGTACCAACTGCGCCTGAAGCCGGGAATATTACTCAGTTCTTAGTCCTGCCTTTTTTTGTCCACGGGCAAGAGAAGTGAAGATGCCTATGGAGGCAATTATCATCGAGGTCAGTATGGCAATTTGGAAAGCGTGAACGAAGGTGTTTTGGAGGGCCACGGCGTCGTGCGCCCCATTGCGGGTGAGCGTGGCGCCTGCTTTTGCCCCGCCCAGCGACGTGAAAATCGCACCGGCCATGGCCACGCTGAATCCCTGCCCCAGCACGCGCACCGTGGCAAGAAAACCGGATGCGGTGCCTATGCGGTTTTCAGGCACAGAACTCATGATTGCGTTGTTGTTGGGCGACTGGAAGAGTGCCTGCCCGAATCCTGCCACGATTAGCGGCCAGACAATTCCGGACAGAGAGGTGGATTGCGTCAGTCTGCTGAGGAAAAACAGTCCCACCGAAGACACGGTCAGTCCCAGGGAACTGAGCACACGTGAGCCATAGCGATCCGAGAGCCAGCCGCTGACAGGGGCAACAAGCGAAATCGTTAGGGGCACGGCGGTGAGCAGCAGTCCTGCATGGTCAGGCTGTAAAAAGAGCAGCTCTTCCAAATAGAAGGGCATGAGAAACATTACGGCAAAAAGAGACAGGAAACTGAGGAAGCTGCTGACCAGGGATGCAGAGAAAAGACGGTTGTTAAAGATTGACAGGTCCACAATCGGATAGGCAATGCTTCTTTCGAAGTGCACGAACGCGCCGAGCAAAACCGCCGAGGCTGCAAAAAGGCCCATGATCCAGGGGGATGCCCACCCGAGCTCCTGGCCGAAGGTCATTGCCAGCATCAAAAGGACCAAGCTTATGGAAAGGAGCGCTGCGCCGGCGAGGTCGAATTTCTTGGCGGCGCCGCTTGGACGCATCGGTTCGGAAAGCAACCGGATGGTGGTAATTATTCCTATGATGCCGATAGGCGCGTTGATATAAAAGATCCATCGCCAGGAGAAAGCCTGGGTAATGATGCCGCCCAGGGTTGGGCCGGCGCTCGTGCCCACGGCGACGACCGTACCGAGAAAACCCAGCGCCCTGCCGCGTTCTCCTGCCTGGAAAGCATGCGTTATCATTGCGGGTCCAACCGACATGATCATCGCGCCTCCTATCCCCTGGAAGGCGCGGGAGACGACCAGGAAGAGCAGGGAGGGAGCAACCCCGCACAAGACGGAACTGGCCGTGAAAACGGCAAGACCAAACACCCAGATCACCTTGCGCCCTATCATATCCGACAGCCTGCCCAAGGTGAGCAGAATGCTGGAGATTACGATAAGGTAGGCGATAATGACCCATTCCACCATGCCGCCGAGAGGAACTCCAAAGTACAGGCTGATTTTGGGCAGGGAGATGTTCACTATACTGGCGTCCAGGGTCGCCATGAAGACGCCTATTGCCACTACCGCCAATACGCTCCATTTACTCGTTTTCATTTGACTGTACGGGGTCTCCTTGCTATTTTGCTGATAAATCAGGCATGAAGCCTGTTACGTTTCCGTGATTTACCATGTTAATCCTGGCACATGAAGGCCAAAAGCTCACGCAGGGCTGCTTTGGCCTTTTTTATTTTAAGAACTCCAAAACATCAATGTTACATGGATGCGATGCCTTTTCAGGGAGAAATATTATGCATATGGCCGACGCTTTGATCTCACCTGCTGTCGGCGGCGCGATGTGGGCTGCGACGGCTGGGCTCACCGTCTATAGCGCCAGGAAACTAAAGGAAGAGATGGATGAGCGGAAGATCCCTCTTATGGGCGTAATGGGCGCCTTGATTTTCGCCGCTCAAATGATCAATTTTACCATCCCCGGGACCGGTTCAAGCGGACATCTTGGGGGTGGGCTCCTCCTTGCCATCCTGCTTGGGCCTCACGCAGCCTTCCTTACAATGGCGTCGATTCTCACGATCCAGGCCCTGTTCTTCGCTGATGGGGGCCTCCTCGCTCTTGGCTGCAATATATTCAATATGGGATTTTTCCCCTGTTTCATTGCTTTTCCTTTTATCTACAAAAAGATCGCCTCAAGCGGGGAGGGCGCAAAACGGATACTTGCGGCGGCCCTGGCCGCTTCAATTATCGGCCTCCAATTAGGGGCCTGCGGGGTTGTAATCGAGACGGTTTTTTCAAAGATCTCCGAGCTGCCTTTGGGGACTTTTTTACTGGTGATGCAGCCTATACACCTTGCTATCGGCATTGTCGAAGGCGTTGTTACTGCCTCTCTGGTCGGTTTTATCAGCAGTACCCGCCCCGAAATTCTTGAAGCGGCAGCCGGACCCGCCCGCGGCAAACCATTTTCGATTATTTCGCTTAAACCTGTTTTGATTTCCCTGATCCTGGTCGCCGCCTTTACCGGCGGTGTCCTCTCATGGTTTGCTTCCTCAAACCCGGAGGGCCTTGAGTGGTCGATTGCCCGGATCAGCGGGAATAAAGAATTGAAAAGCCCTGAGAGCGGGGTGCATGCACTTTTGTCCAGGATACAGGAAAAAATGGCCTTCCTTCCCGATTATGATTTCAGGAAGGAAAAGCCGGAGGGACTTGCAAAGAGCGAAAACGCGCCGGGAAAAGAGAACGCCTGGCCTTCGATGAGGACCGGGACCTCTGTCTCAGGCCTTCTGGGCGGTGCAATGTCGCTTGTCCTGGCAGGACTTATCGGCTTTGGGATAAAGATTTTCCAGGGGAGAAAAAGCGGCCGTGGACGGTAGTGCTATGAGTCTTTGGCTCGTCATTCCGGCGAAGGCCGGAATCCAGAAAAAACGCAATGAATAAGCAACCTGCGGTATACATTTTGGCAAGTAAAAGAAATGGTACCTTTTATATTGGTGTGACTTCGAACCTTGTCAAGAGGATTTGGGAGCATAGAAACAATCTGGTGGAAGGGTTTACAAAACGTTATGGCGTTCATTGCCTTGTTTGGTACGAACCGCATGAAAGCATGGAGTCCGCCATTCAGCGGGAGAAGCAATTGAAAGAGTGGAAGCGAAGGTGGAAGATGCGGCTAATTGAGAGTGCGAACCCCAATTGGGAGGATTTGTATCACACGCTCGTTTGACTGGATTCCGGCCTTCGCCGGAATGACGAACAAGGAACCTCTTCCAATTTTTACAGCTCTTCCGCCGGAGCTATGCTGCGCCTAAGTTGGCGTTTGTGGGCGGTAGCGCGGCGGTTCACGGCGGCACGAAAAGTTGATATCCGAAATGCGGTTTATGAATGTGTGTGCAATGGGAAGCATAGATTCTTCTTTTTTCGATATAGGCAGGCTCGATGCCCTTTCGAGTAAAGACAGTCCGGTACACAGGATCGATCCTCGCCTGAAAGTACTGACCACCCTTTACTTCATAGCTATAGCCATATCATTTGATAAATACGATCCGGCCGGTCCGGTCCCCCTGCTCGTCTATCCTATGACTTTAATGATAATCGGTGAGATCCCATTCTCCTACATAGCAAAGAAATTGTTGATTGCATCCCCGTTCGTTCTCTCCGTAGCATTATTCAATCCCATACTGGACCGCAGCACTATGCTTAATTTGGGGCCGATCAGCGTATCCGGAGGACTCGTATCGTTTGCGTCGATTATGACAAAGTATGTGCTGACTGTTAGCGCAGTGCTGGCATTGATAGCCTGTACGGGGTTGGATTCGATTTGTTCGGCCCTGGCAAGAATGGGTGTCCCGAAAGCTTTCACCGTTCAATTGCTCTTTCTGTACAGGTATATCTTCGTGCTCGGGGAAGAAGCCGCGCGAATGACCAGGGCGAGGGCGCTGCGATCGTTCGGGGGTAAAGGGCTGGGGATGAGCGTCTACAGCAGCATGATCGGCCATTTGCTTTTGCGGACCGTGGACAGGGCCCAAAGGATACATCTGGCAATGCTTTGCAGAGGATTTGACGGAGAAATCCGCCACGGCGAACCATCAAAAATACGTTTGTCCGGCCTGCTGTTTTGGGCGGGTTGGTGCGCTCTTTTCACGCTGCTGCGTTTATACGACTTCCCCGCGTGGCTTGGCAAAGGACTGGGAAGACTGTTATGAGCCATCACATAGTAGAGGTCAAAGAACTCAAATTCTCATATCCCGATGGAACACCGGCGTTAAACGGCGTGAATTTTCGCATAACCCACGGGGAATCCGTCGCCCTGGTAGGAGCCAATGGAGCTGGAAAGTCAACGCTTCTTCTGCATCTGAACGGATACCTGACTCCACAGGCGGGATCGGTTCGAATCGGGGATATTCCCATTACGAAAAGCACACTCAAGCAGGTCCGGCAAACGGTAGGGATGGTGTTCCAGGACCCGGATGACCAGCTTTTTATGCCCCGGGTCTATGATGACGTGGCATTCGGTCCAACCAACCTGGGCCTTCCGCCCGACGAGGTTAAACAAAGGACAATGAACGCCCTGGCGCTTGTCGGGGCCGTCCATCTCAAAGACAGGCCGCCTTACAAACTGTCCGGAGGCGAAAAAAGGGCCGTTTCGATCGCCACTGTTCTCTCGATGTCCCCGGCCATCCTGGTTATGGACGAGCCCACCTCCAACCTCGATCCGAAAGCCCGGCGGCAATTGATGCGCCTCCTTGCGGAGTTCGATCATACGAAAATAATTGCCACCCATGACATGGATATGGTTCTCGACCTGTGTTCCAGGGTGATAATACTAAGAGGCGGCGAAGTTGTTGCCGATGGGGCCGCCAAAGATATCCTCAATAACCGGGAACTTCTGGATTCCAGCGGTTTGGAAAAACCCTTCCGGCTTCAGGGATGCCCGATATGCGGGAATAAAGGGGATTGAGGGATTAAGGGATTGAGGAATTAAGGCTGTCAGACCCGCCGTATGTCATCCCGGCGTTTAAATTCAAGTGCTTTTTGGGTCACGAAGAGCAAGAAGGGTACACGAAGGGCATGAGGAAATTGCAAGATAAATCGTATCAGGTTCAATAGATTTCCCTTCGTGTACATTGTGTATCCTTGGCGTTCTCAAGATCGGCCGTGCGTCCTCACGCGTCCTCGCAAAAGATCGGACGCCGAACTATAAGCGTCTGACGTGGGGGCGAAGGTTTAACGCGGAACCCGAACATGGTGAGGGTTCGCCCCTCGAACAGGTCTGCGGAATGGGGCCGGGTTGTCGATCGTGACCAGGTCTTTGTGGAGTGGTGTCCCATCAAAGCTGACGGATCATCCGTACAGCCGGACAGGGGTTGACCGGGATTCAAACCTGCCCGGGACGGCATCGTAGGATGCCGTCACAAAGAACACTTGCTGCATCCCCCTGGTGATAAGGCGCCACCAGCCATAGACGGCATCCTCTTCGCAGCTTGCCACCGAGACCTCTGTGACCCCCAAAGAACGGGCTGTTTCGATCAGTTCGTCCGCTGCTGCTTGCTCAGGGACATCTTCTCTACCTTCTGTGACATACAGGATCATTCCCTTTTTCATCGCAAATCTCCTTTTTGGGTTGAGGCGCCAGGGGCCGATTAGCCTCGGGCAGTAAAAAGGTTCGATAAAGCCGATCGCGCTCAAGCGCTTCGCCGGAGTGCATCGTTGGGCAAAAAAAAATCCCTAGAGCTATACGCTCTAAGGATTGCACCCTGGTTGCTTAGTCCTTATGCCGGCTACCCGGTATTTCCACGTACGGGTTCGCCAAACGGCATCAGGCAGGTCTTCTGACTAACGGATCGCTCTACTCTCCGAGCCTTCCCATCTCGCTTAAGCAAAAAAGCTAAAAAAAGCGAAAAAGTGGCGTTGTCGGATTTCGTCCCCGTTTACAGCGGCGGGACCGTTCCCGATTCTCACGGGATTCCCTATTAAACTTGTTTCAGTACCTGATGCTTATAAATTGTGACCATGCTTATACTGAATTTTTCAGATGTTGTAAAACCTTCATTCGTAATTTCTAGTTGATCGAGCGTACCGCCCTGACATAGGCTCTGTCATCCTTATTCGCCGGATATACCCTCTCTACCTCCGCTCCATGGGAGGGGTGATAGTTGAACGGGAGCAAGACTCCGGAGTCGGATGACCAGTAGAGGTCTAACCGGGCATAGGCGGCACGGGCATGTAGAGGCATCATCAATTCGACGACTACAGCGGTATCCAGCTCGTCGGGTTTTGGCAGACGCCAATCCGCATGGTTGCCCAGCCTCAGGTTCATGCAGTATTTCTGCGCTTGTTCGAATAAGACCTCATTGGCGCTATCGCCCTTCTGCCACATTATCCGCAGTTTCCTGTCGGTGAGTGTGCCGTCTCCGTTATCGATAAACCGCCCTGTTTCCGCTGTGGAGGGTCTTTCGGCTGCAAATGAAATGAGTGGCAAAATAAATGCCATTAATATCAGGCAAAATTTGAGAGCTTTTCGCATTGTGGCGCCTCCCTTTTTTACTTTGAGCCGGCGGGAACAATCTTTGCGACAATCCAGGCTGCGGCATAGAGTGTTCCAAGAAGTACAACGTCGGTCGGGTCCGACGGGCAAATCGGCTTGATATGCGACCCAGAAACCGATAAAGGCCATAGTCCCGCCGCACAGAGAGGCCAGAATCGTGAACCGGCGCATATTGCGTGCGAACAGGTGCGCAGTCAGCGCGGGGAGCAGCAGAAACCCGAACGCGATCAGCGGACCGACGCTGAGTACCGCCATCGACACGGTCAGGCCGATCAGCAAATAGAGCAGCACGTCCCAGAAGACAACGTTCTTGCGAAGTGTGATTGCCATTGGCCGATCGAAGGAGACCAGGAGCAACTCCTTGTGAAAGAGTCCGAGCGTTGCCAGGACAAGCGTAAGGGTTGCCGCCGTCAGAACGAGATCGAAATTGGAGATCGTGATGACCTCACCTTTTAGCATGTCGAGCCAGCCAAGTTCTCCGTAAGGGTTCTTTGCCAGCACCAGGATGCTCAGCGAGGCGGCCACCACGTATGCGGTGCCGAGCCGGCCTTCGGGCTGACCGCGCCCGCGTCTCTCCATAAACGCGAGCACTAGAATCGCAACCAGCGAAAATGTCATCGAACCGATAAAGGCGAGCATGTGCGCGCTCTCAGAGGGGTGGCCGCCCAGTTTGAATCCGAGCCACATGGGTACGGAGAGGGCGATAGCAACGCCGGTCGAAGAAACCTGCGGCAGCGCAACGCCCATGAACACCAGTCGGCGCATCACGAGAAACACACCGACGAGCGGGCATGAAAATCCGACCAGCACGCTGGTGTAAACCGAATTGCGCAGGAGAAAGTCGGGCGATAAAATGTGAGTTAGCGTTTCTATCATCAATTCCTAAATCCTTCGATTCCGCAATCCCTCAATCCCTGAGTTGAGCTTGTTTTTCATTCGTAATTCCTAATTGCAGTTCAGCTTATCCCTATTTCAAAAATCTCAACTATCCGCTCTGAGGTAAGCAGTTCATCCGGTGCGCCCTGGAGCACCTTGCCCTGATGAAGCCAGAGAATTTGCTGGGCATGATGGCGGACCGCGGCAAAATCGTGAGTTACGATCAGAACTGTTATTTGCCTTTCCCTGCGGGTGTTGGAAATAAATTCCAGCACCGTATGTGTTGCTTCGGCGTCTACGCCAGCAGTCGGTTCGTCGAGCACCAGGACGTCCGGGCGAGTGGCCAGGGCGCGGGCGATAAGCACGCGTTGTTTCTGACCACCGGAGAGTTCGGCAAACCGTTTGTGAGCGAGATCATCGGCGCCCGCCGCGCGCAGACATTCACGCGTGAAGGTGCGTTCGGCGGACGGGACAAAGCGCCCGGGGCGCACGCGTCCGTACGTGCCCATAAGAGCGACGTCAAACCCGTTCAGCAGATAAATCGGATCGAACTGACCGGTCTGGGGAACATAACCAAATACGAGCGGCGAACCCGTTGATGATTGAGTAGAGTCGATCCTGCCTGCCAGTGGAGAAATCAGTCCAAGCAGTGTCTTTAGCAATGTCGATTTGCCGGAACCGTTCGCGCCGAGGATTGCAGTGAAACTATCGCGGGCAATGGATAGCGAAATACCGGAGAGCACAGGCTGGCCGTTATAACCAATGCTCAGGTTGTCGAGGGTGATAAGCGCATCATTCATATCTCAGTCCAATCGAGCCCCGCCCGGACAAAGTACGGGCGGGATGCATCTTTTTACGGGTGTTATTTCATCGCCTGCGCGTTCTCCCGCGCTTGTTCGGCAGCCAGCAATCCATGAATGATCTCGTCCTCCATCTTGATGTAAGTTTCCGTGTTCGGTATGCCGCCCGGCATTATGGGCAGCGTTACCAGAGTCGCTCCGGTTTGTTGTGCAATCTGCGCGGGGACCTTCTCGGGAAACTGCGGTTCGCGAAGCACGATCGAAACATGCTCGGCCTTCATGGAGGAGATCAATTCCTCGATATGACGAGGCGTTGGATCGATGCCCGGTTTGAGTTCAATGGTGCCGAAGTAAACCATGCCGAACCGATCAGCGAAATATGGCCAGTGCTCGTGATAGGAGACGAACTTCACACCCTTGAGCGGTGCGGCTTCTTTCTTCCACTCGGCAATCTTGGCGTCGAGTTTTGCCAGATACGCATCACGGTTGCGCTTGAATTCCGCTTGATGCTGCGGGGCAAGCTCCGCCAGTGCGTTGTAAATGTTTCCTATCGCCGTCTTTGCCAGCACCGGGTCAAGTATGTAGTGCGGGTTGCCGTAGGGATGAACGTCGCCCTGGTAGTGATCAGTCGATTTGGGTACATCTTTGGGCAAGATGCCGACTGAGGCGTCCACGTAACCGGGTTTTCCTATCTGGATGCGAGGGTTCTTACTGGCTTCAAGCAGTGCGGGCAGGAAGGCGTGTTCACAGTCAAACCCCACCAGGACAAGCAGGTCCGCCCTGTTCATGATGGGCACGAAGCTAGGTTTCATCGGGACCCCGTGCGTATCTTCCACTCCCGTGGCAAGGCTGTTAACCTCAACCAGGTCTCCACCGACCTCCCGCGAAAAGTCGGCCAGGTCGGTCAAGGTCGTAACGACCCTGATTTTGGCCGCATAGGCCGGGCTTGGTCCTCCACTTAACAGCACTGCGACGAGTGCGGCTATCGACAATATACGCATTAGATTCGGTTTCATTTAAATTCCTTTCCTTGCATTTATCGTTGTTGCCAACCATGAGCATGCGAGCCGATTATCCAGGCCCACTGCAGATAGACGGCATCGTCGGGGCGCAAGCCTGACTCGGCGTTAGGGGCGGTATGCGTGTATTGAAGGCGCAGTTGATTCCAGTGGCTCGTTGCCCAGGTTATATACGGCGAGTATGCGAAAGTGTGGTTCAGGTTGTCCTCCGCGTTCTCCACCCCTTCGAACAGGAACCCTGCCGACCACTCCCGGCTCCACTTGTAAGTGAGATACGAATACATGCCATAGGAGTTGACGTATCGGCTGAACACCGGGCCGGCGCCTAATACGTCATAGTTGTTGCCGCTGCGAAGCACTTCCGTGCCCCATATAAGACTCTCGAACTGATTGTTTCTTAGCGGCTTCCAACTAAGAGTGAAGTCCACTCCTTCCAGGCTGCGCTCGCATTCGGTGAGTGTGCTGCCGGGGTATTGCGGAAGTGTTTCAGGCGTGCCGTTGGGCAGGGCAATCTCGCCGTTGCGGTCAAGCGCATGTGGATTGATCAGGCCTGAAATGCCGGGCTCGAGGGATAGATCGGGCGTCAGGTCAAAAGAGGTGGACCCGCGGCCAAAATAGACCAACCCGTTGATGGGGCGGTATTCGCCATTGGTGAGACCGTTGGAATTAATTGCCACCAGGCTTGGCGAGTCGCCAAAATGATTGCCCACGCCTGCCGTGATGCTGACATAATGCTCGATTGGCACAAGCCAGTTTAGCTGCGCTCCATCTGTCTGTGATTCGCCGCCGATGTACTGGTCGAGAACCAGCGGACGGTTAACGAAGGGCAGTTCATGATCGTGGATATAGCCCAACCGGCCGAATTCGCCGAAAAACCGTCCCGCCTTCAACTCCAGATTACCTGGCAGCGAAGTGGTTTGGATCGCAGCCTCTTCGACCACGGCTGGGCTTCGCCGGTAATCGGGTCCGCCGAGGCATTGATCACCGCATAGCCTTTTGCAAACGGATCGACCGATGCCGCTATGTTGAGTTCCACGGAACGCTGGAACACGTCATACCCGCCGGGCCGGTCGCTGCCCGTAAACGTAGAGCCTTGGCTGCGATAAGAAAAGATCGTCTCCCCCACGAGCCCGATGGCTGGATTGAACTTGCTCGGGATTTCTGCCGCTGCGCATCGGCCACCGAACTTACCTGCTCCTTCAACTCCTCCACCTGCTGCTGCACCTCGGCCACGGCGGTCTGAGGCGCTTGCGCAGCCGCGGGGGCGCCTGGAGGCGGCGTCGGCTTTGTTTTTGCCGTTAAATGTTCAATCAGTTTTCGCTGCTCTTCGATGGTTTGCTCTTGTTTTTTGACGGTTTTCTGAAGGGCTTTGAGCTCCTGGATGCTCTGCTCCTGTTTTTTCATGGTCTTTTCAAGTTCTTGAAGCCTCTCTTCTGTTGTCTGAGCAAACGCGCAGGATGAAAACACAAATAGAAAGACCAGTGCAATAATAGCCTGCATGGTCGCTCCTCCTCGTGGCAGCCTTCTGATGAAATCCACGCGCCGCCCCTCGCTTGCCTGCGATCTCGACGCTCGCGAGGCGCCCCTATAATATTTTGCAGGGAACGTTCAATGGTCCGGGTGTTACTACGCGGGAGGAGCTCGATTTAAATATGGAGAACAACGAAAAGAGGAAAAGTTTAAGGATATTTTCTAAAACGCCGGGGAAAATTTCGGAAACCGGCGGTGAAATGTCAGGGGGAGCCTGAAAAGCCAGGCTTAAATGGTGGAAGACACAGGAACAGATGGCACAATTATTGTGGTGTCTCCATCTTCATGGTGATGAAATGCACACCCCAGAATGGAGAAAAAAAACAAACAACAAATATGAAGGCAAGTTTTTTATACATTCAACCACGTAGCCCGGCTCGTATGCGGTGTCTGATACTGCGAGTTCAGGTCTCCTGCCTCCTTCGAGACAGTATCGCATGTCCCCATGGGACACCCTGAAACCATGAAAAGGTTGCGCGACCTCCGCGTTCGTCATTCCGGCGGCGCTTTTGGGCCGGAATCCAGTGATTTTTCGAAGCAGCAGGCACAGTAATCCGGAAACTCTAACATATTTCATATATTGAATACAACAGGGTTGTGATCAGGGGAGCCCCAAAAAACCAACGCCCTTTTGTTCCTCGGTGTCCAGATAGACCTGAAGAATGTCCCTGTGCGCAGGAGGGCACGTGTATGACACGGGCTGTGCCGTCATTTTGAAGCCTTGGGTCCAGCGAGGCGAGGGTGTCGGGGCACTGGCGGAAAAAATCCTCCCTGAACACGGTGCCGGGGTTGTCGGCATCGATCGCCAGCGGAACGATGTTTGCCTCTACGAGGTCGTTGAAAAAATGAGTGCCGAAAGAGGGTTCAGGTACGGCCCCAAGCTCCTTTATGGCTATTTCGGCCAGGACCCTCGTGTGGTTGAAGTCTTCATAGCCAACTTTGAACACCTATCGTTACGTCGTTGGTTCCCCATCTGCCGGGGCCGAAAAGGGCATAAACCTTGCCTTCGAGCAAACGGTTGATCCTTCTCACCATGTTCGCCACGCCGACTGCGGTCGAATGAGGGAGCCGCGAATAGACCCGGGATCGATGTATACGATATATTCAATATTGCGGACAACACTGCTGAAAAGAACACTGCTGCACGTAAACAGAACTTTGCCGGGGTCTATTTCCTCTGGGACGTCCACCTCGACGAGTTTGCTTGCAGCTAGCGCACGGCACTGTCGTAGAGAGCCGCTGTAGTCCCAAGCGAATTCAACTTCAACGGGCCGGCCGTATGTCTGCTCCAACCGATTGAAAATTTTTCTCAATCGGTTGGAGCAAGCATACGGCCGGCCCGTTGAAGTTGAATTCGCTTGGGACGACGGCATACTCTATCTACTCCAGTGCCGTGCGCTAGCTGCAAGCAAACTCGTCGAAAAAGTGGACGTCCCGAAGGAAATAGACCCCGGCAAAGTTCTGTTTACGTGCAGCAGTGTTCTTTTCAGCAGTGTTGTCCGCAATATTGAATATATCGTATACATCGATCCCAGGGTTTATTCGCGGCTCCCTACATTCGACCGAAGGATCGGCGTGGCGAACATGGTGAGAAGGATCAACCGTTTGCTCGAAGGCAAGGTTTATGCCCTTTTTGGCCCCGGCAGATGGGGAACCAACGACGTAACGATGGGTGTCAAAGTTGGCTATGAAGACTTCAACCACACGAGGGTCCTGGCCGAAATAGCCATAAAGGAGCTTGGGGCCGTACCTGAACCCTCTTTCGGCACTCATTTTTTCAACGACCTCGTAGAGGCAAACATCGTTCCGCTGGCGATCGATGCCGACAACCCCGGCACCGTGTTCAGGGAGGATTTTTTCCGCCAGTGCCCCGACACCCTCGCCTCGCTGGACCCAAGGCTTCAAAATGACGGCACAGCCCGTGTCATACACGTGCCCTCCTGCGCACAGGGACAATATCTTCAGGTCTATCTGGACACCGAGGAACAAAAGGGCGTTGGTTTTTTGGGGCTCCCCTGATCACAACCCTGTTGTATTCAATATATGAAATATGTTAGAGATTCCGGATTACTGTGCCTGCTGCTTCGAAAAATCACTGGATTCCGGCCCAAAAGCGCCGCCGGAATGACGAACGCGGAGGTCGCGCAACCTTTTCATGGTTTCAGGGTGTCCCATGGGGACATGCGATACTGTCTCGAAGGAGGCAGGAGACCTGAACTCGCAAGTATCAAGAACACCGGCATACGAGCCGGGCTACGTGGTTGAATGTATAAAAAACTTGCCCTCATATTTGTTGTTTGTTTTTCTCTCTCCATTCTGGGGTGTGCATTTCATCACCATGAAGATGGAGAGAGCCACAATGATTGTTCTATCTGTTCCAGTATCCTTCACCATTTAAGCCTGACTTTTCAGGCTCCCCCTAACATCTCACCGCCGGTTTCCGAAGTTTTCTATGGTGTTTTAGAAAATTCGGTAAACTTTTCCTCCTTTCGTTGTTCTCCATATTTAAATCGAGCTCCTCCCGCGTAGTAACACCCGGACCATTGAACGTTCCTGCAAAATATTACAGGGGCGTCTCGCAGAGCGTCGAGATCGCAGGCAAGCGAGGGGCGGCGCGTGGATTTCATCAGGAGGCTGCCACGAGGAGGAGCCACCATGCGGGCTATTATTGCACTGGTTTTTGTATTTGTGTTTTCATCCTGTGCGTTTGCTCAGACAACCGAAGAGAGGCTTCAAGAACTTGAAAAAACCATGAAAAAACAGGAGCAGAGCATCCAGGAGCTCAAAGCCCTTCAGAAAACCGTTAAAAAACAAGAGCAAACCATTGAAGAACAGCGAAAACTGATTGAAAAATTAACGGCAAAAACCAAAAGCCCAGCCCCTCCGCCGCCCCCGCGGCTGCCGCAGCGCCTCAGACCGCCGTGGCCGAGGTGCAGCAGGAGGTGGAGGAGTTGAAGGAGCAGGTGGTTCGGTGGCCGAGGCGCAGCAGAAGACAATCCCGAGCGAGTTCAATCCAGCCATCGGGCTCGTGGGGGAGACGATCTTTTCTTATCGCAGCAAGGCATCTACGTTTACGGGCAGCGACCGGCCCGGCGGATGGGACGTGAACCAGCGTTCTGTGGAGCTGAACATAGCGGCATCGGT
Source organism: uncultured delta proteobacterium (assembly GCA_963725365.1). Lineage (GTDB taxonomy): Bacteria > Desulfobacterota > Syntrophobacteria > Syntrophobacterales > Syntrophobacteraceae > SbD1. The sequence goes on along the minus strand of CAVRZU010000259.1, from coordinate 614 downwards.
CGATCCGTTTGCAAAAGGCTATGCCGTAATAAATGCTTCTGCGGACCCGGTTACCGGCGAAGCCACAGCAGTGGTCGAAGAGGCCGCGCTCCAAACGACTTCACTGCCGTGTAATCTGGAGTTGAAGGCGGGACGGTTTTTTGGCGAATTCGGCCGGTTGGGCGTATATTCACGATCATGAGCTGCCCTTCGTCAATCGCCCGCTCGTGCTCGACCAGTACATCGGCGGCGAATCGAGAGACAGACGGGGCGCAGCTAAACTACCTGTTGCCGATTGAACATTACGTCAGCATGACTGTGGGCGTGGGCGATGGTTTTGGCAGTGCGCCAAACGATATCAACGATAGCAATAATGGAAATAACCGTAATTTCGGCGGGCTGAGCTATTTTGGCCGAGGGTCCACCTCTTTTGACCTGACACCCGATTTATCCCTCGAACCCGGCGTTTAGGCCTGTTAAATCCGGATACGTTACCGCTCACGGCGTGCTCGCCCTGCCCAATAACACTCCTGTAACGCTTCCTCAATACCCCGGCAGCAGGCTCTCACCAAACCGGGCGCAGCCTGGAGGGAGTGGACCTCACTCTGAGCTGGAAGCCGCTACAGAAACAATCA
>CAVRZU010000258.1:0-31995 GCA_963725365.1 uncultured delta proteobacterium | reverse complement strand
TGCGACCGAGATTATTCCATAGACGATAGTAACAGCCTCCGCCAACTGGGTCATCCGCCATGTTGTCTCGAAAACTTCCGGCAAGATACCGTGAGGATCGACGTTAGATCCTATGCCATGATCTCTCTGGGTCAAGGATTGAGCTTGGACATAAATTCAAATCAACATTGTTGTGGCAATACAACGATACCTCATGAGAGGCTTTTGGATGCGATCAAATCCATTTGCCGCTTTATCCCTTCAAACGGTTTCTCCTGGGTTAGTCTCGATGAAATGACTCTCGTTAACAAGGCTTATAAACAGACGCGGCTCGAGGATCTTGGTTGTGAGTCGTTTCATGAAGCTCTTGGAGTCCTTCTCAAATCTCTCGAATCTGACGCGCGTCTGAGTTTCATCGGCCGGGTCTGCGCTCACAGCGACATCCTGCGTACACTTTGCAACCGTCTTCGTCTGCAGGAAGATCGCAGACGTAACCCGCAGATCGCTGATCAGATTATCGATCGTCCGATTTTCATTATGGGACTTCCAAGAACCGGCTCAACCCTGTTGCACGCTTTACTGGCCCAGGATGTTTCATGTCGTGCACCACAAACTTGGGAGGTGATGCATCCATCTCCGCCCCCCGAGAGGTTTTCCTACTATCATGACCAACGCATTCGCATAACTGCAAGAGAACTGAAATGGTCCGGCATTATCATGCCTGGCTTTGCGAGGGTCCATCTGATGGATGCCCGGCTCCCCCAAGAGTGTATTGCCATTACAGCGCATTCCTTTATCAGCTACCTTTTTGAATCGATGTACTTTGTTCACTCCTACCGGGCTTGGCATGATGGCCAGGATAAGCGCCCCGCTTATGAATGCCACAAACAATTCCTCCAACACTTGCAGTGGCGCGCTCCAGGAACCCACTGGGTGCTCAAAGCTCCAAGCCACTTATTTGCGCTCAAAGAGCTGGTGCAGATCTATCCCGATGCCAGGATTATAATGACCCATCGGGACCCGCTCAAAGTGTTGGCATCATGCGCAAGCTTTACCGAAGTGCTCAGAGGGTCTTTTACCGATTGTCTGGACAGAGAAAAACTCGGTATTGAGATATCGCGGCACTGGGAAAGGGGTGCAAAGCTTTCCATTGAGTTTTGCAAAAGTAACGGTAATTCGCAGGGGCGCCTTTTTAACGTGATGTATGCAGACCTTGTTCGAGATCCAATGGCTTTGGTCCGGCAGATTTACGGGCATTTTGATATGGAACTTACGAGTGAAACAGAGATGGCAATGAAACGCTTTTTGGCCGAAAATCCACAAAACAAGCACGGAGTGCATCGTTACTCTCTGGAGGAATTTGGATTGGATCGCGATGCTGAAAGGCGCAGATTCGAGTTCTACATGAATTTTTTTGGGATCGAGCTCGAATCGTAATATTGCGACCTCAGAACGATGCCTTGCTCCGTAATGGATACCCGGAGGAAAGCAGCCGCTGTTTTTTCAGGAGATAAAGTATGATGCTTGAAATCTCAATGACTCGAGCGGCGGTAGCTATTTGAGTGCCTTCCGCATCAGCTCTCGAGTGAGAAAAACGCTCTCGTGGCTGCTCGGTGCCGGACTGCTTGCCTGGCTCGCCGTGTCCAGCGGTATTGGTTCGATTCTTACCGACCTGTCACGTGTGGGACCGGGCCTGCTTGTAATCCTGGCCCTGGAATTCCTGATCGACGCGTTGGACACGCTTGGGTGGTGGTTCACGCTTCCGGTTGCTCAACGCAAGGGGGCCTATTGTCGGTTGTTTTGGGTGAGGTGCGCCGGCAACGCGCTCAATGAATCAACTCCGGCGGCCTCGGTCGGAGGAGAACCGGCGAAAGTTGTGCTGCTGAGTGGGCGAATTTCCACTTCAGCCGCAACCGCCAGCCTGCTTGCTACGAAGGTTTGCTTCAGCTTCAGCACGGCGATCTTCATAATAGTCGGGATGTCCGCCGTATGGTGGAGGCTGAGTCTCCCGTTGGACATTTCGATCCCTCTGCTTTTGGGCTTTATTTTGATGTTAATTGGAATCACGACGTTTGCGATCTTGCAATTGCGCGGCATTGGCGCCGGTACGTTCAGATTTTTGAAACGCCTGCGAATTCCAGATCGTTGGCTTGGGCTTATCGAGTCTTCGTCGCATGACATTGATGCACACCTGAGTGACTTCTACCGTGCCAGGACCGGCGACCTTATTCGCTCCGTCGGAGCACATTTATGCGCGTTGGGCTGCAGTATTGCCGAGATACTGCTGTTGATGAGATTGTTGGCGCTCGGTTTCGATCCGATAGCTGCTATCGGCATTGCTGCGTTCTCCACGCTGATCGCCTTTGTCGCTTTCGCCGTTCCCGCTTCGCTTGGCGTCCAGGAAGGCGGAAAAGTCTTGATTTTCTGGGCGCTCGGTCTCCCGCGTCCAGCCGCGATGGCCGTAGGGATCGCATTCCGCCTCACTTCGTTGGTCAAGATAGTCGTTGGTCTTGCCGCTTTCGTTCTGCTTCAGCATCGGTTACCGGATCTGCCAGATCCGAACAAGGGTTGAGAATTACTTCCGCTGGCGGTACGGACACTGAGGTGCGGGTCTGCTTTCTTTCAGCTTTAACGTGGGAGTAACTCTGGGCGCGGCTTTCGTCATCAACAGATTATGCTGAACATAAATGAGCTACTCTTGTTTTAAATTATCTACAACTTAGCCAAACTCTTCGTTGCCCTTCTATCTGTTCAATATTGATCGAAATTTTCCGAATCGGAACGGAACATTTTTCGTTGCGAAAAGTTGATAATCCAGGAGGCAATATCAGCCTCGCGGATTGGGAATCCCAGTCGGTCAATTATTGACCTGAAGCTGTAGAATTCCCGGTACATCCTCTTGATATTGTTTTCCAGGGCCATAGGAGTATAGTTCGCTGGTTTGAAATAACACAACAAACCGGGCCACCTGCCTATATTATCGTGGTCGATGATTCGGCCTTCCTTTTGCAAACGGTCGTATAGTGGAGTTCCTTTATGTGGAGTCAGAATGTTGAAATAGGCGGCGGGCACTTTGTTCTGTCTCAGGAAGGCAATGGTTTTTTCATAGATACTCTCATCCTCGGTATCGTACCCGAACACAAAATTCACCGAATAGCTGATTCCTCTTTTCCTGAGGTTACTCACTATCTCTTTGTAATAGTTAATCTTGTTTATCTTCTTGTTCATTCCGTCCAGAGTCTGTCGGTTGATGCTCTCCAGACCAATGTTGACGTGCAGAAGTCCACTGCGCTTTGCGAGGTCTAAAAAGTGCTGATCACGGCATAAATTGGACGACCATAGTGCCGACCAGCGAACGTTCAGGGGAATAAGCGCTTCAAGCAGTTCCATCGTGTGGGATCTTTTGCCGGCGAAGGTACTATCGGCAAAAAGGATATTTTTGACTCCGTTGTATTTCAATTCCTCGATTACTTCAGCTACGGGACGATAGCGGTATTTTTTGCCCAGAAAATAGCGCTCAGAACAGAAGTCACAACGGAAAGGGCAACCGCGCGAACTTTGAATTGCGAAGGTCCTAAAATGACTGTACTTGTTAAAAGCCATCAAATCATATCTAGGAAAGGGCAGATTCTTCAGGTCGAGTGATTTTTCAGCATGGTAGAATGTTTGGAGATGACCCGTTGAGGCATCCTCCAGCATTTTCGGCCAGATCTTTTCTCCCTCCCCTATCCCCACGGCATCGCAATGTTTTGCGGCTTCCTCGGCAAAAAAGTAAGTATGCGGTCCGCCCATTATCACCGGCATCCCCCTCGCTTTAAACCGGTCGGCTATTTCATAGGCAGATAGTGAATTGATCGTCCATGTGGTAATGGCGACTAAATCTGCGCGAGACTCAAAGTCGATGTCCTGCAACTGCTCATCGGTACGAACTCAATATTCCAGCCCTTTGGAGTGAGTGCTGCAAGATAAGGCAACGATAAGCCTACAACATTTTTCTCTTCCTGGTTTTATACGGCTTTAAGTCAAGTTTGCTCTGATAACTGGATGGTTGGATTCTTAGCTTTTCATGGAGGTTATTTCCCGAAAGTGTGAACTGCCGGAATTTGGCGATTTACAACCATGTCCTGGGCCGCAATCCGGGCAGATCTGTTAAAATTATATGGACATGTATGTGCTGACCCATTCCTCGTTTCAGTGCCTTTATGCAGTTCTTCTGGATGATTTCCGAATTCCATCGGTAGGTCACGAGCGGCACAATATCGCCTGCTCTTCCGAAGGGGCAGAGCCGGTACAGGCGAGCCATCGGGCCGGGCGCCCACCAATTCCAACGGCCAAGCAGCCGCATCGTCGCCGGAACAAGCAAGGCGCGCACGATAGTTGCGTCCATCACAACGGCAATGCCCATTCCGATGCCCATCGCCTTTATGACCGTCAGGTCGGAAAGCCCGAAGGCGAAGAGCACTGATGCCATGATCGCCGCAGCTCCGGTAATCATCCGGCCGGTGCTTTCCAAACTCCGCGCCACGGCTCGGGTGTTATCGCATGTTTGCTCGTACTCCTCGCGTACCCTGCTGAGCAGCAGCACCTCGTAGTCCATCGAGAGGCCAAACAGGATGCAAAACATCATGATTGGAGTCATTGCCTCGATGGGACCCGGCGTGAAGCTGGAGCCACGTGGCCAGATGACCGTACTGGAAGATCCAAACCAGGGCGCCGTAGGAGGCGCTGATGGACAGCATGTTCATCAGCACGGCCTTAAGGGGGAGCAATAGAGACCCAAGCAGCAGGAAGAGCACCAAGTAGGTTACAAGGACGACGAGCCCGACCACAAGGGGAGAATTGCTTTTAATGGCCTCTATGAAATCGACATGAAACGCGCTTTCCCCCGTAACCATGAGTTCGCCGTCCACTGGAGGATGCGACTCGCGGATCGTCCGGACCAGATTGAGCGCCTCATCACTGCCCGCGTGCAGAGACGTTTGAGCAACGAGCATAACGATATCCTCGCCCACCGTCTTCTTCAGAGCAAGTTGCACGCCCTGCGGGAGCTGAGGCATTGGAGAGTGAGGAGTCTGCACGTATCCGCTGCGGCTGATGGCAGGGTCCAGATCCACGATGCTCTCCACGCGGTTGATGGCGGGGAGCTTTGCCAGCCAGCGGCTCAGGTCGTAGATCCGGTCGACGTGCTCGGCGGTCGAGGGGAGGAACTGTCCGGATAGTGGACCACCACTATGATAGGGTTGGTGTCGACTTTCTGGAATTCACTGCGTAACTAGTTCCATGCCCCGGCGGGATTCTGCCGTTTTCGGCAGTTCCTGTGACGTCGGTGGAACCAAGCCGGATGTGCAGGAACGGCATGCCGAGCAAGACGAGAAAGAGAGCTAGCCGGCAGCAGTACCCGCCAGGGATGGGCCATTACCATGGTTCGCCAGACGAGCGCCAGAATCCGGCGCCTGTCCGGTGTTTGCCGGCATTTATGAATGGCAGTCTCCAGGCATCGACCCTGGGCCCCAAAATGGCCAGCAGCGCCGGGAGAAAGGTCATGGCGTAAAGAACGGCCAATATCACGACAATGGCGCCCGCCATGCCCATTGAGCTCAGATGGCCGAGCCCCAGGAACAACATACCAAATAAGCCGATAGCAACCGTCCCTCCCGAAAACAGAATCGCTCGCCCGGTGGTCGCCATGGTGTGCGCCAGCGCGTCAGGAACGGGACGCCGGTGAACTTCCTCGCGAAACCGGCTCAGGATGAAGAGCGAGTAGTCGATAGCGACGCCAAGGCCCACCATCACGACGACATTTTTGGCGAATACCAGGACGGGGGTAATGTGGGCCAGCACCAGCGTACCGGCCATGCCGGCAGTCACTGCGAGCAGGCCGACGGCAAGCGGAAGTGCGGCCCCGACCACAGACCCGAACACGAGAAGGAGAACCAGCCCCACCAGAGGAAGGACCCTCATTTCGGCGCGTTTCGCGTCCTCTCCGCCAAGACCGTGAGATCGTGATTGCGCGGCAATGTGCCGAAAGCTGTCACTTCCAGTGTATCGGAATGCACTTTGGCGAGTAATGTCGGATAAATGTCCATCGCCAGCGTCGTCTGGCTCGCGGTATAATCCTTGATCTCCACTTTGACAATCGTACTCGCGCCCATCGCGGGAAATGGATCGGGAATCCACCTCAGCCCCATCGTAGGCGGTACAGAACGGATGCGACGTACGGGTCATTGTGCAGTGGCGCTAATGTCCGCTCGACCTCAGCCTTAAATGCCGGATCAGTGGATAGCAGAGACGGGCTTCGAAAGATCATGCCAAAGGAGGGGAGGCTAGGAGGAAGTTCCCTTTTCAGCAGGTCGAGGGCTAGCGCTGATTTGGTGTGGGTCGGGATTATGACGGATTCCAGATGCCCCCCTTGGCTCGTCAGCCAGGCAGCAGGCCCGAGTGAAAGAACCGAAATGATTAATACCCACCAGCGAAAGCGGTAAACCCAACGTCCCCAGGTTGCCAACATGAATATTCCTACTCTTTGGAACTAAAGGCCACACCAAAAAACATATTAACGTTGCGTCCTTGTCTTCCAAGAAGGGCTTGCCCTTTATCGGACGGCTCTCCACCTCTTACTAAAACCCTAATCGTGACGCTCGACTTTCTGTCGAAGCATGCTGATCAGAGAATCAAAAGATTGATGGGCCAGGATCGAAGCGATCTGACTTCGGTAGTTATCGACGTAGCTGATTCCCTCAACCACTACGTCATATACTTTCCACTGCCCTCGCTCCCTGTGTAACTTATAGTCGATGGAGATATTATCGCTCTGATGTAGAAAGTGAGTCTTTACAGAAGAGAAATCATCGTCAATTCTTTGGGAATCGTAGAAGGTCTTTTCATCGTGGTAATTTTCCATCCGACCGACGTAGGTATTGAAAAGAAGCTTCTTGAACAGTTTTGAGAACTCTTGAATCTTCTCTGGGGGCTGTTGTTTCCAGGCATCCCCCAGGGATCTTTTCGACATTTCATCGAAGTTGAAATAATTACTCACGACATCTAGGATCTCGCCTTCTCTTTGCCGTAAAGACTGCGCCTCGCCGCTTTTAGGCTGGTGCAAAATTGTAAGCACCTTATCCGTGTTGCTCTGTATGACTTCCATGGGGGTGGAATCAGTGGCCAACGCTAATCGTGGAAAGATGAGCAGCATCCAAATGACCAACAGTCTTAACCAAAAATTTCTTTCTTTCAATTGCAACAGCATTGTTTCTCCTCGTCGAATTTCCCAACAAATCAACGAAGGGCATTTGCCCGCCCTTTTCTTAAACGGATATAATGATCCTGAGAACCACATTAATTTTCTCTTAACTTTGTCTGGCAAATGGGAGCCCAGATTTTCATTTACCAATTTAAACAAAAAGGGGGAAACATAACTAGCGAATCAATGACTCCTTAGTTCTGAACAACCTTTTGACGCACCAGCAGATCGCCAAACGATCGGTTCGATAATATCGAGTCAACCTGGCGCAGTAGCTGTCATTCAACGAAACTAACCCCTTCAATCACGATGTCAATACCAACCAGTTCCATCCGTGATACAGGCGAAGCTCGATAATGATCCTTCCGGAGTTTCCGATCACTAATGCCTTTAGGACCGCATGATCTCCTTCCAGTTTAACCAGACGCAACAAGGCCGAGGATCATCCCCGCCGATGTTGGCGCGTGCAGAGCAGGTCTTATAGCGAGCCTTGTTCATTCAACAGCCTTCTCAGTCTTGGGTTCGGTCCGAATCCGGACCTCGGGTATGGATTTGTGGTGCAAGACCCTCTGCGGATACGGCAGTTCGATGCCTTCTGTCTTGAACCGCCGCCAGGTACCCATGAGAAGCTCTTTTCTGACAGCACCAAGGCCATTTTGCGGATCGTTTATCCAGACTCGCAACTCAAGATTAACTGCGTTGTCCCCGAAGTCTGTCAGCAAGCAGGCAGGATTGGGTTCATGCAGGACTCGCATGGTGTCCCCGGCGGCTTCCAGCATCAACCTGATGGCCGTATCTAAATCTGAGTCGTAAGAAATTCCTACTGGGACCAGCAGCCTGACGAGATTGCTGCTGTAGGACCAATTGATCACTTCACCTGTGATTAGACTCTCATTGGGTATAAGATGTTCTACGCCACCCCTTGTGACTACGGAGACATAGCGGCTGCCGAGGAAATTGATCCAGCCGTAGGTGTTTCCCAATTGAATAATAACAGCGTAGGGGGTCGGACGTACTTGACGTTTTCGTGGTTTAAAGACTCTATTTTGGCCTTGAAATGGCCACTCTAAGCCAGCCTGGGAAGGTGATCCTTCAAAGATACAGCTTGAAAATGTCTACTCCTCCCTCCGTCCGGGGTCTGCGGGTCTGCGGGTCGCGGCTCCTGGGGCGGGATCAATATCCATTTTCCTCTCCTCCCTCCGTCTTCCGCCCTCGCTCCTAAGTCCTAAAGGTCTCTCACTCAGTCCTCAGTCCTGCCCTTCGGTCCTCCGTATAGCTTTAGGACCAATTCGCGTATGACATCAGATACTCTAAGAAAACTGCACAACCAATATCGGATCCGAACCACCGGATTAATGCCCGATTACCAGTCTGCAAGCATTTAGACCGTTATTCGCAAAGGCTTCAGGCACTCCTGGAACATTTTAGGAATTAATTAACTCCGCAATAGGGATTTCAATGTCATTAGTTCGGCACCATTTCATCCCCTTTTCCCTGATCACCGCCGGGCTGTTCTCCCAGGCAAGATCTTACCTGCGGAGACGCAGAGGTCGCGGAGAAGGACTATACTTTTAACTGAAAACTGAAAACTGAAAATGAAAAACTGAAAACTGCCTTTTTACCGTTTCTATTGCCGCTTCTCGTTGCCGCTTTGCAGGGTCTAATTTCTCATTGTAAAATATGGACTGTTGAGATTTTGTGGATCTGGCGATTTGGTCTTGCTGATACGATTCACGGTTCACTGCTCACGATTTACGATTCACTGACCACTGCGAAGCCCGATCTTTGAAAAAAGAATACGGATTAAGAGCACCTCAACGGGAAGATTGTCCTCGTAATTTCCTAATCCGGACGCTCCTAAACCAAAGACAAGGGCCTCACCGATTGACAACCCGGCCGCAATCCGACGATTTGATCGGGGGGGGCCACGGTCGATCTTGAGAGACGCAGAGGAAAGAAATCGTTTTCTCTTGCGATCTCTGCCCTCTCTGCGCCAGTGCTTTAAAATTTCGCAGCACAGGTGCAAAATGCGCAGGGACATCATTTCTTTTACTGTCTGTTAATTGCTTTTCTCCGCGATCTCTGCGTCTCTGCGGTGGAAGTAGTTTTGGTTTTCTTTCCCCCATCGGGTTTCTTGAAATTTTGTCAAGATTTCTTCGCTTTTAATCCTGTAAATCCTGTAAATCCTGTCCAAGTTTCTTTGGTTGCGGCCCTGGCTATATCCTGCAGGCCTTCACCGCATCACAAATAAAGCCCATTATATCGGAGAGGCTGATTACACCGGCGAGCACCCGGCCGTTCTTTACGAACAGATAATCCTGGCCTGAGGCAATCATCCGGTATACGGCCTCATTTATCGAACTCTCCGCATCCGTTATTTGACTCTCTTCAGGAACGGCATTACGGACTTTATGATTGTCTCGCCGGCCTTTTTGCACAAACCTTCAAGAGCGTCTTCCCAAAGTCTGTATTGTTGCAATTCCAATCTGATCTTTTCAGGGGAAAACCTGCTTTTGCTTGTGGATTCGACAAATTCGCCGTATCTGGGCTCAAGAGCTCTCAATAAATGTCTGAACTCAACAAAACCGGCCACGTTCCCTTCCTTATCCGCCACGAGGGCAGCAGGGAATCGCAGCCCGGCCGGATTGGCCGCCCGGGCTATTCCGATTTCCAATACCAGCTCAAAAAGAGTCGAGTTTTCATCCACCACCGGGATTTCCGAAAGTCCGGTTAGCAGTTCCTTTACCTGGCGCCTCATTGTTGAAAACCTCTTTTATGGAGTCACCGTGGTGACATAGACAAATTTACCGTTCTCTACCTTATTGACGACAATGCTCTTTATCGGATTTCCATCAGGTCCCATCGTTATAGAACCGGAAACCCCCTCGAAATTCTTTGTGTCGGCAAGGGCGTCACGCACCTTCGGGCCTTCCGTGGAACCGGCCCTCCTGATTGCGTCAACAACAAGGAAATAGGCATCGGCCCCGAGGGCTGAAAAAGCGTTTACTTCCTCCTTGTGCTTATCTTCATAGAGCTTCATAAATTCTTTAGCACGCTCTGAGGTTGCGCTGTCCCTGTGAAAATGGCCGGTAAAATACATTCCCTCTACTGCCTTGCCCCCTATTTGGATCAACTGGTCCACCTGTGCACCGTCACCGGTCATAATTGGTATGCTTATGCCCAGATCTCGCGCCTGTTTAGCCATCAAAGCGTCCTCGGTGTAATAGACAGGAGCGTAAATCACATCGGGCTTAATTGCCTCAATCGATGAAAGCTGGGCGGAGAAATCCTGATCGCCCGTCTGAATGAATGTTTTGGATACGATCTTGCCTCCAAGCTCGACGAATTCTTTTTCGAAGAAGCTTCCCAATCCTACGCTGTAGTCCTGGGAATGATCGATAATAACAACGGCCGTCGCGGCTTTGAGGTTATTTCGCACAAACCGTGCGGCGACCTGCCCTTGAAAGGGATCGGTGAAACAGGCCCGAAAAGCGAACTTTTTACCCTGTGTGACAAGCGGATTTGTCGCGGTGGGACTGATACTCGGGATTTGAGCTTTTTCGGATATGGGATTGCCGGCCATGGAGTTTGCGCTGGTAATTTCGCCTATTATTGCCGCAACCTTCATCTCAACGAGAAGGGAAACTGCGTTGGATGCTTCGATCTGGTCGCTCCTGGTATCCTCGAGTATGACCTCTATCTTTTTACCCAGGACTTCGGGCTCCATGGATTTGGCAATCTCTATGCCCTCCCATGCGTTTTGTCCATAGGCGGCGATGCCGCCCGTCCTTGGCAGATATGCCCCGATTTTGACATAATCTTGAGCGATAACGGGATGGCTCAATAATCCGGTTACAGTCAGCACAAGCACTGTAACAGGCAGAATTTTCAGGCGCATAAGATTTCTCCTCATCAAGGGTACTGTATAGAAAGCTAAGGATTTTCCCCCCACGATAAATACCTTGCGCAAATAGTTTATACTATACAAAAAAAGCAGATTCGGTGATACTTTGCACTTTAAGCATTATCAAAAGCCGAATTATTTTGGAATGATCGCCTATGTCAATATTTGCAGAAACGATTACATTTGAAGGCCCACTCAAGCCCCGTGAAAAGCTGGGAATTACTTTCATCGGTCCCGATTTCTTCGCAAAAGATGAAAAAGGGGACCTTCTGAGCCCGATTGCATCCGTTTTTCCAAAATTCCGCACCATAGTTTGTGCACGTGGTATCCATGCATATCATGTTTCGATTATGCTCGAATTTCTCAAGCTGAAATTTCCCGAAAAAGAGCCGTGTAAAATCGAAGAACTTGAACTCGATCTATACCAGGACGCGATTTCTCTGCTCTTTCGCGGTGAGCTGATTTTGGTGCGATCCGATCCTGCCAACATGCAAAACGTTTTTGCAGCGGACCAGATTCTGCAGTCCTTCTTCCCCAAAGAGCAAATTCAGTTTACAGGGTTGCATATTCCGGAAATAAGAAGGCAATTGCGCTTAAGAGGTGAAATCTGGCGCATGTCTCCAACTCCCAGGTCCTTCGAGGATGTTTGCTGTCAGGTGCGGGCAAGCAAGGTGCAGGTGAGCACCGGATTGACTGTTTATTACAATGCGCCCACGGGAGGAAGGTTCCTCACATACGATGAATTTATCCGCATAGAGCCGCTTATCGAGCACGACCGGGCAGAGGCGCTGGCTAGACTCAGGGAGATTCACAGCCTTTGCCATCGCGTAAATAGCAGGGGGAGCCGCGAACTGAGCTTTTTTCTGCCTGCGGGAATCAGTCTTGATTTGACAGATCTCGAAGATCTCGTTTCTCTGATCCAAGCCCCTCAAGCCTCGGAGAATTCAGAAAAAATCCAAATGGCTTTTAACCGTTTGGCCTTTCATTTCGCCCAATCGGCAGGCCCCGAACTCATTGTTGACGATTATCACAACCCGGCGTGGCGAACGACGATGTTCTGCCGTCTTTTCGATATCAAGGAAGAAGAGATGGAGGAATGGGCGTTGGAACTAAGCCCGGAATTTCTTCTAAATATAAAATGGCTGCCCGGTGCATCTGTTGTCGGTAATGAGCTAAGGTTCGACTTGGGGGTGGAGACTCGCGTCCAGGGTCTGATTTCGCATTTCTGGGAAAAATCGGGTGGACTCATCTCAATCAATATCGGGCGCATAGAGCAGTCCCAAAGCAGCAGGGATGTTTCGGGGGAGGGGCGGGAAGTTTATCTGGTAGTGATGACCTCTCGGGAGCAAAAGGATTCGATTCGCATTCTTCGGCTCATGAAGTGGGACGTAATCCACCGGATAAACATGGGCATCCCCCTGGATCAGGCCATTGCCGAGACATTCAATTATCGTAATTATATATTCGATAGAATTCATGCCGCCGCCAAGCTCGGGTTCCCTATACTTTCATACGATGAGATAAGACTCAACGAGCGCATACCAGGATGGGGGCTGGTCCCGGCCTTCTTCTTCGAGCGGAAGTACGTCTCGGGTTATGTGACAGACAAAATCCCGATCGCATGCTACAAGAATCCGAATTTCATAAGAAGTCTGTCCGGACTGCTTGGCGACGCCGCTGCTTTCTCTCTGGTGCTCGGCAGAGCCAGTGCGCGAACCGGCAAGATTTTCTACGATGACGGTGATGAAGTGATTCAGTTGAATTCCAGGTCCATTCCCACGCGGCTTATTATAATCGAGACCACCGGGTCGTTTACGGATTGGACCACTCCGCTGCTGAACATGCTTCCGCAATGTTTGAGCCGCTTCAGGGCTCATCTGGACAAAGCCGCTGTGAGCGGCGTGCCCTTTGAGGTGATAAACGAGTCGGTGAGGATATTTTCAGACGCCCTCTGTAATAAACTGCGTGAGATTAAGGAAATAGCCTTCGCTCCATCTTCGAACATCCGGTCTTTGTTCGACGACCGGCCACCGGAACAGGGAGGCATAAGGGACAGATGGGAGGGGATTATCTGCCGCCTGGAGACAACGGATGTAAATCAGTTGAGCGACTATATATTGGAAAAAGATCCAATTTGCAGGCCTAAAAAGTGAATCCTAAACCAGAACTGCTTGCCCCAGCCGGTAATATAGAGTCCTTTTTTGCCGCCGTCCAAAGCGGCGCCGACGCGGTCTATCTCGGTCTCAGGAAGTTTAGCGCCAGGGCTACGGCGGCCAACTTTTCCATCGATGAGGTCGCTGCGCTCATCCCGTTTGCGCATAAGCGGGGCGTTCGAATCTATATCGCTTTGAACAGCCAGATCGGCGCAGGCGAAATTTCGGAGCTTCTCGACACCCTTAACGCCATTTCCACTCTTAATCCGGATGGAGTGATCGTCCAGGATGCAGGGATTTTTTATCTCGCGCGGCGTTGGTTTCCCGGTCTTAGGCTTCACGCGAGCACGCTCGCAACCGTCCACAATACGGCCGGTGTAAAAGCCCTTCAGGCGATGGGCGCCAGCCGGATAGTGCTTGCTCGCGAATTGGGACTGGGAGAGATCGAAAAAATATGCAACGGTACGGACGCCGAATTGGAAATCTTTATTCACGGCGCGCTCTGTTATTCTTACTCCGGGCTATGCCTGGCGAGCAGCTTCCGAGGCGGACGAAGCGGCCTTCGAGGTCAATGTGTTCAGCCATGCCGTTTGAAATTCCGTCAGGGAAATAAGGAAGGGTTCTTTCTTTCCTGTAACGATTTTTGCGCCCTGCCGCTGATCCAGAGGCTTAAGCGGCTGCGAATCTCAGCCTTCAAAATAGAAGGCCGAATGAAGCCCGCGGCCTGGGTCGCCGATGTGGTAAAGGCTTACCGCTTGATTCTGGACGCCGAATCCGAAGAAGAAGAGGCTCAAGCCCTGGTTCAGTCAAAAGAATTGCTTGCGCGCGCGCCTTCAAGACGGCTGAGTTCAGGACATCTGGACCAAACAGACCCCGCCGGGATCCTGGCGCCGCACAGGTCGGGGGCAAGCGGGACATGGACGGGCACTGTTAAATCGTTTCAAGGGGGCCGCGCCCTGATCGATTTGCGCCATCCGATCGCCAGGGGCGACAGGCTTCGACCGGAATCCTCGGCTCGAAAAGAGGAGGAGGCCTTCAACGTATCGCAGCTTTTTGACACCGCGGGGGAAAGTATTGAGTCGGCGCAAACTGGCGCCCATGTCTTCATCGCCTGCTTAAAGCCTCTTCACCCGGGAGACAGACTTTTCAAGGTGGGGAGCAAATCAGAGTCCGCAACGGCATTGTGGAAAAAGATCAGGCAGGACGCCACGCCGGGTTCGGGGCTCAAGTCCAGAATTCCAGGCAGGCAAAAGATTCTTGACGATCTCGAAAAACCTCTGGATTTTCAAACGAAGAAATATGAAACCCTGATTCTCAAGGTCGGCTCGGGAAATGACCTCGTGCCGGCATTGCAGTCTTCGGCTGAAATAGTGCTTCTGAGCGCTACCAAGAATAATCTGGAGCGTGTCGCCAAGCAGAAATTTTCGGTTTCTCAGAAAAGAAAACTAGGATTCTCACTGCCGCCCCTTATTTCTGAAAACGACATTGAATATTTCAGGGCCGCCGCGGCCTGGTTTATTAAGCAAGGTTTTCTGCTATGGGAGGTCAATAACTGGGGGCATTTCGAACTGGTGGGGCAGGGCAGGGGGGTGCGTCTCATTGCCGGATACAGGCTCAATCTTAGAAACAGCGCCGCGTTCGCCCAGGCCTATGAGTTGGGTTGCTGGCTGAGTGTAGTTTCAATTGAAACCACGATGGAAGAACTCAAAGAAATTGCAGAAAAAAAATCAGGGGCCGGCCTTGTTCTTACGCTCTATTGCCGGCCGCCGCTTTTTACATCGCCCCTGATTCCGAGCCTCCTGAAGGAAAAGCCTTTCCTGAGCCCCCGGCATGAAGCCTATTATCTGATAACGAAAGCCGGCCGCGCAGAAATCTACGCCGACCGGCCCGTTAGTTGGCTCGAACAGCTTCCTGTTCTCAGATCTTTTGGCTATCGCAATTTTCTAATCGATATCAGCGAAGGTCCAGGAAAGCAGCCTGATTTGGCGGAAATCTTGAAAGGGTTTGCCGCATCCAGGACACCCCCTGGCAATTACTCGCTGTTCAACTTAGACCATAGGCCGTAGGAGCCGTCTGTCAAGCCGCCCTGGCTTGCGCTTTCTCCAACATCTTCAAACCGGCTTCGATAAAAGCTGGAATATCGGATGGCTGACGGCTGGTAACCAAATTGCCGTCAACTACCACCTCTTTGTGAACATATTGAGCGCCGGCGTTCTTTATGTCTTCTACAAGCGACTTCCAACCGGTAGCCTTGCAGCCTTGAAGCTTTTTGGCAGATATCAAAAGCTGAGGTCCATGGCATATCGCAAAAACCGGTTTGCGGCTCTCCATAAACTCTTTTACGAACCGTACGGGACCCTCGTGCGCCCTTAGATTGTCAGGCGAGTAGCCTCCCGGAATGAGCAAGGCGTCGAATTCCAGCACACTGGCCTCATTTACATCCATATCGATCTTAACAGGGGTATTTTGCTTTTTACCAGTTACAGTGTCACCCTTCTTCAACCCGAGGTGCACTAACTGATAACCTGCCTTTTTGAATGCTTCAGCAGGTTGGGTGTATTCGGAGTCTTCGAAATCCTTGCCGATCAATATAGCAATTTTGCTCATTTTTTCCTCCTGAATCAAAGGAATCTATTTATAAAGATTTGCATTGTGGAGGAATTTGCAAGGCCAGTTACTAAAGGCAAAAGGTAAAAGTAAAAAGGGAGAATAAGAGCCTCTTGCAAAATGTCCTTCAACGTCATTCCGGCGAAGGCCGGTTAAGCATACACTGTTCCAGACGTGCAAGGAGGATAGGTGGCTGCTTTTTTGGTCACGAAGAGCGCGAAGGATACACGAAGGGCGCGATCGACAACCCGGCCGCATTCCGCCGACCTGTTCGAAGGGCCACGGTCGATCTTGAGGAAAATCATTGCCTGGGTCTTGTTGGAGAAATATTTTCGTGTGCTTTGTCTCTTCGTGTCCGACCAATACCTTTAGATTCGAAAGGCCACAGAGGTGCTTATCCGGATAGGTTTTCTCTGTGGGCTTCGTGTCTCCTTTGTGCTCTTCGTGACCAGCATTGGCCGCACTGACGGTTCAACTGAGCATATGAGAGGAAAGCACAAATGCTTTGGCGTTTAAGTTGACGGCTATGGGCTTTCGCCGGGGTGACGGTTTCATTGAGTTTTGCAGAGGCTCAAGAAACGATTTTCATAGCATACCTTTTCACTTTTTACTTTTGCCTTTTTACTTTTGCCTTCTTCAGTTGATGAGCCTTCTGCGCATCACCATTAGCGCGATCGGGAAAAGAAGAACAAAAATAATCGTGATGTAAGCGACACTCCAGATGAGGTCGGGGGTAATTTCGCCAAGGCAGATAGCGCGGCACAGGTTAACAAGGTGGGTTAGGGGAAGAGCGGAGGAAAGCGTTTGCGCCCATCCGGGAAGGGCCGAAATCGGGAAAAAGGTCCCGCTGAAAAGAAACATCGGGGTTATAAAAAGAAAAATCGGAAGATTGAACATTTCGATAGAGGGCACAAGTCCGGTAAAAATCATCCCAATCGTGCCGAAAGCCAGCCCGCCCAGGAAGGAGAGGGGGAGTATGAGCAGAGCGTGAGGAAAATAGACCAATCGGAAAAAACTTACGACCGCAAGCACAATGGTGGTTGCAATGACCGATTTGGTGGCGCCCCACGCAATTTCACCGGCGATGATATCTTCCATGGAAAGCGGGGTGGCTAACATGGCGTCAAAAGTCTTCTGATAGTACATGCGCACGAATGAAGCGTAAGCATTTTCGAAAAAAGAATTGTACATCATGGTGATTGCCAACAGCCCGGGGGCGATGAAAACGATGTATGAAATCTCTTCTCCATGGTACTGCACCCTGCCTACAAGGGCGCTTAATCCCACTCCGAAGGCAGCAAGGTATAAAAGAGGCTCAAAGAGGGGAACGAGAAGGTTCACGAACCAGATTCTTCGATATACCAGCATATTACGATTCCAGACGCGTATAAAGCGCCATGATATATTCGCAATCTGAAGCATACCGTTCATTCGCGAAGTCCCCTTCCCGTGAGTCTGAGGAAAACGTCTTCAAGGGTCGCCAGCCTCTTTATGCAGCCCTGCCGGCAAAATTTGTCCCCGATCAAGTCGAACAGGCCATCGGTCTCCCTGCCGTAGATAATCATCCGGTGGTCAAGCGTATCATGCACGAAATCGTGAGAGTCCACGAGATCTTTGACTTCGCGGTCCGGGTTTACGATTTCGACCACGTGCTCGCCGGCATAGGAACGAATCAGGTCGTCAGGCCTGCCTTCAACAAGGACCTTGCCTTGATCCATGATTATCAGCCTCTCGCACAGTCGTGACGCCTCATCCATGTAATGTGTGGTGAGCAGGATCGAAAGGCCGTTTTCCTGAAGCAACTCGAGCCGCTCCCAGACCTGGTGCCTTGCCTGTGGATCGAGCCCGGAGGTCGGCTCATCCATAACGAGCAGTTCCGGATTGTTGATAAGGGCGCGCGCAAGCACCAGCCTGCGCATCATTCCCCCGGAGAGGCTGGTTACCTTGTCGTTTTTTCGGTTTTCGAGCGCAATGAACTTCAGAAGCTGAATAGAACGATCCCGAATTTCTTTGCGGGCAATGTTGAAATATCTGGCAAACACCTCCAGGTTCTGCAGCACTGAGAGGTCGGGATCGAGGTTGTTTTCCTGCTGGCATACGCCGATCCTCGATTTTATCTGGCGCCAGTTGGTGTTCATGTCCTGACCGAACAGATCGAGGTGGCCCGAAGTCATCGGGGAAAATCCGTATATCATGCGTATGGTGGATGTTTTGCCGGCGCCGTTGGGGCCAAGAAGGCCGAGGCACTCGCCGGGAACCAGGTGAAACGTTATTCCGTCTACGGCCGTGAAGCTGCCGAATTTTTTGCTCAAGTCCCTGGCATGAATGATATACGGCTCTTTTTCAGTCATTTTTCAAAATCCGCTTCGAACTCCTCACTCTTCATTCTATGATTTCCGGTCTTCAGTCTACAATATAATCAGACTGGCGCGAATCAATAAAATTCGGCCGGAGCCCGAAAAATGAGAGAATAAAGCACAAGCGCCGCCCTGGAAGGCGGCGCTTGTGCTATGGGTTAAACCTGATTGTGAAAATACCCCCCGATGCGGGTGGCATCATTCCATGAACTCATGCACCAGCTTGTCCCAGCCGATGTCCGGAACCGCTCCAAAGATGTCCTTGAGCGCCTCACCACCGGTTGGCATCGTAGGATGACCGGTAACGCCCGACAGAAGTCCGCCCAGACGAGAAGCCTCATGGTCGATAAAAGCCATTCCTTCCGAGTCGAAATGCAGGTTCTTCAGATTATTTCGCAGGGACTTTGGCTGAATGACCATAAGCCAACCTTCCGCATAAGGTGCGTCGTTGGCGATAGTCGCTCTTTTAAGGATATCATTGTTGGTTGCCACGACGTGGCCATCCACCGGGCACAGGCTTGCAGCTTCCTTGCCGGATCGCTTCAACACGGCAGCGGGACGACTCTGACCCACCGTCGCACCCAGTGCGGGTATCGATATTTCATCCTGAGGTCCCAAAAGCCTTAGAGCGAAATCATCGAGCCCCACACGCACCCGGCCGCCGTATTCGACTCGCGCCCAGGTATGTCCGTGGTGATAGTAGTAATTTCGCGCAACATCAAAACCGGATGCCGTTTCTATCTCCGGGTGCCGGACATTGGGCATATAGCTCGTGTCCTCGATCATCTGGTCGAATGGGCACTTCTCGCAGTTATAGGCATAAGAGCAGGAGCCGTAAGGAATGCGGCCGCTCAACATATGGCGGCACTTGCCGGTGCGCATCATGAGCATCATTCTTGCCGGCCGATTGGCAGACCGTCCACCGGCTTTGCGCTGCTCATCGAAGTTGCTGAGTACGCGCTGGTCAAGGCTGCAGCCCAGACAGTCGAATGCGTTTACGCACTTGGTCGGTTTTATCACACCCGCCCGGCCCCAGACGCACTGGTCGTTTTCCATCGAAAAGATTACAGGTTGCAGCGTTCTTTTACGGTCTTTAGTCTCCATGATTATTCTCCTCGGCTCCTGGTTGAAGGCGATAGCAATTTCGTTTGTACTCTCTTAAGGCATAATTTGTGCCAACCAGTCTCTTCCTTGTCAGATGTTTTGGAAGTGTCCGAAATCATTTAGAAATGAAGATATAAAATCACGCGCGGCCCTCGATAAGTCATGGGCGAACCGGGAAGGGAAAAGACGCAGTTTGCACCAGTTATTATCCAAATTTTATTATTTACAAGCAATTATTAATAAAAACAGCATGTTGTGAAAGTGAGGCGTATTGCGCCATGGTGAAGCGATTTGCATCATGGGCTTCGTTTGCTGGCCCAGTTGGGCTTTATGCGAACAATTGCCTCAATGGAGTCCGTACTCGCTCTCCAGTTCTCCTATGATTTCATCGGCCTCCTGTTCGCTATCCACAGCGATCAGCATTTCGTGGCCCACTACGTAGAATCCGTCGGGAAGTTTGATTTTTCTAAGCGGGCCGGTTGAATCGATTACAAGATCACCAATATATTTCAAGGTAGTCATTTTAAGTTTCCTTTCCAAAGCTTGGAACTTTCCGTCCGAATTGGACTTCTCATCATCAAGATAAGCAGGGAGAAACGGATATAGAAGCTGGGCCGGGGTTGGACGAGGGGATGTTTCTTGCCGCCGCCTTCGGCTGCGGCTACCCGGCCGGCGGTCCCACCGCTAACAACGGCGGGGCGAGGAGCCCCGGAACTCGAGCCCTCACCCCGCCTTGTCACTTATTCAATCAATCAGCCCCCCGCGAAAGGCTGGGGCGTTCTTGATTCATTTATGCAGTTCATTAATTCCTGTTTGGTGGGTTTTGCGGGGTCCTTCAACACATCTGTTGCACAAATGTACTCGTTGCCCGCCTTATCCCGCACCTGAGTAAATTGAGTCCTTTTCTCGGAGGGATAAACATCCAAAGGTTTCATCGTTTACTCCTTGAATCTGACTATCTTTATAATCCCAAACTTCACCTCGAAAAAGCATCGGCGAGAGATGGCCTCGCCCGGTTTTTTCGAAGGCGAGCGGTTTTCATAAACGTAACCATTATCCTGGAAGGTTCAATCGAATGCCATGGGCGGCCAGGGCTGAGAATAGGCCGCTTTTAAAGCCGGCAAAGCCACCGTTTGTACGTTTGAGGTCGCGTTCCAATCCTGATCGGAATTTTGTCCTCTTGATCGCCAAAACCTCTGGTACTATATTGCGTTGGAGTAGCTGCCCTCATTAAAGAACAGTATTCCTGAAAATGCCCCTTAGACTTGGAAGTTCACAAACGGCAAGCCAACAAAAGGAGTTCATTATGAGTGTGAAAAAAATTCTGATGCTCGTCGGCGACTTTGTGGAAGACTATGAGGTAATGGTGCCCTTCCAGGCACTCTCGATGGTGGGCCATGTAGTCCATGCAGTCTGCCCCGGCAAGAAGGCGGGCGAAAACGTGCGCAGCGGTGCACGATTTCGAGGGAGACCAGACCTACAGCGAAAAGCCCGGTCACAACTTTTCGCTCAATACTACTTTTGCAGACGTGAAGGTCGAAGACTCCCGATGCTCTGGTCATTCCCGGTGGGCGCGCACCGGAGTACATTCGCCTGAACGAGAGAGCGCTGAATATGGTAAGGCACTTTTCACAAATGGACAAGCCCATTGCATCGATCTGTCACGGCGCACAGGTGCTGGCCGCAGCCGGGGTCCTGGACGTAAAGCCTGTCCCGCTTATCCGGCGGTGGGACCGGATGTAACTCGCGCAGGCGGCAAGTATGTAGATATCCCAATGGACAAGGCCCATGTACGGCAAACTCGTCACCGCGCCGGCTTGGCCCGCTCATCCTGATTGGCTCGCCAAATTCCTGCAAGTGCTTGGAACAAAGATTGAACCGTAGTGTGAAGATGAGAGCTGAGTCAAACAACGTCGCTGTTGACATTATGGGTTTTCCAATTTGGGGAGCCGGTGATTTTTCTTCCCGGCTCCTTCACCACATCACGGGTCGTGTCTTGGAAATGTTTCCAATCTCTCTATCATTTCCGGTGGGCTGTTGCGAGTCGCCTCCCTATTTTGCGCCGAACACCCGATCAAATATCACATCCACATTTTTGAGGTGATAATTGAGATCGAATATGGAATCGATCTCTTTTTCCGTGAGTCTTTCGCTCACCCGATCATCACCTTTGAGTTGATCCTTCAAGTCTCCTCCTTTGCCCCAGACCTCCATCGCGTTTTGCTGAACTATGCGGTATGCCTCTTCTCTGGTTATTCCCTTATGAATAAGGGAAAGCAGCACCTGCTGAGAAAAGAAAAGGTTTCCGGAAACGGACATGTTGCGTTTCATTCTGTCCGCAGATACCGTCAGTCGTTCGACAACCCGTGTGAGACGGACCAACATGTAGTCGAGCAGGATTGTGGAATCCGGACCTATAACACGCTCGACCGATGAGTGGCTGATATCTCTTTCGTGCCACAGTGCAACGTTTTCCATTGCGGCCAGGGCATTGCCCCGAAGCACGCGCGCCAGACCGGAAAGGTTTTCCGATGAGATCGGATTTCGTTTGTGGGGCATCGCAGAGGACCCCTTCTGGCTGGGTGCAAAATACTCTTCGACTTCCCTGATCTCGGTGTGCTGGAGCAGTCGGATCTGGGTTGCGATTTTCTCGATTGAACACCCCGCTATGGCAAGGGTGGAAAAGAACTGTGCGTGCCGATCACGCTGGACGATCTGTGTGCTGACGGGGGCGGGCTTGAGTCCAAGTCGCGCGCAGACCGCTTCCTCGATTTCCGGAGCGGTATTTGCGAAAGTGCCGACAGCACCGGATATTTTCCCCACCCCGATGCTTTCCCTTGCGAGCAACAACCGTTCCCGGTTACGCTCCATTTCAGAATACCAGACCGCGAGCTTCAGCCCGAAAGTAATCGGTTCGGCGTGTATGTTGTGGGACCGTCCGATCTGCACCGTGTCCTTGAACTCGAAGGCCCTTTTTTTGAGCACCGCCAGGAGTTTGTCGATATCATCGATGAGGAGGTTGGATGCTTCTGTGAGCAGAAGTCCGAAAGAAGTGTCCAAGACATCCGAGGATGTGAGGCCCTGGTGAATAAAACGAGACGATGGACCCACGAATTCAGCTACGTTCGTAAGGAATGCAATCACATCATGCTGGGTCTCGCGTTCGATTTGCTCGATTCTGTCAACATTGAAACCAGCTTTTTCCCTGATAGCCTTAAAGTCTACAGGGGGGATTTCGCCTCTTTCGAAGAGCACCTCGCAAACAGCAAGCTCGACATCGAGCCATTTGCGGTATTTGTTCTCAAGTGTCCAAATGCTGTTCATTTCAGGCCTGGTGTATCGCTCGATCATTATTTTCTCCCAGTGACGTGCAGCGGGACATGCCCGCGATTAACTTCTGAATGCAGTTGTTGTTTTCTCAAGAATCAAGAAACAGAATGAATGCAAAAATGAGAAATTGACCATGCCATATCTTGGCGCTCACATGTCAATTGCGGGCGGAATACACCTTGCTTTCGACCGCCTCCAACAAATCCGGGGCAACGCACTTCAGATCTTCACCACAAACCACAGGCGGTGGCTTCCCGCAAAACTCGACGCAAGACAAATCGAGCTCTACAGGTCCAGGTGGGAAGAAAACGGGCGAATCCCGGTTGCAGCGCACGCCATTTATCTGATCAATCTTGCCGCAAGGGACGAACTGATCGTCTCCATGTCCATCGCGGCTTTAGCTTTAGAGTTGACGCGCTGTGCGGACCTCGGAATACCTTATCTGATAATGCATCCGGGATCGCATGTCGGGAAAGGAACAGAGGCGGGCCTGATTCATCTCGTAAATAACCTGGACCGCGCAATTGAAAGTTCCGGTGTCGAGTCGGTCTGCGTGCTTATCGAAAACACGGCAGGGCAGGGCTCCAATCTTGGATCGAGCTTTGAGGAAATCAATTTTATTTTATTAAACTCCCGATTCGGCAACACGATGGGGGTGTGCTTCGATACATCTCACGGATTTGCAGCCGGATACGACATAAGCAGTGAGGAAGCCTACGATCTTACAATGTCCAAATTTGACAAAGAGGTCGGAATCCGGCGACTCAGGTTCTTTCATCTAAACGATTCCAAACGCGAACTCGGCTCCCGCGTCAACAGGCACGAACATATTGGAAAGGGCAAAATCGGCTTGAATGGATTTCGCCTCCTGCTAAACGACTCAAGATTCAGTGATCACCCTATGGTACTGGAAACTCCAAAAGGGAAGGACCTCAAGGAAGATAAGGAGAATATGCGGATTTTAAGCGAATTGAGGAATCTGTAATTTTAGATTTAAGATTTTAGACTTTAGATTGGATTATCAAGTCCTAACCAGAAATTCTGCGATCTTGAATTTGCAATCACAAATCTAAAATCAAAAATCTAAAATCCCTCAATTCCCCTAATTTCCTTAATTTTTAAGTTAATTTTTCAAATAGCTCTCCAATGCTGGGACCTGAAGACCAACTATTCTGGTACCGGTATCCGTTATGAAAAGTGGTGTGGAGTCTACCCCGATTCCCATACCAGTGGCTTTATGCATGGCAAGCATTTTTTCACCTGCTTCGCATTGTTTGGTATCTATCCCTGGTCCGACTGAGCTTTTTCGATTGCAGCCTCATAATTTTTCCCGCAGAACTTTCACTGACTTCTCCGCAGAGTGGGGGTGCATGTCAAGGGGGAAGAAAAATAAATAGAGAGTGTAGTTGGTCTGGCCCGTGAGCAGCGTAGGCCTTTCTGCAAAATGGGCAGTCGACGTCATCGAACATAATAAGCTTTTTGGCGCCGTTTCCTCTCTTGATCACGATCGCATCTTTCAGAGGCAGCTTGAACACATCGACTCTGGTTATTTCATCGTGCCGAACCTGAGTCAGATTCACTTTATCCTTGTTGATGATCCTCCTGCAATCAGGTATGCCCCATCCTTGGTGACGTAATATATCTGTTTTCCTCTTTCAGGATCCTTGATTACGATCTCATAGAGACTCCCGATGTCCCTTGCCTCCAGCAGTTCGACCTGTGGGGGGATCACACTTTTTACTACTGGAAGCACCTTTACCTCTCCGAGGATGTCAGCGGCGTAAAGAACGCCGGTAAAGGCAAAAGTGAAAAGCAAAAAGGAAAGACAGAAACCGAAACCTTTGCTTTTTACCTGCTGCCATTTGCGTTGTTCGATGGGCATGAGCACTGACGATATTTTTTTCATTGGACTCTTTTCCGCGATTGAGAGGCGAGCTATAAAGCACGCCTCGATGAGATATGCATTCCCGTCTTGAAAACAATAATATACCACTATAGCAATCAAGGCAGGGGTTTGCCAAGAAATTAGACGAGTTTTTTATCCCGGGAGAACGGTGCGGTCCCAAGTATTGACCTGTCTGAAAAATATATATATCATCCAGTAGATATCCCTATCATTCTGCACAGTTTCAGGCTTCAGGAGGCTTGAGCTTATTTATTGGTTACTACCAGGTTTCTTTACTTGGAAGCCCCTCCGTGTCACCACAAGAGGGCATGCGTTGCCAAAAAGGAGACACCGTGGACTCTGCGACTTTCGCTAAATGCCCACCGTTCAATATTTGCATGGTTCTCAGCGGATCCAGTTGCCATTCAGTTATCAAGAATCTCCCCCGCCATTCGATCCTCCGGCCTGCATTTGGTGGCGGTTGCCGATATTGAGAGGTCCGATACATGCTGCCAATATGCTACGGAAGCCGGGGTAAAAGTCTTGAAGATTACCGGGATCTGCTGGCAATAGAGGGCCTGGACATGATCCTGGAGTGCACAGGCGACCCGCGCATCCTTTCCGATCTCATCATGAAAAAACCCCCGGCCGTGGGTGTGCTCGACCGGCAGGCTTCCATGAGGATAATCGGGATGGCAAAGGGCAATGCGGGGAATCCGCTGGCCGCAACATTGCTGGAAGCTTCACCGGACGGCGTTCTTGTCATTGGCAAAGATTTTCGTGTTTTGGATTGTAACCTATCCCCCCAGATAGGCAGAGGTGCAAACAAGGATGAGATGATAGGCAAGTTTTGCTATGAGGTGCTCTACAGGAGTTCGAGTCAGTGCGACTTTCCTTCAAAAGTCTGCGTCGCCCGCGAAGCCCTGCAAACAGGTACGCCGGCCCGTACCGTATATGAACTCTACCAAAACAATGCCTCCCAGTTTCGTCAGGTGACCGCGCTTTTCCGATCTGGGAGCCGGCATGGGGAAATCTAGTTCGTACTGACGCTCGCGATATAACCAGGGACCTGGGCGAAAAAATCGAAGAGCGCACAAGAGCACTCAAACAAGATTTCACCCGTTTGGCCCAGGAAGATCGGCCATATCTTTCACGGCAGCCGTGATATCAGCGGACTTCTCGGATAATCAAAGACACCATTCACGGAACTCGTGATCTTCTCCCGCCCGACACCGACCTATGGAATCGGGTCGAGGCCAAAGTGCGCGACCTCTTCGCGCGCTACAACTATCACGAAATCCGCACTCCCATCTTCGAAGATACGGCGCTCTTCTCGCGCAGCGTCGGCGAAGAGACCGACATCGTCTCCAAAGAAATGTTCACCTGGGAGGACAAGGCTCGCGCGCAAAGCGAGAAGGCGCAGTCGCTGACCCTCCGTCCGGAGAACACCGCCGGCGTCGTTCGCGCCTACATCGAGCATGGGCTCGACAAGAAGGGCACGCTGCAGAAGCTCTACTACATCGGCCCGCAGTTCCGCCGCGAGCGCCCGCAAAAGGGCCGCTATCGCCAGTTCTATCAAATCGGCGCCGAGATCATCGGTCCTCCGACCGCCGGCAGCGAGTCGCCCGCGCGCGATGCCGAAGTGCTGGAAATGCTGGCCACGCTGCTCGAGGAAGTCGGCCTGCGCGACTGGCATCTGCAGTTGAATTCAGTCGGCTGCGCCGAAGATCGCGCGCGCTACAACCAAGCTCTGCGTGAGGCATTGCAGCCCGTCGTGCATCAGATGTGTGCCGACTGCCAGCGCCGCGCCGAGACCAATCCGCTGCGCGTGCTGGATTGCAAGCATCCCGAAGACCAGCCCATCATCGAGAAGCTGCCCAAGATCAGCGAGTCTCTTGACGAGCCCTGCCGCCAGCACTTCGCCGAAGTCCGCGCCATGCTCGACGCTGTCGGCTTCCATCTTCGTCGTCGAACGCATGGTCCGCGGCCTCGACTACTACGCGCGCACAACCTTCGAGTTCACTCGCGGTGGCCTCGGCGCGCAGCGCGCCGCGCTTGGCGGCGGAAGATATGACGGCCTGTCAGAATCGCTCGACGGACCAAAGCCCCCGGCATCGGCTTCGCGATTGGTGAAGACCGCCTCATCCTCGCGCTGCAATCGCAAGGCGAACAGCCGGCGGAGAAAATCCAGGCCTTCGTCGCCCCATTAGGCACGGGCATGAACAACCACGCATTGAAGCTGGCCCGTGAACTCCGCCGAGCCGGCGTCGAAGCCGATCTCGGCGACGAAAATTTCCGCCTGAAGAAATCGTTTGAACTCGCAGAAAAAGCAGGCGCGCAATTCATCGTCATCGTCGGCGAGAACGAAGTCGCCGCCGACCAGTTCGCGGTGAAAAACCTTGCTAGCGGCGAGCAAGTGCAGGTCGCGCGAGCAGATCTGGCAGAGTATCTCGAAAGTAAAGCCACCAACTCGCGGAACAGAAACCCTTCGGAATTTTGAAGATGAAAGCCCGCAGGGCGTGCATGACAGCCCAGCATGGAGCGCAGCGAAATGCTGGGTAGCGCGCCCAATGAATTCCGGTGCCTCGGGCACATCACACGAGCAGATATCCGAATCCTATCCCACACCAGATTTTCGGAAGAACAGAGCGTTCAGATTTGGGATTTGCAAAATCCCAGAGCCCGCAGGGCGTGCATGATAGCCCAGCATGGAGCGCAGCGGAATGCTGGGTAACAGCATCAATGAATCTCAGTGCCCCGGGCACATAGCCAAATCATGGTGGATGTTGCTTCACTATAACTGATTCATTCATTTCTATGAATACATCATCACCATGTGTGAGGACTGATGGTGCTGACCGGTGAGGCTCCGATGAGCTCCTCAAGAATGCCATGAGCCAGAGCTCAGTGAGACCAGATCCATGGGCCCTCATCACCCACCTCCACTCTGCCTCCAGGTCCATCATTCACATCATGATGGCCCCATTGATATCGGCCACAAGCATGGCAATGATTAAATTCGCCCTGATCCAGAGATGAGATTGGCCTGATCACGTTGCCGCCGTTGATGTCGGCAACACCTTCAAGTCCACACGTCAAAATCAATGCCAAAGTCCCCTCGGGTCTCACTTGGAGGCGGCGATGACCTGGGCGGTCACTGGGCGAGGACGCCAGCAGCAGCCACACTCGCCATGACTACCGCGAGCCTGTGAACACGTGGAGTGTCATTTTCCACGTGGAGAACTGGTACTAGGATGGTGGGCTTTTTACGGGCTTTGGGGAGACCCATACAACATCTAAAATTAATGAGCAGCATGTGAGTTCAACATATATAGATCAAAACATCACACTAATGACATCCAAGCCAAGTGTAACAAAAGTGTTTTGAAGTTCAATGACTGAGTAGTGATTGGTCATCATCCTCCTTGATCTCGAGGCCACGATAACTCCTACAGAGGATGCAGTAAGGTAACTGTTCTGACCAACTGATCATGCACACATATGCATTAAAACCATTTCACCTGGGCAACTCAACGAGGTATTGATCACAGCACTTTACATCTCTCACGCCAAGTCTTTCATCACACTTTCAGGATCTTGGGTTTGCGTCAGTTGTCAGCTGGGCGGGATGCTCTCCTTTGTAGCTAGACACTGTCATAAGCCAAACCTCGTAGCATCACCAACAACTACAAACGTGACGTGGCCTTGGCATAAACATCATCATCAATCTAAAAAATCTAAGAATCACCAGTCCCAAAGCAAGATGACAATCTTCTTGCTAGCCTTTAACATTTCAGTCATCTCTATATAAGCAACGTTGACCTCCAAAGCCCCGGGCTTGGGCGACTTCCAGGTAAGTTTGATCGAGTGATTTCCACTGGTCTGCTCTTCGATTTTCTCGACGCAGGCCGAGTTTTGCCCTTCGAGGTGGAGGGTGTCGTCGCGGCCTACAACCAAGGCGGTTTGATCGGCAGTGGCCAAGGTCCATTTGCCGGGCTGCGCGGAGACGAGTTGGAAATGCGGCCCCTCCCAATCGTCAAAGCCCCACTTGCCGCGCACTACGCCGGTCAGTTCGCCCTGCGGCAGCGCGGGGAGCGGCTGAGTCGCGACAAGTCCACCCTTGTTTGCGTCGGCCACTACGGGCAGGTCAAATGCGATTGGCTGCGCCTCGCCTGTGGCAGGTTGCGTGCCGACCGCGGGGCTCTTCGCGGTCTCAACGTGCAGGACGAGGTCGTGAGCCAGCTGCGTGGCGAAGACCAGTGGCGCACCCTCGGCGGGCAGCACGAGACCCGGCTTCAGCGCGCAAAAATAGTCGTCGGGATTGAGCGGACGGAGAGGCTCCGGCCTGGCGGAGCCAACCGGCGGCAGCGCCACCACGACCACCGACTTGGGATTGCGAAACGAGGGCGGCATATTGAGGCGCAGATTCAGGCTGTCGGCCCTGGGCAAGGCCAGCGCGGGAATGTACTGGAAATGCGCGGTATGCAGCGAGCAGAGAATCCTGGCCGTGTCGACGATGGCGCCGACGTAGGGGCTGTAAGCGCCGCCGCCGGCCAGGGTCGTGGAGCTGAGCTGGTTCATCAGGTCGAGCGTGGACCCGCTCGCCAGCTGGTTCACGAGCGATTGCGCATTGGCGTCGTCGAGCACCATGCCCTCGGAGTTCTGCGAAAGGCAGGAGGCCTGCTGGTCGGCGGGCTTAGGAAGCAGCCTCGTTGATCTTGATTCCCAGGCTGCGGGCCGCCATCTCGGTGCGCGTCTTCAATGCTGCGGGGTCGAACTGCGAGGTGTCTTCGATGTCGGAGAGATAGGCTTCAAGGCGCATCCGCTCCCAGCTGGCTGCCTGCAGATCCTGGGCGGCGCGCACAAAGGAGCCGGGCTCGGCCGCGCACGGCCTTGCGCAGGGTATTGAAGTCGCCGCCGGTCTCAGGCGCCAGAAAAAGCAGGGCCTGCTGCGCTTCGGCGGGCACGACGACAAAGACGCCTTCGTCGTGGGCTTCGCGGGTCCAGGTTTCAACCCGGGTAAACCACTCCGGCGGCGGCGGGTTGGTGGATCCACGCAGAAAGGCGACGACCAGAACGAAGTGCGTGGCCTGGCTTTCGGGCAGGTCGGGATGAATCCAGAGCCGGTCTCCGGGCAGCAGGTTAGGAGTTTCCGAGATTGGAAGGGTGACGTCTCCGCGCTTGACGTGTACATCTACTTTCGGGCCGGAAAGATCGAAGGGCGGACCTTCGGCGTGCAGCAGGGAAGATGCCAGAACAAACGAAAAGCAACAACCGCAGAAAAATGCGCATAGATTCTATTTTACGAATTTCCACGTCTGATGGAGAGCGCGGGGAGGGCCAGTATCAGGCAGGAACTCGCAGCCATTTGGCCTCTAGCGCGATCCGGGCGGAACAAAGAAAGATGGCACGTTTTCACTAAAATGCCGTAAAATCTTCTCACGACGGCTGTTGTCGTGCAAAAATCGATGAATATCATGGAACCGTAAACCCTAGAGTCTGTATGTAGACCGCAGGCTTCGAAAATTGCTAATGTACCCTTTGCATCGCCAGCTGGATAGATGAGGTGGATACAGAACCAGCCGGCAAACGGCTGATATCGCGTTTTTATTGCAGAGAGCAGGCGAATTGGGGCTCGTCTTTCCCATTCCAAAGAGCTTTTGGAAAGATTCTTAAAACGAAGTCTGCCACCGTGATGCGTGCGGCGCAGATACCCGGGCCAGTTATGCGGCCAGGCGAAGCGCCCGCTCCGCGGCCAATGGCGGCAGTATCAGGGAGATAAAGAGATGAAATCGACAAGAGCTGCGCAAAGTAGCTTAGAAAACGGCAGCCTGAGCATTCCGGCGGCCGAAGAGATTATTGAAGAGGCATTGAACGAGCTGGCATATTCGCAGGATCCCGGCATGGCGCGAGCGCTGCAGATTTCTGGCGCCTCCGGGGTATCAGGCCATCGTGGAGCTGTGCAGCGAAAACGGCCGCAGCAAGCGGCGCACTGCCTCGGCGGATAGCTGGTCGCCGGAGGAGGACGAGGTGCGCATCTACTTTGAGCGCATCGAGGGCGACGAGCCGGCCCCGCGCGCTGAACCGCGCGCAGCGCGGCCACGGCTGGCCGCGCCGCGGAGGAGGAAGACGAAGAGCAGGAGGCGGCGCTGCCGGCCGATATTGACGCGCGCGTGAAAGAGCTGTGCGCGGCGCTGGCCGAAGCCGAGCGCGGCGGCCACGCGTTTATCGCGCTCAAGTGGTTCCGCGATTCCTTTCTGCCGCGCAAGGCCTTCCGCTGGAACCAGCATCCGGAGACGCGGCAGGCGGTGCTGGCTGAGGCCATCCAGCGCGGCGTCGTGCTCACCAGCAAGATCGCGAACCCCAAGACCCCGGCGTATCCCACCACCACGATCCGGCTCAACCGCGCTGAAGCGGGCATTCCCGAGGAGGCGCAGCGGTTTCATCCGGTCGAGGTGCAGGGCGAGCCGGTTGCGGCGGCGATCGATGAGGAACGGGGGAGCGAGTGAGCTTCTACTTTCTTGAGGCCACGGCCTTCGCCAAGCTGTTTGTGCGCGAGGCGGGCACCGATGCGCTGATCCGGCTGATGGAGAGCGTGGAGGACAACCGCAAACTGATCTCGGCCGCGACGCCGCTGGAGGTCTATGCGGCCATCCGGCGGCGCGAGCGGGCCGGCGCAATCACCGCCGAAGACGCCGCATCCGCGCTCGAGACCCTTCGCCTTGAATCCGCGCGCATGGTGCAGCAGCCGCTGAACCCCGGGGTGCTTGAAGCAGCGCGGCAACTGCTGGACCGCACCGCGCTGCGCTGGCCCGATGCCCTGCAACTGGGCGCCGCGCTCACCGCCCGCGACATGTTTCCCGGCACCGCAATCACTTTCGTCTCCGCCTCGGCGCACCTGCTGGATGCAGCCAAGAACGAGGGCCTGGAGACGCTGGACCCGGCCACCGCACCGGAACCGGCGGAAGTCGGCGAAGGACGCCGAATAGACAATACGCGCCGATTGCCGTTCAATGCGAAAGCCGCATTTCCGGTGCAATACAATTTCATTGGATAGTTTCTGGGAGAGATGGCGGCGATCCTGATCGCCCTCCCATCCGCTGAACAGACCCTGGCGTTATTCCGAGACCTCTTCGACTTTGGGCAAATCCGTCTCTTTGCTCTTTCCCTGCTCCAGCTTGCCGCCATGACGCCGATCCGACCGCAACAGGAGGAAAGCGAAAATGAGCCCGGCCACGCCCAGGCACGCGAACATGATCTGGGTCGCGGTGTAGGTTCCGGTCGCGTCGCGGAGCTTGCCATTCAGGAGCGGGAATAGCCCCAGGCCCAGGTTCTGGATGGCCGTCATCAGGCCGAAGGCCGTGCCCACGCGCTTCTCCTCCACCACCAGCGGAACCGATGGCCACATGGCCAACAAGACCAACTGTAAAGTCGAG
>CAVRZU010000257.1:0-12606 GCA_963725365.1 uncultured delta proteobacterium | reverse complement strand
CCGGACGGACTTGATGTGGATATCGGGGGCGATCCGGTTCCGGGTGTCCCGGGCGCACTTCGGCATCGTCGCGAGGACGTCCGGCTGGCCGGCGGCGCGGTCGTGCAGACGCGGTCCGATCTCGGCCGAGATCGTCGAGACGGGGGGCCGGCACCTGGCGTGCGCTCGATCTGGCCGTCGACCGGCTCGAGGTCGAGCAGGCGGGTCCGGAGCACGCGGTGATCCTGTTGGCGACCAAGCTTCCGGCGCTCGGGCAAGCGTGCCGAGGGCTTCGCCCATCCTGCGCGGATTCACGCGTTCGCAGGCAGCCCGCTCGTGCAGGTCGACTACTTCGTCGTCAACACCGACAGCCGGCCCGCCTCCCGCGTCGAGGGCTCGATGGCAAGCAAGGTCGGCGTCTCATCCCTCTCACTTCGGGTCAAGCCCGACCGGCCGATCTCGCGTGCCGTCACCGAGCTCGGGCCGCGGGGGCCGCCGGTGCCTTGGTCCAGAAGAGCGAAGATCGGTCGGTCTATGCCGGCCAGGAGCAACAGCAGCGGCTCCGCGGCTGGCTGTCGGCTGGCCTCGAAGGGGGCGGCTCGCTTGCGGTCGGACTGGATAACTTCCGCGAACAGTTCCCCAAGGCGGTGGCGCGGCGGCCGGAAGCGATCAACATCGACCTCTGGGCCGAGGAGGGGGGCGAATTCGAGTGGATCGAGGGGGTCGGGAAGACGCACCATCTTTCACTCTATTACGGCAGCTCGGCGGCCGCCGATGCCGGGCTGCTCGCGGAGGGGCGGATCCTGGCCCTGGCCACACCCCAGTGGGAACCCCCCGCCAGCGGGTGCGCATGCGAGAGGCGGCATCCCGTTTCATAAATTCTCATTTCGATATCGGAGTCCATAAAAAACCCGTCGTCAGTGGTCAGTAGTCGGTGAAAAAGAATCACAAAATTCCAAAATCCCTCCCACCTTTTCCAAAGTCTTCTGAAGGGAGCAGGGATATTTTTCCTTAGCCGCCGCCTGAAGGTTTGAGTGGCCAACCTGGCCGGCGGTCCCACCGCCTAAATCTTTCTTTTGCGCCTCTCTTTTCGTCCCTCTTTTTTCCATCCTCCCTTGGTGTCCTTCTTGGCCCCTTTTCCTGATTGTTTGGCGCCTGCGCCCGGCGCCTGAAAGGTGGTGAGATTGAACAATGAATGAGCCGGGGGCGATGGCAGGGGAGGGCTGAACTTTTTTCTTAAGTGAAGCAGCGAGTCTGTCCGCAGGGTCTTGGCGCAGTTTTGGGAAGAGGATAAATTCCACAGGGACTGATTCAACGAGGTAAAAATCCTGCCCGGCAACAAGAAACGATAGACCACTTTCATGAGCTCCACGAGCAAGTATTTCTATCAGGATAGGGTCTTCTTCTGTTCTCACGGCAATCCGCAACGCCAGTTCACGCTCGGCGCAAAGCGTAACGAAACGGCGACGGGCACTCTTTAACCCAATATTCTGGGTATGAACCAGGTTTTTGGGTTTAAGGCCGAAATAAAGTCTCGCCGGCACCTCGGAAGCAACCGGATAAACCGGAGGGCCAAATTCCGGACGGAGACGCAGCAGGTTGCCGTCGAGCGCGAACGGAAGCTCCATTCCGAGCAGCGTAAGCTCCCTGATGGTGGATTCACGTACAAAGCGCAAGGAAACATCTTGCTGCAGAGCCCAGTAGAATTCCTTCCAGGGCATTGTGCCGTCAGGGTCCCAAAGAGTCCGTGTTCGCCGGGCGAGCGCCGGGCAACGTAGTCGAGGGTCTTTGCGAGCGTTTTAGGCTGGTGCTTCAGCATGCTGTTGTGATCCTGGAACAGAGATATGTTTCATTATAAGATATCCCGGGGATAGTTCAATTGAGAAGGAAGGGAAATAAACCTTTTGTTGGCCGCCTTAGATGCACCTGGGGGACGATCCCCTCTGATTTCATAAACTTATTAGTTTTACATAATATATTAATTATCAGACATTGATCTATCTGTCCTCAAACATCTCCCTCCTCGACTGGGATTCGAAAAAAGGCTCGCTAATTTTCCTGGCCCGTTAGCGGTTTCCCCATTTCGATTTTCACTTGACTTCAAACCGCTTCCCCAGTAAATTAATTTGGTTCCATGCGGGAATAACTCAGTGGTAGAGTGCAACCTTGCCAAGGTTGAAGTCGCGGGTTCAAATCCCGTTTCCCGCTTCATAGATAATTAAGGGTGGTTGTGAAACCACCCTTTTTTTCTAGACTTCCAGCCGCCTTTGCCTATAATTTTTAAATTATGAATCAAATGGCCCTCGCCCAGCAAATTCATGCAAACAGGAAAACCTTCAAAGCCCGGCTCGATGAATTTTATTCCTGCTTCGCCTCAAAGGATTCAGTCCTCGTTACCATTGACCCCGACCCGGACGCAATCGGATCTGCCCTTGCCGTAAAAAGGCTTCTCTGGCATAAAGTAGCCACCACCTCGATAGGAATTATCAGGCCTATAAGAAGATTGAACAATCTGGCAATGGTGAGACTTCTAAGGATTCCGTTGACGCCTTTGGATAAGGTCGATATGCAGAAAGCGACTAAGTTTGTCCTGGTCAACATTCAGCCGTCTCATAATGATTTGTTGAGCAAGATTCCCTACACGGCGGTAATCGATCATCATCCCCAAAATCAGGAAGTGCACTCTGATTTCTGTGACGTGCGCCCGGAATACGGATCAACCTCCACAATAATGACGCAATATCTCAGGGCCGCCAGGATCAAACCCTCGCAAGCTCTTGCCACATCTCTTCTGTATGGCATAAAAACGGATACCCGCAGTTTTGAGCGCCACACGCTGGTCGAAGATATCGAGGCTTTCAAATACCTGTTTAAGTATGCCGATCACCAGGTTTTGAGAAAAATAGAAATTTCAGACCTTTCGCTAAGTGATACCAAGTATTTCAACAAAGCCTTCACAAGGAAACACGTGGTGAAGGACCGGATTTTCGCCTACCTCGACGAGGTGCCGTCCGCCGACATTTTGGTCGAGGTTGCCGAATTCCTGCTGAAGATTCACGACATTTGCTGGAGCATCGTATCCGGTATCTTTCAGGATAGCCTCATAATAGTTATTCGAAACGATGGGCAGCGAAAGGACGCCGGCAGACTGGTCAGACGGGCGTTCGGATCGCTTGGGTCGGCAGGAGGACATCAGGCGATGGCCCGCGCAGAGATTCCGCTAAAGCGCGTGTCAGAAGCCATCGGAAGCTTGTCCTCCACTTCGATCGAGCGCTTTGTGCAGCGCAGCCTCTCTCCTTTCAGAAAGAATTAGCTACCAAGTGCAACCTACAGAATCAAATAATAAGAATGCCGCCTCCGGGTCCAAGATCGACGCGGGTCTGCGACCGGTAAAAACCACAGATATTTATACCGATGGCGCTTGTTCGGGCAACCCCGGGCCGGGCGGATGGGGCGCCA
The DNA here is from genome assembly GCA_963725365.1 of uncultured delta proteobacterium. Lineage (GTDB taxonomy): Bacteria > Desulfobacterota > Syntrophobacteria > Syntrophobacterales > Syntrophobacteraceae > SbD1. The sequence goes on along the minus strand of CAVRZU010000257.1, from coordinate 9,168 downwards.
TTTTGCGCTATAAGGGATCCGAGAAGGAGATTTCCGGCTTTGAGAGACAGACTACGAACAACAGAATGGAAATGAAGGCAGTAATTGAAGCCTTTAGGATGCTCAAAGAGCCTTGCGTTGTAAGGGTCCACACCGACTCTCAGTATCTGCGCAACGGTATTACCGTCTGGATAAATGGATGGAAGCGAAATGGCTGGAAGACCAAGAGCAGACAGCCGGTAAAGAATCGTGAGCTTTGGGAGGCCCTGGATGAACTTTCGCAAAAGCACCAGGTGGAATGGGTCTGGGTCCAGGGACACGCCGGCCATCCTGAAAACGAGCGCTGTGACGAACTCGCCCGCCAGGAGATAATCAGGAACGCAAGATAATTTTTTTCAAATCGGGCTTGGAAACCTTTCCCATGGCATTCCTGGGCAGTTCCTTAAAAGCCAGCGCGTCTTTGGGGACCTTGTAGGGGGCAAGCCGCGTCCTTGCTCCAGGCCCTCAGTGCATCAGTATCCAAGCGGGCGCCTTCGCGCATCACTAGCGCAGCGACGACCCGCTCACCCCAGGTTGGGTCCGCAACTCCCACTACCGCGCACTCTTTGATGTCCGGATGGGCTAGCAGGGTTTCTTCGATTTCCAGGGCCGATACCTTGTAGCCGCCGGTTTTGATAATGTCCACGCTGCTGCGGCCGAGAATGCGATAGATACCACTCTCCTGCACGGCGATATCGCCGGTTAAAAACCAGCCGTCCCGGAATGCTTTCCTTGTTTCTTCCGCTCTATTCCAGTATTCCAGAAAGACCGTCTTGCCTCGCACGATGATCTCTCCCGGGGTCCCGGCCCCTACAGGAACACCTCCCACATCCGTCAGCCTGACTTCCACTCCCGGCAAGGGCAGCCCTACGCATCCCGGACGCCTCTGCCCACGTAGCGGGTTGGAAAGACACATGCCTATTTCGGTCATCCCATATCTTTCCAGGAGGACATGTCCCGATACCTGCTTCCATCTTTCCAACACAGGTACAGGCAAGGCCGCCGAACCGGACACCATCAGCCTCATCTTCCGGCAGCCCCCGGACATCAGATCCCTTTCTGCCGGCGATGCCTTCTCCCAGGCATCTATGAGCTTTACATATATGGTGGGGACTGCCATGAACAGTGTCAGATCGCCCCCTGCTATCCGGTCCCAGACTTTGCCGGCGTCAAAGGCGGGATGGATTTCGCACACCGCTCCAACCCAGAGTGCGCAGGCCATGACGTTGACAATCCCGTGGAGATGATGGAGCGGCAAAATTTCCAATATCCGATCCTCTCCTGTCCATCTCCAGGCCTCAACCAGACTTCTAATCTGGGCTGCTATATTTGCATGGGTGGTTACAACACCTTTTGGTTTGCCGGTGGTACCGCTGGTATAAAGAATCATGGCTCGCCTGGACGCGGCCACCGCTGGCAGTGGTCCCGCCGGATGCGCCAGGGCCTCGGTGCTCGACGCCAATCTGAGCTTGTGTTCCTCTGCCGGCCGGCCAGCCGGTTAGACAAAATCAGGATGGACAACTGCGACTGCCGGGCTGGTGTCATCGAGCACGTATTCCAGTTCGGGCCGAGGATGGAACAATGACAACGGAACGGCAATGCCGCCCGCTCGCCAGATACCCCATTGCAGGGCGACGTAATCAAACCCTGGAGGCGCCAAAAAAACCACCGGCTTTTCCTTCAAATCCGTGCCTCCGTCCAGGAGAAAGGACGCGACCCTGCGTGAGGCATCCAGGAGCTGCCGATAGGTAAAAGCGCCTTCAGGCTCGAGAATCGCCGTTCGCTCACCGTAGTGTTCCGCTTGCGGTATAAGTAGTATGGACATGTATAAAATTTAAGACTTATATGGTCTTCCCTGGTCGCTTTTCACTTCTACATAGCGGCATGCCCTGCCCCACCCTATCCTGAGGAGTCTGCCGGTATTGACCAGTTCGCTCAGTTCACGCGAGGCCTGACGATCGGAAATTGCGGCTAGTTGCGAATAATGCTTATTGGTAATAAACCCGTTGGCTTTGATGAATTCTATTGCCTGTACCTGCCGCACCATGAGACCTGAATCGTGCATACGGTCACTGCCGCTAAGACCGGAAACGGGTAAAATCCCCGCATCGGCAATCTTTGTATCTCCCATGTTGATTGCAGGCGCGGCGCTGGGTTCTCTCACTTCGGCAGGAAGGTCCTTGACCTGGATTTCATGTCTGTCCGAAAGAATAATCGCCCTTTCGATAACGTTTTCCAATTCCCGCACGTTTCCCGGCCAAAAGTAATCGAGAATGCGTTCTATAGCTCCGGATGATATGGCGATCAGCTCCTGATGGTTTTCCTTTGCGTACTTTGAAAGGAAATGCCTTACAAGAAGATACAGATCGTCCTTTCGTTCCCGAAGCGGGGGCAAATAGACGTGCACGACGTTGAGCCGGTAATAGAGGTCGCTACGGAATATTCCGTTCGCAGCGTCTTCCTTAAGATTCCGGTTGGAGGCCGCAACAACCCGGACATCCACTTTGAGAGTGTGGCTGCCCCCTACCCTTTCGAACTCCATTTCCTGGAGAACACGAAGCAATTTAACCTGGAGAGTAGAGGACATTTCGCTTATTTCATCAAGAAAGAGCGTCCCTCCATCAGCGAGTTCGAACCTGCCTTTCCGCTGGCTGACCGCGCCGCTGAACGCGCCCTTTTCATGTCCGAAAAGTTCGCTCTCAAGCAGAGTTTCCGGTAAAGCCCCGCAGTTTACAGATATGAACGGCTGGTCCTTTCTCGGGCTGTTGTAATGTATTGCCCTGGCAATCAGCTCTTTGCCGGTACCCGAGTCACCAGTTATCAGAACTGTTGCCTTGGTTGGCGCCACTTTTTCGATCAGTCCGAATATGCGCTGCATTTGGACGCTTTTGCCGATTATGTTGCCGAAGTTATACTTGCCTTCCAGCTCACGGGTCAGTTGCCGGTTCTGCCTTATCAAATTATGATGGTTGATTGCCTTGCCTATGGTGAGTTTCAACTCTTCGTTTTTGAAAGGCTTGAGTATGTAGTCGAAAGCGCCCTTCCGCATCGCTTCCACCGCTTTTTCCACACTACCGAAGGCGGTCATCATAATAACGGGAAGATCCGGCTGCCGCATTCGAATGCGTGACATTAACTCCATCCCGTCCATTCCCGGCATTTTCATGTCCGTGATCACCACGTCAAGATCGTTTTCCTCGATGCACTCGAGGCCCTTGCTGGCGCCTTCGGCGGTGATCACCTGATAGCCCTCTTCTGAAAGCAGTGCCTCTAAAACGAGCAGGTAATTTCTTTCGTCATCGACGATAAGGACTGTATTCATTTTCTATTCAACAGCTTCCCCTCCCGCCTCAAATTCCGGTTGTGTAAGCGGGAGTCTTATGATCATGGTGGCGCCCTGCCCTTCCTCGCTTACCACTTCGATTTCGCCGCTGTGATTATCGATTATGGTTTGAACGATGGCAAGTCCCAGTCCCGTTCCCTTTTCGCGAGTGGTGAAAAAAGGATTGAAAATCTTTTTCATGGTCTCTTTGGGAATGCCCGACCCCGTGTCCTGGACCTGAATTTCCACGAGAGAATCCCCATTGCCGCCACCAGTTATCGCAGTCTTTACTGTTAGCATCCCACCTTCGGGCATCGCCTGAATCGAATTGGCAAAGATGTTGACAAAGGCCCGGTAAAGCAGATCATGGTCGGCGTCCAGACAATATTCCCCTGTCTGATAACATTTTTGGACCTTGATTCCGAGCCGCTGACACTCAGCTTCCAGTATTGAAAGATTCCTGTCCAGAATGTCCTCTATCTTGCATTCGGAAGGATGCAGCGTCGTGGGCCTGGCGAAATCCAGAAACTCGGTCAGGATATCATTCAGGCGTGTAGATTCTTCGACGATGATCGAGGAAAATTTCTTTTGCCGATCATCGCTCATGCGGCAATCGAGAAGCTCCGCGGTGCTTCTTATGATTCCAAGGGGATTGCGGATTTCGTGGGAAACGCCGGCAATCATTTCCCCAAGAGCAGCAAGCCGCTCAGATTGATTAAGCTGCTCTTCGAGCTTGTATTTCTCCTGGCTTCTTGCTGTAATTATCCGCTCGGCGCGGCGGGCGATAAACAGGATGGTCACGAACAAAATGCCAACGAAGAGAAGAAAACTCAGTGCTACGATCCACTGAAACCGGTATATGGTTTTGTAATCCGGAGTTACGTCCTGGGTTATCTCAAAGACGCCCAGCACCTTTCCTCTTCTCCAGCTAAGCGGCCTCTCCTCCCACATCGGCAGATAGGTCGTAAGTCTTCGAGTGCCGCCTTTAAATTCGAACCCGAAAAAATCATTCTTTTCGGCCGATAGCACCGAAACCGATTCTTCGTTTAAAGCTCGAGTAAAAGGGTCGCCAATGTTCCCCTTACTGCCGATTTTTTCATTGTCTGTAGTGTAGGTTAGTATCTGCTCCTTATCGTAGATGTTCACGTGTTCCACCAATAGTCCGTGGATGTTGTTTCTTACTACCGTGTCAAGCCTTTCATACTGGCTTTCACTTCTGAGGCGGATCTCCCCCTCCGCAATCAGGGTGGGCACCGTGAATTGAAAAAAAACCTGGTGGTTCAGGTTTTCGGCAACCAGCAAAGCGTATTGTTCGCTTTTTTTCAGCAAAATGGCCTTGGCTCTTTGCGAGATAAACCCGGACAAGACAATGGTGCAAACCAGGATCACCATCAGACTGGAAAGCGCAAGATACTTGACCAGTTGAAAAGGCTTAACGCTTTCTAGAATTTTTTTTCTTGGCCTGGATCGATTTCATTTTCCCGAGCTGTCTTCTTTGTCGAGCAGTTCCTTCACCATTGACGCGCCTTCGTTCGAGCTGATCTTTGAATTCGGCTTCCCAACCGGCGGCTTTCGGATAATAGAAAAGCGCGCCTGGCAACTCAGCCGGCATGTAGGACTCGGGGAGCCACCCCCCCTCGTAATCGTGAGCGTACTTGTATTCTTTGCCATAGCCGAGTTTTTTCATAAGCCCCGTGGGCGCATTGCGCAGGTGCAAAGGCACCCGGGCCGCGCCACTGTTTTTAGCCGCCTCAAGGGCACTGTCCATGAGCGACGTATAGCGAATTGCTCTTGGGTGCAAGGCAAAGATACACGACCGCTTGAGCAAGGGCAAGATCGCCTTCGGGACTGCCCAGGAAATGATAGGCCTGGAAAGCGTTTACAGCCTGAACCAGAGCGGCTGGATCAGCAAGCCCGATGTCTTCCGAGGCCATCCTGACGATGCGCCGCGCCAGGTAGAGCGGGTCCTCCCCAGCGTCGAGCATCCGGGCCAACCAGTAGAGGGCCGCGTCCGGATCGCTTCCCCTGACGCTTTTATGAAGGGCGGAAATGAGGTTAAAGTGTTCTTCGCCCGCCTTGTCATAATGCACGGACTTGCGCAGCAGAGCTTCCTTTGCGCGCCTCAAGATCCACCTTCCGTATACCTTCGGAATCGGGCGCAGTAGTCAGTACACCTATTTCCAAAGCATTCAGAATGACCCGTGCATCCCCTCCGGAGGCCGCAAGCAAATAATCTTGTGCTTCCTCGGCAAGATGCGCCGGGAACTTTCCCAGTCCCTTTCTCCGCATCGCTGAGAGCATGGTCTGATTATTTGTTTCAAATCCTGGCCTCTTCGAGCGGCTCCAAAACGGCAACCTGAGCGCGCGACAGCAGCGGACGAATAATCTCGAAAGATGGATTTTCCGTGGTGGCCCCGAGCAGAAGCACCGTTCCATTTTCAACGTGCGGCAGAAGGGTGTCCTGCTGAGCCTTGTTCAGTCTGTGAATTTCGTCCATGAGCAGCCATGTTCTCATTTTCCTTTTGGCGAAAACTTCCTTGGCCTCCTGAACGGCGGCCCGTATTTCCCTGGCCCCCGCCATCACCGCAGACAAAGATACGAGGTGGCTTTCGGTATGAGTTGCTATGATTTTGGCAAGAGTCGTCTTGCCGCAACCCGGAGGTCCCCAAAGTATAAGGGAGTGGAAATCGCCGGTTGCGCAGAACTCTGTCGAGTATCTTTCCCGGCCCGAGCAGGTGCGACTGCCCGATGAACTCACCAAGGTTGCGGGGACGCATCCGTTCGGCCAGCGGCGCCTGTTCCACAGGTTTGTCACCGGAACGGTTTTCGAATATATTTAACTGGTCCATTGGCTTCTGGTTTTCCAGGTCGATTTCATCGCCCTTCGCCGTCGTCACTTTGGGCGAAAAGCCGCCATGTTCCCTCGAAAATGGAATCTAGGATAACCTAATTCTAATGAAAGTGTACGAATATTCCAGCTTTTTGCAGAAAGGATCATAGTTTTGGTCACAAGATCATTGTTCATCTTTCCCTGTACGTGGTATAGAAAAATTTACTCTATTTCGAGAGTTGGCGCATATGAACCACAGGACAGTTAACAGAATAGTGCTCGTCATGGTCGATGACGATGAGGATGATTGTCTGCTGGTTGAAGCCGCTTTGTACGAAGCCTACTTAAAGTGTGATTTTCACTGCGTTAAGGATGGCTTGGATATGCTCGACTATCTTAATCGGCGCGGCAGCTTCACGGCACCTGACAGTTCACCGCGTCCGGACCTCATACTGCTTGACCTCAATCTGCCCGCCATGAGCGGCCGGGAAGTGCTCCAAAAACTAAAAACCGATCAACGCTTTCGCTCAATCCCCATTATCGTACCGCGGCCCTGGGCACGGTGGTCACCTCGGGCCCGCAGAACCTCCAAGATACGTCCGCGGGCATCCCCTTCGTGCCCCAGGGCTCAACCACATCTACCGGGCCTGGGAGCTGGTCTGCTCGGCAACGCCGTGGACGCCACCCTGGCCCTGGGCGCGGTGAGCCTGCCGAACCAGACCTTCCTCATCGACGGCTACACCGCGGCCTCCTTCTGCAACTTCACCCTCAATGGGGTCCCCAGGTCGCGGGCACGGACTACTTCAGCTCCATCGACACGGTGAACCACCGAGTGTACCTCACCTTCAACAAGGCCCTCACGGGCAGCAACGAGCTGGTTCTCAACAACAACTGCGGCGCCCGACACCACCCCCACCTTCTGCGTCGCCTGCACCGCGACCCCGACCTACACCCTGACGCCGACCCCCACATTCACCGCCACCCCCCCGCCCTGCTCCAACACCCTGATCTGCAACGTCGGCGCGGGCAACTCCGCCAACAGCTTCGGCGGCTACTGGTACAACTACGCCGGCAGCGGCGGCTCCACCATGGCGCCGGCCACCTTCGCGGCCACGGCCCCGGGCTACGGCGGCACCGGCTACTGCGCCCACGTTTCGGGCAACGCCGTGGCCGGGGCCCTTCCGGAGATGGAGGACGGCTTCGCCTCCACCGGGACGAACGGTTCCGCCTTCGCGGGCATCAGCTTCAGTTCTGGGCGACGGCAACACCTACCAGGTCTCCCTTGACAGCCTGGCGCCCCCGGATTCCACGTCCTACAACAACTACGCCTACACGTTCACCGCCCCGGCCGGGGTGTGGACCCTGATCACGGTCCCCTGGTCCTCCTTCGTCTTCCCGGGCTGGGGCACCACGATTCCTGTCTCCACCGCGGTGGCCGACCTCGGCGACCTGGTGTGGGCCCCTGGTGAACGCCGGCGCGACAGCTTCAGCGTGGCCGACATCAACTTCTACAACTGCCCCACCCCCACGCCGACGCCCACCACCGGGGCCTCCACCCCCACCCCGAGCGCCACGCCCAGCGCGACCCGCTCGGCCAGCCCCACCCCCAGCCCCAGCGCGTCCTCGACGGCCTCGTCGACCGCCAGCCCCACCACCTTGTCCACGGCCAGCGCCACGCGCACGGCGACCCCCAGCTCCAGCCCCGCCCCCAGCGCCTCGCCCAGCGCCACAGTGAGCGCCAGCCCCAGCCCCACGGGCTCGGCCACGGGATCCCCCAGCGCGACCCTCAACTTCACCAGCGTGCCGCCGGGAAGCAGCCCCACCACGATCACGCTCTCCGGCTCCCCCACGGCCTCGCCCAGCGCCACCGGCAGCGCCACGGCCGGCGCCAGCCCCAGCCCGACCGCCACCTCCACCGAGACGCTGACCGCGACCCCGAGCCCCAGCGCCACCGCGACCCTGACCGCGCCGCCTTCCTCCACGCCCCTGCCAAGCCCCACGCCCACCTGGACCTTCAGCCCCAGCTCCACGGTGACCCTGACCTGGACCCCCACCTGGACCCCCACCTGGACCCCCACCTGGACCCCCACTTGGACCCCCACTTGGACTCCCACCCCAACGGCGACCTTCACGGCCGCGGTGACGGCCCCGGGCAGCCCCAGCAGCACGGCCACGGCCCAGCCGAGCGCGACCCCGGCCTCCAGCGCCACGGCCCAGCCCAGCGCCACTCCCCAAGCCAGCACCAGCGTGACCGCCGCGCCCAGCGCGACCCCGGCACTGTCCACGCCCACACAGACCGTCGTGCCGGGCGGGCCCTTGAACATCCTCAAGGTGCAGCCCTGGCCCAACCCCAACCCCTCCCGGGTGTCGGTGCAGCTGGAAGGCGACTCGTGCACGGCGTCGAGGTGCGCCTCTACAGCGTGGCCGAAAACCGCATGCTCAGCGCGGCCGCCGGCCCCTGCCAGGCCGGCTGGGTTCAGGTGCCCCTGCCCGAGGCCCGGCCGGCTCTTCGGCCTTCAATGGGCTCTACTTCATCAAGATGGACAGCCCAACCCTTGCGTGAGCCGAAAATGAATGAAATAGAAGGGAACGGGAAGGAAGCCCTCGCCGCGGCGGCACAAACACTGCTTGGTCTGCGCCCGTAACTGGACCGCCCATGCCCAGCCTGTGTTCCACCAGGGCAAGCAGGTCTCTCGGTCGCACGGGTTTGCTTAGCAGCGTGAAATCATACGGCGCCCAATGGGGCGACCGGATCAGCTCAGGCGTGTACGCCTGCCCCGAGCAGAGCAGAATTTTGCAATCCGGGTACGCGCGCTTGATCGTGACGGCCAGTTGGACTCCGGTCATTCCCGGCAGCGCAACGTCGGTGATGACGAGATCGGGTGTCGAAAGCAACGTCCTCTGCAGTGCGCCAGTCGCATTACATGCAGTCTCGGTCGCATAACCATTGCGGCGCAGGATTTCAGCAAGCGCGTTGGCAGTCACCGGTTCTTCGTCC
>CAVRZU010000256.1:0-11102 GCA_963725365.1 uncultured delta proteobacterium | reverse complement strand
AGATACAGGCCGTTCCCATGCGGGACGAGTGGATCGGCAGTTCCGTGAACAACAAGTGTTGGCAGGGAGATTTCTCGTATGCGGTCGCCTATGCCGGGCCACGTCATTATTGCGCCGAGTTGCCGCTGGTAGGAAGAAAACGACATCGGTTTGGATTTGGAATTCAGCACCACCTTATCGAGGTCTTCGGGGTGGGAATTCATATAGCCCGGCGCCGCAATACATGGATAGACACGGCGTAAGTTTGTTTCAAGATCTTCCTTCTCCCGGGGCATGAGCAAGGCGCCAATTTCCGGTGCAGGCGGGATATTAGCCGCCCCGCCGGCCGAGGTAGCGACCAGGATCAATTTGCCGACCAATTCCGGATGCCGCAGGCTTAACTCCAAAGCGATGAAACCACCCATCGACCAGCCCATCACGTGCGTTGGTCCGCACTTGAGATTTCGGATCAGGCCTGCCGCATCATCAGCCATGTCGGCGATGGTGTATGGCCCTGTGCCCGGAGCACTATCTCCCGCGTCGCGATTGTCCATGTTGATCAGGCGATAGTTTCGGGAGATCGTTTCAATCTGCTTCCACCAGCCAAACCGGGAAGTGCCCAGCCCGGGGATGAGCAGGAGCGGATGACCGTCGCCGAAATCGTCATAGTAGATACTGTGCAATCCAACTTTTTCTACAGGCATATGTTCTCCGTGAATCAGTTTATCACTGTTGTTTTTCTTGCCGCCTTCGCGTGAGGGGAGTCTTGTCTTCTATTGAATCTTAAGGGTTACCTCCCTATAGTACCATAAACTCGAACGATTTCATCATGGAGGAGTCCTATGGACATTGGTGTGCCGCGCGAGCGGCGAAGTTACGAGAGCCGTGTCGGGCTGACGCCCGCCGGCGTCGAACTGTTGACGGCCGAGGGGCACAACTGCTACGTGGAATCGGGTGCGGGCCTGGGCGCCGGTTTTGCTGACCTGGACTACCAAAAGGCCGGGGCGCGAATTGTATATTCCGGTGAAGAAGTGTACGGCCGGGGTGAACTCGTGCTCAAGGTCACCAGGCCGACCGGGGAAGAGTTCGAGTGGGTACGGGAAGGCCAGATCCTGATGGGCTTCGTTCACCTGGCAGCCGCCCGGCGCAGCAAAGTGGAACTACTGCTCGGAAGCGTGTCACCACCATCGCCTATGAAACGGTCGAAAACGATGACGGCAGCTTGCCGATCCTTGGCGCCATGAGCCTGATTGCCGGCCGCATGAGCCCGCACGTAGCTGCTACACTGCTTCAAAATGATCGTGGGGGTAAAGGAGTACTGCTGGGGGGGGTGCCCGGCGTGCCGTCGGCCGAAGTCGTGATTCTGGGCACTGGAACCTTGGGTACTCAAGCTGCGCGCGCGTTCCTGGGGGCTGGCGCGCGGGTGGTTGTCCTGGGCCGCGACATGGCAAGCCTCCAGCGCCTGGACGAGATGTTTGCAGGCCGCCTGACAACGATGGTCACCCATCCCTTCAACATCCGGAAAGTCGTCACCTTTGCCGATGTGCTGGTGGGAGCGGTCCTTGTGCCTGGTGCGCGCGCGCCGGTCCTGGTCACACGAGAGATGGTCGCTTCGATGAAGCCGCGCTCGCTCATCATGGACCTGTCCATTGACCAGGGAGGCTGTGTGGAAACCTCCCGGCCTACCACGCACGGCTCGCCCACATATGTGGAGGAAAATGTAATCCATTACTGTGTGCCGAACATGGCGGGCGTCGTTGGCCGCACGGCTACGCATGTGCTGGGTAACGCCACCTGGCCGTTTGTGCAGCAAATCGTGGGCAACGGTCTGGAGGGCGCACTCGAGGCCAACCCGGCCCTGGCTCGCGGAGTTGCCACGTGCGGCGGGAACATCGTCAATCAGGCCCTGGCCGAGGCGATGCGCAGCGTGGTCTGACTAAACAGCCAGGTTTAAAACCTTCAGCCTAAACCCCTTCAGCCTGATAGCCTAAAAGGGAACACTATGAGCGGATGGATGCAAATTTATCAAAACAAGGTCACTACGGCTGAAAAGGCTGTCCGAGCAATCGAGTCCGGGATGCGCCTGTTCCTCACGGGCAATTGCTCGGTGCCGCAGCGAGTGATGAGCGCGTTGGTCGAGTATGCGCCGGCCTTTGAAAAGCCGGTTGAGATCGTCCAGGTGCTCACTATCGGAAGCGCAGACTATGTCGCTCCGGGCATGGAAAAGTATATTCACGTGAACACGACCTTCATCAGCGCCGATGTGCGCCACGCCGTCAACGAAGGCCGGGCGGATTTCACGCCCTGTTTTCTTTCCGAGATCCGGGACTGTTCCGCAACGGTATTCTGCCCCTGGACGTGGCGCTCATCCATGTGAGCCCGCCGGACGAACACGGATTTTGCAGCTTCGGCGTCGAGGTCGGCGCGACCAAGACGGCGGCCGCGGTGGCCGGGATCGTCATTGCCGAAGTCAACGACCGGATGCCGCGCACACTGGGCGATAGTTTTATCCACGTCTCCAAGCTTACTCACATCGTTCCTGTGTCGTACCCGGTGACCGAGCACCGCATGGGCGAAATAACCGAATTGGAAAGAAAGATAGGCGGCTATTGCGCTGCGCTGATCGAAGACGGCTCGACCATGCAAATGGGCATCGGCGGTATCCCGGATGCGGTGCTCACGTTCCTTGAGACCAAGAGGGACCTTGGAATCCATACAGAGCTGTTTTCCGACGGCGTGATCGACCTGGTCGAGCGCGGCATCATCAACGGCGAACGCAAAACGCTGCACCCGGGCAAAATCGTTGCCGGCTTTATGCTCGGCACGCAGCGATTGTACGATTTCGTCCACGACAATCCCATAATAGAGCTTCACCCGACCGAGTACGTCAACGACCCATTCCTGATCGCGCAAAATGACCGCATGGTCGCTATCAACTCGGCCATCGAAGTAGATCTCACCGGCCAAGTTTGTGCAGACTCGATTGGTCCCAGGTTGTATAGCGGTGTCGGTGGACAGGTGGACTTTATCTATGGCGCAAGCCGCTCTAAAGGCGGTAAACCGATAATAAGCATGCCCAGCACGGCCGAGATCAAAGGCCAACCCGCGAGCAAGATCGTACCGATGCTCAAGCAGGGCGCGGGCGTAGTGACCACGCGCAACCACGTCAGATATGTCGTCACCGAATACGGCATCGCCGACCTATACGGCAAGACGATCCGCCAGCGGGCACGGGCACTGATCGATGTGGCCAACCCCCGGTTTCGCGAAGAGCTGGAAAAAGCGGCCCACGAACTGAAGTATTTGTAAAGACAATTGACGGAGCTTGATGACCGGATCAGGGCCTCAGGTTCCCACTCTTGCCTTGTAGGCGTTGAAGACCGCTGCTCCGGAGGCATAAAAGGCGTCCTTGCCGACCAAGCCGGTTATCCCGGATCGTTCCAGTTGGGTGTAAACCTCATCGGAGACCTCGAAAAATATCAGCCTTATTCCCTGCTCCCGGAGGAGCGCATAAAGGAATCGCAAAGTTTCGGCCGCTGTGTAGTCGATGTCATCGACGGCGCCGGCGCCGATACAGAACCATGCCAGGGGCGGATTCGCCCCTTGGGCCAGCCTGCTGACCTCCTCGAACATCTGCTCGGCATTGGCATAATACATACTGTGATTGAACCGGTAAACCAGCAGCCCCGGGAGCAGTTGGCCCCGGGTTGCCACCGGCGCGGTCTTCCAGCCTTCAGATTCGGGCGCCACGATCAACGCGTTTTTCGGCCGGTAGCCGTGCCGGGTGTGACTCACCAGTGACAGGAACATGGCCAGCAGGATACCCTGCTCCACCCCCACGAGGACTACGGTGGCAGCCGTTATGAGGGCCACAGCGAACTCTGCCGGCCGCTCGCTCTATATCTGCCGCATCCCCGCTGCGTCAACCAAATCCAGGCCGATCAGGAAAACGATGGTGGAAAGCACCGCGTCGGGCATGAACTCCAATGGCCTGGTCAGGAAGAGGAGCACCAGGAGGACAATAACGCTGGTAGTGATCTGGGCCAACTGGCTGTGGCCCCCTGCGCTGTCCACCATCTCAGTCTTGGTGGGGCTGCCGTTGACCACAAAAGTACCGGTCAGCCCTGCGCCCACATTGGCAAGGCTGAGCCCTACCAGGTCAACGTTCTCGCTAAAACGTTCGTTGTAACGGGCGGCATAGGCTCTCGACGTAGCGGCGCTCTGGGCCAGGATTACCACAAATATGGAGAAGGCGGTCGGCAGGAGCTTCATGATGAGGCTGACGCTGAGGTCCACGTGAGGCAAGCTCACCGTCGGAATGCCGCCGGGAACCGGGCCGAGGATGGTGATCCCGTAGGCTTTCAGGTTGATAGCCCAACTCACGGTGATGGCGCCGATGACCGCGATGAGAGGGCCGGGGAGTTTCCCGGATATTTTCCGGGAGCCGAGAATGATGATGAGAACGGCCACGGTCATCATCAGGGTGGACGAGTTCGACTCTTCGAGATGCCGAACATCGTGGATCAATCCAGCAAGGGCGCCGTGCCCGCCCCTGGGCAATCCCAGCATGCCCCCCATTTCACCGCAGGCGACCTGGACGCCCACCCCCGTCAGAAAGCCGATGAGCACGGTGCGGGACAGGAAATCCGCCAGGAACCCCAGGCGAATAAGGCGGGCGATGATGAGCATCACCGCGGCCATGCACGCCAACACGCCGCACAAGGCTACGTATTTGGGCGAGCCCGAGGCGGCCAAGCCGGCAAGACCACCGGCCAGAATGGCCGCTGTGGCTGAGTCGGCTCCCACCACCAGGTGCCGGGACGAGCCGAAGATTGCAAACAGGACCATGGGGATGAGCATGGAGTAGAGTCCGGTGATCACCGGGGTTCCGGCGATCCTGGTATAGCCCATGACCTCGGGGACGGCCAGTGCAGCCAGGGTCATGCCCGCCAGGATGTCGGCGGAAATCATGGACCGATCGATGGGCAGGATTCCCTGGAGCATGGGAAACCGCACGCCTTGGGGCTCGGTCAGCGACGTGCCTGCTCTTGTCATCGTCTCGGCTCCCTCTCCCGTCTTTTTTCCCTCTTTAGGTAAAAACCTTTGTGGAGGTGGTCAATAGCGTAAAAATCTTAGGCGAATTCACTTTAATATACGCCGGGAGAGGGGGGCATGCAAGAAATGGCCATTCTTTGCCGAATGGCTTACCGGTGCATGGAAATCTCTTGCCTGTTGGATACTGTATACAGTATACTTTTTTCGGTTCCGCTCGTTGTGTCTGGCATGCGGCTGGAGGTCGGCTTTAGCAAAAAAGGCAAAAGAAGCGAAGAAGCGAAGAAGAAGGTAATAAATGGAGCACTTCAAAGAGCTCGTCGTGTTATCCCTCGAACAGGCGACCGTCCTGCCCTATCTCACCTTCCGCCTGGCCCAGGACGGCATGCAGGTGATCCGCCTGGAACACCCGCTCTTTGGTGATCCGAACCGTCTCGTTGGCGCCAACGTGCTTGGCGAGGAGCGAATGAACGCCTATTTTCTGTGCATCAATGCCGGCGAAAAAGGCGCTCACCCTGAACCTTGCGCTGCCCGAAGGGCAGAAGATGCTGCACGCGCTCATTCGTGATCTCAAAGTGGATATTTTTGCCACCAACCAATTGCCCAAAAACTACAAAAAACTGGGCGTCGATTATGCTTCTTTGAAAGGCGTTAAGCCGGACATAATCTGGCTGGGGGTGACAGGCTTCGAACCGGAGAGCAACGAGGCCGCATATGACCCGATCCTGCAGGCCCGGTCTGGGCTGATGGCACTCACCGGTGAGGCGCAGGGCGCCCCCCAGGTGCTGGGCATTCCGCTTCCGGATATGGGCGCCGGCGAACATGCCTACGGACTCCTGATGAAGGCGCTCTACCGGCGGGAACGAACGGGAGAAGGCGACTGTATCCAACTTTCCATGTTCGAGTCTTGCGTATCCTGGCTTACGGTGCCTATTGCGCTTTTCACCAGTTTCGGCCAGGAAATGACCCGGCGCGGCAATACTCATGAATTCTTCTGTCCGGTCTCGGTCTATGAAACACTCGACGGCTATATCTACCTGGCCGTGGGAAACGATCGGCAATGGAAATCGATAGTCGCCCTGGAGCCATTCAGCTATCTGGATAAAGAGGAATACGAAAAGAATGCAGGACGCATTCGCGACGTGCAAAACCTGAATAACGCCATCAATGCGATAACTCGGCAGTTCACCTCAAAGCTACTCCTCGAAATCTTCCGCTCCATCTCAGTTCCTATCAGCGAAATCAGGACCATACCCGAAGTGGTTGCCGACCCGAGAGTAGAGCGGAAACTCCTTTTCGCTCGCGATCCCCGCACCGGAACCACCATCACCCTTGCGCCGCCTCCTTTCATGACCCCGTTTCTGGAAAAGAACAATCGTGAACTCTCCTTTCCGCCCCGATTCGAAGAACACAACAATGAGATCTACGGAAAGGTGCTGGGGTATTCCGGGGATTACCTCAAACAGCTCAAGGAAACCAACGTGATTTAAGGGTGCAGGTCGAACCGGTTCGAGATGCGTTTTACCCGCTTTTAAAACAGGTCCTAAAGGTCAACACAAGAGAGCAGTGCCCATGGACATCATTGTTCTGGTAAAGCAAGTGCCCGATACCACTGAGGTCAAACTGGACGCCAAAACCGGCAGCATGTTGCGGGAAGGGGTCAACAGTGTGATGAATCCGGATGACCGCCATGCACTGGAGGCGGCTATCCATCTCAAAGAGTCACGGGGAGGGAGGATAATCGCCCTGTCCATGGGACCGGCTCAAGCCATCGACGTCATTTCGGAGGCGATCGGCATGGGCGCCGACGAAGGGATTCTGCTCAGCGACCGGGCGTTTGCCGGCGCCGACAGCTTCGCCACATCTGCGACCCTGGGGAAAGCAATTGCCAAAATCGGCAAATACGATCTCGTCATCTGCGGACGGCAGGCCATAGACGGGGATACCGCCCAGATCGGCCCGCAGGTGGCTGAGTATCTCAAATTGCCCCAGGTCACTTATGTCTTTGACATCGAAGCCATCGAGGCCGGCGCCGTGGTAGTAAAAAGACGCCTTGAAAATGGCTACGAAAGGGTGGAGTCCACCCTGCCGGCAGTACTGACGGTGATCGGGGAGATGAATCGGCCGCGTTATCCGATGGTGGGTAGATTGATCGATGCCTGTAAAAAACATGCCCGAATCCAGGTCTGGAATGCAGCGGACATTGGGGTTCAGACCCGCGACGTGGGGTTGGAGGGATCTCTGACCCAGGTCATCAAAACCTTCGCTCCCAAGGGCAAGCGGCAGGCAGAGATGCTGGAAGGCGACACCAGAACGGTGGTGCGGTCACTTCTGGACAGGCTGAGGGAAAACCGGCTGATCTCGCTCGGGGAGGTAACCCATGACTGTCTGGGTTGAAGCGGATCTTTGCAACGGATGTAAACGCTGTCTTAAGGCATGTCCTTACGGGGCGCTGGAGTTCGGACAGGAAGGGGTGGGAGTGCAGGAGCGCTGCACTTCCTGCGGCGCCTGCCTGGAGGTGTGCCCGCAAGGCGCCCTGCAATCGGACATGCGGCCGCGGACCGCACCTGATTTTAGCGACAGAAAAGGCATCTGGATCTTTGCCGAACAGCGGGAGGGCAAGCTGGCCCCTGTGGCGCTGGAACTGCTCGGCAAGGCGCATCAATTGGCGAGCGGGCTGAACCAGGAGGTCTGCGCCCTGGTCCTGGGCGACCGGGTGTCCCACCTCACCGAGACCCTCATCCGGCATGGAGCGGAAACGGTTTATGTGGCCGAACACGAAGCCCTGAAGGACTACCGGACTCAAGTCTACGCCGATATCCTTGAGGGTTTGATGAACCAATATCGTCCCAATATTCTGCTCATGGGCGCCACCCACATCGGCCGTGACCTGGCGCCTGAGTCTCCCGCCGCATCGGGGCGGGCCTCACGGCGGACTGCACGGAGCTGAGCATCGACCCTGATGAGGGAATCCTGCTGCAAACCAGGCCCGCTTTCGGCGGAAACATAATGGCGACCATTGCCAGCCGTTACTCCCGCCCCCAGATGGCTACGGTGCGGCCGGGAGTCATGGAAGCCATCGAACGGCCAGGCAACAGGGGCCGCGAGATTACGGTGGCGGTTTCGGTCCAGGAGCAGCAAATAGGCACAAGGGTCCTGGAGATCGTGCGGGAAAAAAAAAGAGGTGATAAGGCTTTGCGAGGCGAAGGTAATCGTGGCCGGCGGCAGAGGCGTGGGTGATGCCGGGGGGTTCAAAGTGCTCGAAGAACTGGCGGAAACCGTCAACGGGACGGTGGCCGGGACCCGGGTAGCGGTCGAGGAAGGCTGGATTCCGGTTGACCGTCAGGTGGGCCAGACGGGGCGGTCGGTGCAGCCCGAACTCTACATTGCCTGCGGTATCTCGGGAGCGATTCAGCACCGGGCGGGGATGTTGAACTCCCGCTATGTGATCGCAATCAACAAGGACCCGCGTGCTCCCATCTTTCAGGTTTGCGACTGGGGCATTCTGGGGGACCTTCACGACGTGGTTCCGGAACTCGTGAGGCAGCTCAAGTACGGCGCGTAAGCGTATTCGTTCTCCACAGGCGCAGAGGACGCGGAGAGAAAAAGAATTGAGACACGGATAGGCCATGAAATGGCTGTCTATTAATGCGCCCTCTTCTATCCGTGTCTAAGAGGTTTTGGCTGTTTCGGAGGAAGCTATGATCAGGTCAAGCGCCGAACACTTAATCAGGGACTGCACGGCCAGATTCGTGGACAACGAACTGATCCCGCGGGCGCAGGAGATCGACGAGAAGGGCGAGTTCCCGAGGGATCTGTTCGAGCAGTTGGGCCGCATGGGAGTGTTCGAGGTCCGGTATCCGAAGGAAAAAGGCGGAGCAGGCGGCAACTCGACCCTGTTCTGCATTATCTGTGAAGAACTGGCGCGCGGTTTGATGAGCATGGCGGCTATCTCGGCCATGCAATCGCTCATGGGAACGAATTTTTTGTTTCATTACGGTACTGACGAGCTGAGAGAGAAGTATTTCTATCCGGCAATGAGAGGTGAAAAAGTTGCCTGTTTCTGCCTCACCGAACCCGAGGCGGGATCGGATCTCGGCAATGTAACCACCTCGGCGGCTCGAACCGCGGACGGCTATGTTATTAACGGGATGAAGACCTGGGTCACCAACGGACCGGTTGCCGATTTCTACACGGTCCTGTGCCAGACCGATCCTGAGAAAAAATTCAAGGGGCTCAATTTTTTCTTTGTCCCTAAAGATACGCCGGGTCTGTCATGCGGCAAACCTTTCGACCTGCTGGGAACCAGGAGCACGAAAATTTGCGAGGTTGCCTTCAGGGACTGCTTGATCCCGCCGGATCACCTGCTCGGCCAGGAAGGCAACGGGATGAATAACCTGCTCTCGATTCTGGCGGAGATTAGAACCATGACCGCTTCCCTGGCGATCGGACTGCAACGGGCGGCGCTGCACGACTGCATCCGCTATGCTCACGAGCGAGCCCAGTTCGGCAGAACAATCAGTAACTACCAACTGATTCAGGAAAAAATAGCCAACATGGCCACCGATCTGGAAGCTTCCCGCCTGTTGACCTACAAGGCTGCCTGCATGATAGACGACAATCTTCCGTGTCTTACGGAGTCTTCCATGGCCAAGTATTTTTCCACGGAAGCGGCTTGCCGGGCGGCCGACCATGCGACCCGCATCTTCGGGGCCTACGGCTATTCTATGGAATATTCCCCGCAAAGATATTACCGGGACAACCGGTTTTTGCTCTACGGCGGTGGAACGCACGAAATTCTTCAGACCAATATTGCGAAATGGGTGGGACTTTAAGCAATGAGCCGGCAATCCACAACTAAAGTTGGCGATCTCAAAGGGTTCACATCAGTGCCTCGTGGGAAGTCTCTGGGCCAAATCGCCTATGAGAAGCTAAAACAGGCCGTCATGAAGGGTGATTTCCCCCGGCCAGCCACGTGGTGGAGAACCGGGTCGCGGACGCCCTCGGCATCAGTCGTACACCGGTGCGGGAAGCCATTCATAAATTAGAACGAGAGGGTTTGCTCAAGAGCTTTCCCGGAGGAGGCTATTTCGTCGTCGGACTGACCCGTCAGGACATCGAGGAGACCTTCGGCATTCGCAGCGTTCTGGAGAGCTACGCCGCGCGGCTGGGGACTGTGCAACATAAGGGAGAGGACCTCAATCCGTTGGAAGAGAAGATCCTGGAATACCAGAAATGCCTCGACGCGGGCCTATTGGCGGAATTGACGCGAATCAATACGGAGTTTCACGATCTTCTCTATGCTTTGAGTCGAAGTCCGAAGCTGATCAAAATGATCAACGATCTGCGAGACCCGGTATACCGCTTTCGGGAGATCCTTTTGAGAGTGGAGGAGATGGCCAGGCGCAGCAATGAAGATCACGTTTTGATGATGGCCTATATTCGAAAACGGGATACCGAGGGGGTCGAAAAGCTGGTTCGCGAACACATCCTGAGAGGGCGGGAGGTTGTTTTTCGCCACTTCGATCTCCAGCAGGAAGAGACACTGTAAGTTGCTTGGAAGCAATAAGAGGAGGCAATCGCCATGGCGGAGAGGAAAATCCGTGTTCTTTTCGCCAACCTTGGCCTGGACGGCCATAGACGAGGGGCCAAGGTTGTGGCGCATGCCTTGAGAGACGCGGGTATGGAGGTGATCTATACCGGTCTGCATCAAACGATGCAGAGGCATCGTCAACCAGGCGATACAGGAAGATGTGGACGTGATCAGGTCTTCGATCATGTCCGGCGCCCATATCCCCATCAGCCGGAAACTGATGCAGACTGGTAGAAGCGGAAGGCCTTGACGATAAGCTGGTGGTGGTTGGGGGCGTGGTGCCCCAGCCAGGACGTCGCGGCTATGAAAGAACTGGGTGTAGGGGAGGGATCTTCCCGGGGGGAAGCACGTTCGATGAGATCACGGAGTTCATCAAGAGATCAGTTGAAGAGAAGAGGTCATCATGGGAGTAGCTACCTATATAAAGACCGAAAAGGATGCCATCACGAAAGTCGTGCTTCAATCCGGCATTGAAATC
>CAVRZU010000255.1:0-7038 GCA_963725365.1 uncultured delta proteobacterium | reverse complement strand
TTCTTCGCTGTTCAATATCCTCGCGGGCAGGGAAATTATCAATTTTCATTCCCAGAGAAAGCCCCATTTCAGAGAGGATCTCTTTAATCTCATTGAGCGATTTACGGCCGAAATTCTTGGTTTTGAGCATCTCCTGCTCGGTCTTTTGAACAAGCTCGCCGATAAAGCGAATATCGGCATTTTTCAGGCAGTTTGCGGATCGTACAGAGAGTTCCAGTTCGTCAACGCTGCGGAAAAGGTTCTCATTGAAAGCAGGCTCAGTCCGAACCTCTTCCTCAAGCGCCTCCGTTTGCTCCTCAAAATTTATGAAGATCGCGAGCTGGTCCTTGAGAATTTTGGCGGCGAAAGCCAGCGCATCCTCCGGCTTGACGCTCCCGTCCGACCAAATCTCCAGCGTAAGCTTGTCATAGTCGGTAATCTGGCCTACGCGTGCCTGGGTCACCGTATAGCTGACTTTACGCACGGGAGAAAAGATAGCGTCTATGGGAATAGTGCCTATAGGCTGGTTTTCTTCGGCGTTTTTTTCAGCCGGAACGTATCCCTTTCCCTGCCTTACCGTAAGCTCCATCCTGAGCTTGGCGTCCTTGGCAAGGGTGCAGATATAGTGATCCGGATTCAACACCTCCACCATCGCACCACACTGAACATCTGCGCCGGTAACCCGGCCCTCGCCCTGCTTTTCAATCACCAGGCGACGAAGATTCCCATCTCCGCTCGCTCTGAAGCGGACTTCCTTCAGATTGAGTATTACATCGGTGACGTCTTCCAAAACACCGGGGATAGTCGAGAATTCGTGTAAAACGCTATCAATCTTAACATTGGTAATAGCCGTGCCCTGAAGGGATGAAAGCAACACCCTCCTTAATGCGTTTCCAAGAGTGACTCCAAAACCCCTCTCAAGCGGCTCGCATTCGAATTTCCCGTAGGTGTTCGGCTCTGTTGTCTCGATCTCCAAGCGCTTTCGGTTTTATAAGTTCGCGCCAGTTCTTTTGCATTTTTTATCCTCATCCAAGAGACATCACCGCAGGCCCCTCCTCCTGGAAACTTAAGCGGGGCCGCTTGGATGCGCACACACCCAATGGCCCTCAGATATCTATCCAGGATCCTGTATATTGTGGCTCTTCTTACTTCGAATAGAATTCAACTACCAGTTGCTCCTGAACCGGCAGGTTCATCTCATCGCGACTGGGGAATACCTTGAAGATGCCCTCGTATTTCGCTGAATCGACTTCGAGCCAGGCAGGAAGCCCTCTTCGCGGCATCGCTCCAATGGACTCATTTATGGCCTGCAAGTTCCGGCTCCCCTCCGCAACGGAAACAGTGTCGCCGGGCCTCAGCAGAAATGACGGGATGTTCACCTTCCTGCCGTTGACCATAAAATGATTGTGCCTGACGAGCTGCCTGGCCTGGCTTCTAGAATTGGCGAAGCCTAACCTGTAGACCGAATTATCCAATCTGCGCTCGAGTAAAATCAAAAAGTTCGTGCCGGTGACACCCTTTTGGCGGTCCGCCTCTTCGAAATAGCTTTCAAACTGCTTTTCGATCAACCCGTAAATCCGCTTGATCTTCTGCTTTTCCCGGAGCTGGAGTCCGTATTCAGAGAGCTTACCTCTGCCCTGGCCATGCTGCCCGGGTGGATAGTTGCGGCGCTCGATCGCGCATTTGTCCGAATAGCAGCGATCTCCTTTAAGATACAGCTTCATCGTTTCACGACGGCAAAGCCTGCATTGAGATTCGGTGTAACGAGCCAAATTGTTCCTCCTGTATTTATGCGGCCTTTATCGCGAGCGTGGCCCGCAAAGCATAATAGGCGCCGTTCCGTTATACCCGCCGCCTTTTCGGAGGTCTGCACCCATTGTGCGGTATCGGGGTAACGTCCTTGATGAACGTGACATTGAACCCGGCGGCCTGAAGCGCCCGCAGGGCTGCTTCACGGCCGGAACCAGGGCCCTTGACGTATACTTCTATATTCTGAACCCCGTGCTCCTGAGCCTTTTTAGCAGCCACCTCAGCGGCAACCTGCGCAGCAAATGGAGTGCTTTTTCGGGACCCCTTGAACCCCTGGCTTCCGGCGCTGGACCAGGAAATGGCATTACCGCTTACGTCCGTGATGGTGATGATAGTGTTGTTGAAGGTTGAGCGGATGTGAGCTACGCCATTGAGGATGTTCTTGCGCTCTTTTTTCTTAGTTCTGGGTGCGGCTTTCTCTTTTGCCATTATTCCTCCGTCCTACGCTTTCTTGCGCTTGCCCATTACGGATCTGCGCGGACCTTTACGAGTGCGGGCATTGGTGTGAGTGCGCTGGCCGTTAACAGGAAGACCGCGGCGGTGCCTCAATCCACGGTAACAGCCAAGGTCCATAAGGCGCTTTATATTCATCGACACCTCGGACCTAAGATCACCTTCCACCTTCAAATGTGTATCTATAATCTGCCTGATCGTATTTACCTGAATTTCGCTCAGATCGTCGCTCTTGATATCCACGTTGACTTGGGCCATATCCAGAACTTTCCGCGACGTCGGTCTGCCGATACCGTAAATATATGTGAGGGCGATCTCGATACGCTTGTTCTTCGGTAAATCGATACCTGCTATACGTGCCAATGTCTTGCTCCTTATCGAAAACTGTCAGCCCTGGCGCTGCTTGTGCCTTGGATTCTCACAAATCACGCGCACGTTGCCGTGGCGGCGGATAATTTTGCACTTTCTGCAAATGCGCTTAACAGATGCTCGCACTTTCATATCGGAAATTCCTTTCCACTGACCGGTGAATCGCCCGCATGCCCACCCCGGACCCCAGCTCCAAAAACACCACCGTGCAGACCCTCATGCGGGGGCGCCGCACATGGCCCTGCTTTCGGCAAACACGCAACCTCAGGACTTGGACCTGTAAGTGATACGGCCCCGTGTCAGATCGTAGGGAGAAAGCTCGACTGTGACCTTATCGCCGGGCAGGATGCGAATGAAATGCATGCGCATCTTTCCGGAGATATGGGCTAGAATCCGATGGCCGTTTGGCAACTCCACGCGAAACATGGCGTTAGGTAAGGTCTCCATGACCGTTCCTTCAACTTCTATAGCGTCCTCTTTAGCCATGTCTGCAGTTTCTCCCGGATCAATTTACGAACTTTTTATTGTAAACTATTTATTTGGGTTTGTAAACCTGTTTTCACGCTTGGTCAGAACCTCAGGACCATTTTCAGTAATCGCTATAGTATGCTCAAAGTGAGCCGACAGTCTCCTGTCCAACGTTACCGCCGTCCACTTATCCTCCAGAATCTCCACGTCAGGCCCGCCGGCGTTTTCATCGGCTCCAGAGCCAGCACCATCCCGGGTTTAAGTTTTAAACCCCTGCCGGGCGGCCCATAGTTGGGAATCTGCGGACTTTCGTGCAATTGCTGTCCGATTCCGTGACCCACAAATTCTCTCACTACAGAATAACCGCGCTTTTCCACGTAATCCTGTATTGCATGAGAGATATCTGAGAGGCGGTTGCCGCTGATCGCCTTCGAAATTCCCTCATAGAGGCTCTGTTCGGTAACCGTGCACAGCTGCGCGGCTTCTTCGGTGATCTTCCCCACCGGGGCCGTTAAAGCCCCATCGCCATAATAGCCATCCAAAACCACGCCGAAGTCAATGCTTATAATGTCACCCTCTTTGAGACGGCGCAGCTTTGACGGCATTCCATGGACAACTTGCTCATTAACCGAGGTGCAAAGCGCGAACGGATACCCATGGTAGCCTTTGAACGCGGGCTTTGCGTGCTTTTTTGAAGCCAACTCCTCGCTTATCGCATTGAGTTCCCAAGTGGTGATTCCCGGCACGACATGCTCTATCAGGCTTTCGAGAATCTCGGCCACAATCAAACATGAAGTCTTGATCTTCTCAATTTCGGCTCGGGACTTTAAGATTATCAATTAACCGCCCCCGTACCGAATACGGTTTTCCGAATCGGTAGTTCCTCTATTTTCAGATCGACGCTACCCAAGAACCTTTTGTATACGCCCAAGGATGTCGTCCATCTGCCCCACGCCGTCAATGCGGCGGAGTTTGCTCGCTTTTTGATAGTAATCAATCAACGGCTTTGTCTGGGCTTCGTAAGTTTCCAGCCTCGACTTTACAGTGGCCTCGTTGTCGTCGGATCTCTGGTAGAGCTCGCCACCGCATTTGTCACAAACGCCCTCTTTTTTGGGAGGATCGAATATCACGTGGAACCCGGCGCCGCACGCCCGGCAGGTCCGCCGGCCGGTAAGGCGGCCAAGCAGCTCCGAACTGGGAACCTCTACGCTCACTACATGATCGATAGTTTGGCCCAGCGTGCCGAGAATGCCGTCCAGTTCCTGCGCCTGCGCAACCGTGCGCGGAAATCCATCCAGCATGTAACCACCATTGGCATCCGGCTTCTGAATACGTTCTTTAACCAGGCCGATCACCACGCTGTCCGGAACCAGGCCGCCAGCGTCCATATATTTCTTGGCTTCGAGCCCCAGCGGGGTCCCTTCCTTCAAGGCCGCGCGCAGCATGTCGCCCGTAGACACCTGAGGAATGTGATATTTTTCGACAAGACGTTTGGCTTGCGTACCCTTGCCGGCTCCCGGCGGTCCCAGCAAAATGATGTTCATCGTATACCTCCAGTTAAAAAAGCAGTGAACAAAGATATGGTCTTCTTAACGGCGGCCCTTCAGGCCTTTGCCGCTCTTGAGGAACCCCTCATAGTGGCGCGACAACATATGAGCTTCAATCTGAGCGAGGGTGTCCATTGCCACGCCGATTACTATCAAAAGGGCCGTCCCGCCGAAGTAGAAAGGCACCCCGAAGCGGTGAATCAGCATGGTGGGAAGAACACAAACTGCTGAAATGTAGATTGCACCGCCGAGGGTAATGCGGCTCAAAACCTTGTCCAGATATTCCGCGGTGGGTCTTCCCGGGCGAATCCCTGGGACGAAGCCACCATATTTTTTCATGTTATCCGCCACATCCACCGGATTGAAAACGATAGCAGTGTAGAAAAAGCAGAAGAAAACAATAAATGCAACATAGAGCAAATAGTAAACCGCGTGACCCGGACTGAGCGCCTGCGAAACCGACTGGACCCAGGGAACCTTTATGAAATTGGCTATAGTGGCCGGGAACATGATAATCGATGATGCAAAAATCGGCGGGATAACCCCCGAGGCGTTTATTTTGAGCGGTATATGAGTATTGGTCCCGCCGTAAACTCGCCTTCCCACCACCCTTTTGGCATACTGAACGGGAATCCGTCGTTGCCCCCGCTCCATGAAGATAATAAAAGCCACCACCGCAAGCATCATCAAGGCCAGTGAAACAAGTATAAAGATGTTCATTTCACCCGCCTGAACAAGTCTTGCGGTACTGATAAGGGCGTTTGGAATTCCGGATACGATACCGGCAAATATAATGAGCGATATACCGTTTCCGATGCCGCGCTCGGTAATCTGTTCGCCAAGCCACATGATGAACGCAGTGCCCGCAGTCAGGGTTAAAACCGTTATCAGGCGAAATCCCCAACCCGACAACAAAACCAGCGGGACGCCACCCGGGGCGTGCTGACTTTCGAGCCCCGCAGCTATCCCGAAACCCTGGATAGTGCTAAGAACAACGGTCCCATAGCGAGTGTACTGCGTAATCTTTTTTCGCCCTGCTTCACCTTCCTTGCTGAGTTTCTCAAGGGTAGGGATAACCACGGTAAGGAGTTCGAAGAATAATCGATGCGCTGATATATGGCATTATACCAAGGGCGAAGATGGAAAAGTGGCTAAGTGCTCCCCCGGAAAACATGTCGAAGAGGCCGAGAAGCGTTCCCTTGGCAGCGTTGAAGTAAGCTGTCAGGGCTTGCGCATTGATATAGGGGGTAGGAATGTGCACCCCGATCCGGTAAACTGCCAGAAGCAGCAAAGTCGCCATTACACGGCGCTTGAGCTCGGGAATTCTCCCTATGTTCGTAAAGCCGCCAAGCACTTGTTATTTTCCTTTCAATTGGCGCCCTGCTATCAGCGGGGCGCCTTGGGCGGTATCAATTCAACCTTGCCGCCTGCTGCCTCAATTTTGGCAATAGCTGAGGCGCTTGCCTTGTGCACCCGAACCGTAATGGACTGAGTGATATCGCCGTTAGCCAACAGTTTAATTCCATCACGGACTTTCCTGACCAGGCCGACGCCAACGAAATCAGGTGGGCCGAGTTCGCTTCCAGCAGGAAAATTACTCAAATCCTCGACATTGATGACCGAGAATTCCTTTTTAAATATATTGGTGAAGCCGCGCTTGGGAGCCCTGCGCTGAAGAGGCATCTGACCTCCTTCAAACCAGGGAGGGGTTCCGCCGCCGGAGCGGGATTTTTGCCCCTTTGTGCCTCTGCCGGCAGTCATTCCCTGGCCGGAAGCAGATCCCCGGCCGAGCCGCTTGGTATTTTTCTTTGCTCCTGGAGGCGGAGCCAGTTCTCCGAGTCTCATTGAATACCCCTATCTTTCCTCGATTTTAACCAGGTGAATCACTTTCCTTAGAGCCCCCAACACCTGAGGAGAGCTGTAGAGGTGCACGGGCCTGTGCATCTGCGTAAGCCCAAGTGCCTGCAAAACCTTGCGGTGCTTTTCCGGACGCCCTATCGGGCTTCGAACCAGTCTGACCTGAATTGGTTTTAACATATCTCAACCTTCGGAGTTTTGATTTTGAGTTGACTCAAAACCAGCAACCAGCAAACTAAAAACCGCGCCACTACGCCTCTTCCAGGATATTCTTTCCCCTGATTTTCGAAATCCGCTCGGCGCTGCGCAACTGTTTTAATCCTTCAACCGTTGCCTTGACAACATTATGTGGATTTCTCGACCCAATACACTTTGTCAAGATATCATGAATTCCCGCCGCTTCCATGATGGCCCGCACAGCCCCGCCGGCGATGACGCCGGTACCGGGGGAAGCCGGCTTCAGGACAACCGAGGATGCCCCGAAATGACCGAGCACCTCGTGAGGAATCGTGGTTTCCTTCAGTGGCACGTCAACCATATTTCGTTTTGCCGATTA
>CAVRZU010000254.1:0-34064 GCA_963725365.1 uncultured delta proteobacterium | reverse complement strand
AGTGTTTTCTTGTCCAACACTCCATCTTTAGACTGAACCAACAGTAGTATCTCGCTCATGGCAACCGCTCCTCCTTGTTTCTTTATTGTTCTATCGACTGTAGAACGAGTTCATTTAAGTCCATCACCTTCATCTGCCTTCCATCTTGTGGTCTTTAAAGGCATCTTCGAGCATGACCAGACAAAGAGGACAGGCGGTGATAAGGATATCCGCCCCGGTTTCCCGTGCTTCCCTGATTCTGATTTCGCTCTTCTGGCCTCACCACGAAGGTCGGTCCCCTGCCACATCCTTCCTCCACCTCCGCCACGGCAGAGGCTCTCAGGACCATGGTGACTCATCTCAACCAGTTTGATACCCTGGATTGAGCCAATGATTTCCCTTGGGTCCTCGAAGTTGCGGTTGTGCCGGCCAAGGTAACAGGGATCGTGATAGGTAACGGTGGCGTTCACCGGATTTTTCGGTTTTAAGCCTCCCCTCTGCCATAAGCTCCTTTAGAACCGAAGAATAGTGACGCACCCTGAAAGGGGTTTGCGAATATTCATTTAGGAATGTGTGGAAACAGTGCGGAGAGGACGTAACGACGTCCTTTATGGAATACTTGTGGAAAAGCTCCAGGCAGTTTTCCATCTTCTCCTGAAATAGACCCAACTCTCCGGTCACTCTGGCAATGTCTCCCAGAGGGTTTCTTGTCCGCCATGATCCCGAACTCACCCCTGTGTGCTTCAAAATGCCGCAGAAGGCTTTGGCAATCTCCTGCGCCCGTGTATCAAAGGAGGTCGTGCATCCGGCAAAGTAGCAAACCGGCGACTCTTTGCCGTCTGCCTTCAGGACGGGGATATCCAGTCCCTTGGCCCACGCGCCCCTTTCCCGTTTGGAGGATACCCACGGATTGTCGTAATTGAAAAGCCTCTCCAGGGTCTGGTTCATAAGATCGGGCACGCCCTTGCCCTCTTCGACCAGTGAGGCGCGCTTTCTCGAAATGGCCTCGAAAGTTGCGCCGGTATACGGGGCAAACTTCCAGGCGAAGCCGCACAGGTAGTGCAATACCATGCCGTCTTGTCCTCGATTGGCCGCTGCTTTGATAAAAACCGGATATCTCCGGCAGGGAATGCTGGAGCCACAACGAATGGCGCGCAGCCTGGACGAAGTCACGGGGCGAGAAAGGCTCCCCGGCGCCGTTGGAAGGACAGGCCTGAACGCAGCGGCCGCATCGCATGCAGGCGTCAAGGACCGCTACATCCGCCGGATTCAATGCCTCGCCGGGTTCCATCGGCGCTAAAGAGGCCCTGGCCGATTTTTCTTCGCTGTGATGGAAGTAATAGGCAGCAGGCGCCCCAATTAGGTGAAATAACTTGGTATAAGGTATTATGGCAATAAATCCCAGGCATAGCAGGGCGTGGCCCCACCAAAGATCGGGATATACCGATTCCGCAACCCCCTGCGGGATCAAACCGGCGATCGACCAGCCGATGAAGGACCAGTTGCCCCAGGGCGGCCTTTGAGCCGCCAGCCTTAACGCCTCCAGAAGAAAACCTGAAAATGCCGCTGTCAGGAGCCAAAAGGGGACAACCGCGTCCTCCAAACGGCGTTCAAGCCTTGGTACGCGTTGAATGTACCTGCGGACAAGCGCCCAGATGATTCCCGCAGAAAGAAAAGGCCCACCTATTTCCATTGACACTTCAAACAAAAGGTGGTTCCAGCCTATCAGAAAGTGGTACAAATGATCATCTACAACCAGCAATGTAGTACCTATTGTTAAGATAACAAATCCCCAGAATATTAAAAAATGGGCAATGCCGGCGGGTATATCACCCTTGAATACACGCAGGCCCAGAAATATATCCATTAATGATTGTTTAAACGCAGGCCGCAAAAGTAAATCGTACCGTGTCGCGTACTTTTCCGCCATACAATTATATGAATGGCAACACCAACAGTAAATAGAGCCAAGGCGATAAAGGCTATCACATAAAAAAGCCACACATCCTCGATCTTCCAAAACATAGCTCTTTGGGGTGTCATGTAAACCCTTTCAAGAGTATTAGAAATTTTTCATCATTTCATTAAGTAGATAAGGCACTTCAACTCGTCCGGTTCGGGCAAGTATCCGTGTGCTGTAGTCAGTTATGTATTTATTTTTTAATGTCCTCATCATTCTTCTATAAAGAGAGGTATCTATTGCTTCGGCAATAGCCACTACACCCTTGGCAGTACATTCGCCCAGTATCCGTGGGCCGCTGCCTACGATCAGCCGCCAGCCACCGGTCAACGGGATATTCAATTCTTTAAGCGCTGGTACGAATTCTTCTTTGATAAATCTTAGATGTTCAACTTCCATGCCCTGCAGGATGTTGTAATAGTGATTTAATTTCCAAACACCTGTCTGAATACGATAAGGTCCTTCCTCTATGCGGCCGGTTGGAATATAGATTTTATTTGAATACTTCCAGACATATTCCAGCAACCTGGCGGAAAGAATCCGGTACTCCCGTGAAGAAATGGTCCTGCGCAAATTTTCGGCTTCATCGACGGTGGCCACAGCTACAATCCTTGGCCCCTCGCCTATCTTGACGTAATAGCCTCCCACTAATCGTATCCCCATCTTCTGCAGGGCTGGAATGTACTCGCCGCTTATAAAAGAGGCGTATTCTTCGAACTTTCCGGGCATCACATCCCAATATTGAGTGAATAGAATGGGCATACTTTCTCCTTCTAGGGGCGGCCTAGCATTTGAACATGCGGGTCATCAGTTCAGCCAGGTATTCGGATTCGTTCTCTTTGACCTTGGCGATTTTGGCCGGCCGGGCCTGGACCCAGTATAGATTGTCGGGACAACACTGCGTACAATCCAGGACCCATTCCATATCCTGAGGGCATTGGAAATAGGACTCCACTTCCTTGGCAATACGCACTATCTCATTTAACTCTTCGGTGTCCACACAAGCCTTTGACTGAATATCGGCAGGAACATCGGAAGTTATGGTCCCCGAGTCATGATAGACTATCATCTTGGTTTTTTGATTAACCGTACATTCCATGCACCCGCTCTCTTTATCCACGATAAACTGATCGGGATTGATTTCTCCGCTGACTACGCTCTCTCCCAATCCCCAGTTTCCTTCCACCACCACTTTAGACGTATCTCCACTGTTCGGCATGACGGTCAAAACCACTCCAGCCGCTTTGGCTTCAACCATCTTCAGCACTGCAACTCCAATGGGCGCCTTCTCCATGGGCATTGCCTTCTCGAGCCGGAAGGCTATCGCCCGGGTGGTAAAGGCGCTTCCCCAGACCTGGATCACTTTTTGGACAACCGCTTCCTTCCTGCGCACGTTCAGATAAGTTTCCATTTGCCCCGGCATACTCACAGCGCCGCTGGAACGAACAGCCACGGTGATTTGCTCTACGCCCGCCCGTTGCTTTAGCTCCTCGTAGTACTGGTATAATTCATCCCGCATCTCGGGGGGCATTTCCTTGGATTCGACGATGTTGCGAATAATCCCGCTGGCTTTTATCAGGTTGTCTACAGCCTTCAGGTTATCCTGGTTTTCCCGGACGTAGCGGCGTATTTCCTCGCCTGCGCCTGTTTCATCCATAAATCGTTCGTATCCATCTACAGATATCGCGAATCCTGGAGGGACACGCATTCCGAGCCGAGTCAGCTCTCCTAGATTTGCGCACTTTTTTCCCACCAACTCGTTGTGACCGCTGTCTAATTCCTCAAACCAGTAGAGCCATTTCTTATTCATGAATTCCTCTCCCTGGCGGCGGGAAGCAAGGAGCAGGAGAAGTCAACAGGCAATGCAGAAGTAAAGCCCTATGTTTGTCATTGTACTTTTTTGCTTTTGACTTCATCCGGCTCCTCGTCCCTAATTCGACCTTTATTTATCCAAAATGAACACTACTCCCAAATTGGCGTCCACCTTGATTCTTTGGCCTGACTTGATCTTGGCCGTACCCTCAAAGACGTTCATGACCACCGGAATTCCGTACTCTCTTCCGACAATAGCAGCGTGGGAGAGACTTGCCCCACGATCGACAACCACGCCTTTGATTATGGAAAAGACCGGTGTCCAACTGGGCGAAGTGCTCGCAGCCACCAGGATGTCTCCCTCCTGGACCAGGTGAAGTTCATCTTCTGTTAAAATCACCCTGGCCGGTCCTTCGCACACTCCCGGTGAGCCACAGGTCCCATAAAGGTCCGCCTTGAGTTCCGGACGGACCTGGGGCATGGCGCCGACCACTACCTTGAGGGCGATGGGGTCCATCGACTGGACCAGGACGCCCATAGCCATATCGAGGTCAAAACCTTCTGCCAGAAAGGCCGGAGGATTGGGGGTTTCTTGCCATTCCTGCCATTCGGCTTTCCTGCGGTCAACTATGTAGCGCAGATCGAACATATCGGGATTGATACCGGCCCTGCGGACCTCATCGGGAATAAGGAAAAATACATCCTCGGGCTGATCCAGCGCCCCTTTTTGGGCAAAACGCCGGCCAAGGCCCAGGGCACTGCGCCGCATCATGGCATGGGTATAGAGATCTAAATAATGATCGTGCTCTTCACTGAAGACCCCGCTTTTCTGGGCCAGGACCATCAATCGCCCAAACCAGCTCCGCTGTTCCTGAGGCACCTTGGCCAACACTTCCTTTTCCGCCTCTTTGCGCTTCTGGGACACTTTTGCCCTGTCTTCGTCGAGGTTGAAGTTTCCCCCTTTTTGCAGAAACTGTTTAACATTGACCAACGCCGGGGTCGGATCTTCCACCCAGGTGGGCATATTCATCTCGGACATGCGCTGCATGCGCCAGCCGTCCGCGTTCATCAAGACCATGAAGTCCTTCATGAATTCTCTGCCCTTGGATGATTCTTCAAGCCTGATCTTGATTTCAAGGGGCTTGCTTTCCAGGAAGACATCGGCCAGTCCGTCCTTGCGGACCCTTTTGGAGAACTCCCAGAGCTCGCGGTCCACCTGGAAGACCTTGTTGTCAAAACCGGTAATCAGAGCATGAAACGTGGGCGAGGTATCATCGATTCCGGCCATTGACCGGCACATGTTTTCAAAGAGGATATACGCTGTATAGGTGCCGTACATCATGTGCATATGGATTTCCCACATGCGCCTGCACGTATTGATGGTCTGTTCGAAGTTGTCCAGCAGCTCGATATTGGATGCCTTGTCCAGGTCCAGGGCCTTTAATGTTTCATAACGCGCCAGGATCTCCTTTACGTATCCCCCCCACAAACCGTCATAATCTTCAATAAAAGGGAGGATAGCCTTGCGAAATTCAACTTCTCTTCTTTGTTTTTCCTCTTCGTTTTGAACCAGCAGCAAGGTCAGGTAACCACCCCCCCTGTGGAATCGCCAATCCCAGCCCTTGACCGTAGGCAGACTCAATTTTTCCGCCCCGTATTGCATCCCGTGGCGGCAGAAGTTGATCCAAAACCACCCAAACATGGGCGTCCAAGGCGGGACGGAATGGGTACCGTCGAGAAACCACGCAGGCGATTGGGCAAAATCTCTTTCTGGGTCGAATTCTAAACCGGGGACAACGTCATAAACTTTCATGGTGCCTCCTCTTGGTTGTTAGTCAATAGTCTCACTTCGAGACCCGGACCTTGCCCGAAAAACTTGGCGGAGCACACACTGTGAGGGCCGCAGGGGCCGTTCACAATCCCGGTTATGCCGACAGCTTAGGGGTAGCCGGAGGAGGAGGCCAGGAGAGCAGGTTCAATTGATCTGAGGCGCGATAAAGCCCGTTGAGGACCGAGGGAAGATCAATCCCGGCATAAAGGATTTCCGGACTAATGCATAGCTCGACCTCCATTTACCAACAGTGTTTGTCCGGTCATAAAATCGCTCTCGGAAGAGGCCAGGAATAGGGCGGCCCCGACCAAGTCCTCGGGCCTTTCTAATCTTCTCAGTGGGGTTTTGGACACATCGTATTTGGACACATCAGCCAGACCTCTGCTGGCTTCCGTATCGGTGAAGCCGGGAGCAATACAATTGATGCAGATTTGATAGGGTCCCAACTCGACGGCCAGGGCCCTGGTCAGACCGATAATGCCCCCTTTGGAAGCCACATAGTGTGCAAAACCGGTGGAACCCGTAAAAAAGACCTCGGAAGCCAGATTAATGATTTTCCCGTACCCCCGCTCTTTCATGAATGGAAAGACGGCCCGGGCCGATATGAATGCTCCCTTCACATTGACGTTCATCACCAGGTCCCACTCCTTGAGATCAATCTCAAAGAAAGGTTTTCTCTTTATCCCGTCGTAAATTGCGGCGTTGTTGATCAGGATGTCGATGCGGCCGAATTTGTCAACGGTTTCCCGGGCCATTGTCCGGGCATCGTCTTCCGAGGCTACATCGGCTTGAACCATCTCGGCTTCTCCGCCAAGGGACCGGATCATCTTGACCGTTTGGTCCAGGTTATCCATGTCCCTGCGGGTCACTGCCATAACCCTGGCGCCTTCCCGGGCCAACCCCAGGCAAAAGGCCCTGCCCAAACCCTTGGCAGCACCGGTCACTAATGCCACTTTATCGGTAAGACGCATCGGGTCTCCTTATAGGTCAGTGTTCAGTCGTCAATGGCCAGTGGTTAGGAAATTCTCAAAATCAGCGGCCGAATGGGAGCAGTCGTCAGAAGATTCAATTAGTTGCATTTAGCCTAAAGCAAGTTCAATGCCAAAAGCTGCTATGACGAAAAGAGCGTGAATTCAGTATGTTACTAGAAAGGAGGGGGCATTCGCCCAGTGATTGCCTGGAAAATTTCTTTCCAAGCGGAAAGATGTTTACCGGTTTTGGCTATATCGCAAGTTTGTACTTCTCAATTTTGGTTCTAAGGGTAGGCCGGGAAATTTTCAGCAGTTTGGCAGCCTGGGTAAGGTTCCCCTTAGCTTTCTCTAAAGCTCTTCGTATAATCTCCGCTTCAGCTTCGACAAGAGAGGAAACAATCTGGTGGTCCGGGGGAAGGCGTTGACTGTGACCGAGTATTTCTTTGACCGTTTCCTCCAAAATGACCTCTTCTTTACCCAGCACACAGGCCAGAGTCAGAAGATTTTCCAACTCCCGCACATTTCCCGGCCAATCATATTCGACCAGCAGTTGAATCGCCCGGTCCTCTATCTTTAAGACCCTGGTCTGATGATCGAGATTGATTTTGTACAGAAAATGCTGGATCAATAAAGGGATATCTTCGCGCCGCTCCCTCAGTGGAGGGATATAAACGGTCAGGACTTTTAGCCTGTAATAGAGGTCTTTTCGGAATTTCCCCTGGGCAACGGCCTGGTAGAGGTCCCGGTTGGTGGCGACGACAATTCGAGCGTTGGATTTTTTCTGAGAAGTCGCTCCGATACGGTGATATTCTTTGTCCTGCAGAAACCTCAGGAGTTTGCCCTGCATCGAAAGGGGAAGGTCTGCTATCTCGTCGAGAAAGATGGTCCCTCCCGCAGCCACTTCGAACAACCCGCGCTGACTTTCCGTCGCCCCCGTGAAAGAGCCTTTCTCGTGCCCGTAAAGGGTGCTCTCCGAGAGGGTCTCGACAATGGTGGTGCAATCCACGGTGACAAGGGGGCCGTCGTTGTGGGGACTGTTTTCATGGATCACATGGGCCAACTGTTTCTTGCCCGTTCCAGTCTCTCCCCGGATGCCCACCGAAGCGGTGGTATTGGAGATCAGTCCGATAAATTTGTAAATATCCCGCATGGCCCTGCTCTGGCCGATCAAGGTGTAACCCGAGGAGGAAAAAGACTCGGGCTTGCTCAGAGGAGGTATTTTCTCATTTAACTTCTGTACCCGGATGGCCTTTTGGATTTTGCGGTCCAACTCTTCCAAATCGGTATCTTCCAGCACATAATCATAGGCCCCCAACTTTATGGCCTGGATGGTGGTATTCATGTCCTGGTGGGTGGAAAAAAGGATGGTCTTGGATTGGGGCAATTCCTTCAAAATGAGTTTGAGTATCTCAATCCCCGTAATATCGGGCAGGTGGGCGTCCAGTAAAACCATGGGAGGTTTGCAGGCCCGGAGCAAACTCATCCCCTCCTGCCCGGAGCCGGCAGTCATGATCTCATACCGGTCATTGAAAAAATAGGTCAGCCTTCCCTGAAATGAAGGACTTCCCCCATGATCAAAACTTTTCGCATCATCGGCCCCCGGATTCGGTCTCGGCCTGAAGACACTCTAGGCAGGTTACAAAATCTACCTACGTCTATTGCTAGCATAAATTTATTCGAACGTCAATCTTATAGACATCTCCACCATGGTGAACCAGTTCAGCCATAATCTTCAATTGTTGAGGGCGAACAGCGAAAAAGAATTGCTAATTCACTCGTTGCCCACGCTGTAGTCGTTGATAATACAGGGCAACTTTTGATGGCCTACCCAACATATAATTGATTTAATTGATCATGTTCGATTTTATACGCTCCAATAACAGTGGGGTTATCTAGTCACACATGCCCCCATCTACGATACCCTCTATGGCATTTCATAATGAAACAATTCCCACTTTGCCCCCTAAAACAAAGGGTATATTCCCACTTTTATGCATAATGGCTTCCATGGCCACTTGACACAGTTATTGACTTGAAAGCCAGGTTCCTTCTTGTCAATCCGAACAAGGTTCAGATTCTCGTAACGTCAACGGTTAAAATTCCGAACACGTCAAGGCCGATAACGTCAACCTTGCCGGTCACGTCGAAGCTGCCGTTCACGTCAAGGCCGTTGGCGATAACGCGAACAGTCAAGGCAGGGCTTCCGGCTACAGATCGGACGTATTAGATATGCCCTTAGTCGAAAAAGTCGATTGTAGGGCATTTTAGAAGGTTGCCGGATCAAATGGTTCAAGTCAAGGGCTGTCGGTCCAGGTTGCCGGATGATCGAGGCTTCCGGTATGTCCAGGGCTGCCGGTCATGTCAGGGTCAACGCTGCCGGACATGTCAACGCTGCCGCTCATGTTGACTCTGCCGGATTCGTCAGGGATGCCGATAACGTTAACGTTGCCGATCAGGTCAACGCTGCCCTGGATCCCGTCAACGGGCAAGGCAGGGCTGACGGTCCAGAATGCGGACGTGTGTTCGATATGGGAGAAGGCTGGAAATGAGGGAAGAAGGTCTGTAGAGCGGTTAGAATGGGATGAACCGGTCAACTGAGGTCCAATCGCTACAGGTTCAGCCTCAAGCCGAAAAGTCCGGTCTTTTGACATTTTTGTCCGTTTCCGGGGTGCTGGTCAGCCAGCAAAGCCAAGCAGGGTGCGGAGTGATTTCCGAAATCATGGACACTTCACGCTCATTTGTCCAGTTGTTTGTTTCATACAGAAAAAACATAGTTGCCTATACGTTCTATTTAACGAAAATAAAGGATATAATAGAAGCATTAATACACAGGTCAGATCGAATATTTATTTAATAACCATTCTTTGACTCACAACAGTTTTACAAAGGAGAGGAATACAATGCAAAGAGAGGAAAAGACAAAAGAAGACTTGAAAATAATGATCAATGACAACTTTAAAAAGTCGATGGCTGCGAACGATATCGTGTTGATGTCATCAAACGAACGGAGCCGGATTCAGACGGATGTAATTGGTCAGTGGAGATTTGTAGTAAAATGTTATCTGGAGAACCAACGCCAATTTCGCCTTTTGTTCAGGAAGCGCGAAGAGATGAAATTGTCCAAAAGATGCGGCAAAAGTATAACCTGAAGTAAAAGCAGGGAAATCTGATCTGTGTTTTATAAACTGGACAATACGGTAATTGTCCAGTTTACTTATGGGTTTAAGGTATTAACAATCGAAGCTGACCCTATTGACTTTAGACCTTTCTTGATGAAAGGCGAGAAAAACTTTTTAAAGCTGAGAAGATTTTCAATATGCCAAGTTTTAATTTCCATTAGTTCTTGTTCGCTGGATTGAATTGAGCCGTCCCGATAAACCGAAATACGTGAAGCTCGCCTATCATCAAGACGTTCCCATTCCAATTCATTACCAAGCTTAGAATGGATTTCATCCTTTTGCTCGTATAGCCAATCAAAGATCATTTTATTTTTCTCAACCTCACCCACATCAATATACAACTCTGTGCGCACCTTCCCTCCCTGTGCAAAGACAGCACCAAAAGTGATGTTGGAGATTCCGGACGAAAAAGAATACCAATTTTGCGGTTGGCCAATCTTTGCATTTGTAAATTGGTGTTTTCCTCTAAGCTCATCGATTAGAGACTGAAAATACTTTCGATATAACTCGCCCTTTTCAGACACTTTGCCACTGATCTGCCGCTTTTTTGATTTTTGCCATTCACTCGGGGAAACAACCGGCTTAAAGCTGTAGGCTGGCTTTGAATCGTCGATTTTAAACACTTCGACAACAACGCCAAAAAATTGAGTCCCCTCATCAGTCCTTTGATTCAACCATTCAAGGGCCTGCCTATGTTCGTCACGTACAAGCTTCAGCGACCCATACCACTGTCGATGCACCAAAACCAGCGGCATATGTTAGCAGCTTGCCCAGATGGTCATGGTCTGTTTGAGTCAATTGGTTTTCAATTATTACCGTGTGGCCTGTGCCTAAATCCTTTGCTATTAAATCTAAAGAGAAATCACCAACAGTCGCTTCAGTCTCCTCAAGTTCTAATTCCATACCGAGGGCTTGACCAAGTGCGTCAAGGTTGGCAGCAAGCCATGGAGTAAAGTCCTTCGCCTCGTTTGCCCAAATATCCCGCAGATTAAGTTTCTCTATTTTCCCAAATTGCATGATTGTTCCCCATTAATTGGACAGAATACAACACTGTCCAGTTTCGCACGCTGTTTTCACTCGCTTTTTTGGTCGCTGGCAAATTGGCCAAAATACAATCATCCCGTCAAGTCACTACACGAAAGAAGTTTTCCCCAGATTGCGGACATCACATGAACAAACTTAAGGCAAGAGAAACAATGAAGTCGCGTCTTGAAAAAGGAAAAATAAGATTCGCCGTAGCTTCCGGTCTTCTTTTCGTGAATAAGGAACGCCCTTTACATTTTCATACTACCGATAGTCATAGCTGATATTAAGACAATGGGGAAGAAAGCGGTGGGCCGATCACGGAGGGACTGATCAGGGAGATTCATAAGCTCCTCGTGGAGGGAGTTCGCGGTGGGGCAACGGCGCCGGGACAATACCGAAAAATTCAGAACTATGTAATCAACTCAACCACGGGAGAGACCATCTATACTCCTCCACCTGCGTATGATGTCCCGATTATGATGGCGGAATTGGTGGACTGGCTGAATAAAGAGTTGGAAACCCACCCTGTTCTGGTGAGCGGGATTGCCCAATTCCAGCTTGTACATATTCAAAGTCAAAATGCGCGGGGAACAAGCAATCCGACGCGATATTATCGTTACCCGGTATGGTCTTTCTGACCGCCAGGCCCAAGCCATAGGGCATATCCTCGATCATGGCTTTTTAGCCATCAAGGAATTTGAAGGTCTTTGCCCGAATCTTAATCGCCGCTCCTTGCAGCGCAATATAAAGGACATGGTCGACCGTGGTCTGCTGGTGAGCGAAGGCGGGACACATAAACAGCATTACCGCCTCGCCAAACTGATAGATTAAATCTTTGCGACAATGTTTGCGACACCTTCACGACGCTTTTTGCGACAAGGAAACTCTCCCGATCTTTGAAACGATTCTTTTGGAGAAGCGCGTAAGCGCCGGGCAAACCGCATCTACCCGGCGCCTTCAGATCCTGCTAAATTTCCTGTAACTGTTCTATCTTGGTAGTCTTGCGCACTTCTGCCAGCCACGCCTTCCAGAGTTCATCCTCTTTCTGGCGGAGTATCTTGCCGGAGATTTCGGCCCTTTCTTCCGAAGAAGGCTCACCGGCCGGTTTTATCCCCTGGAACTGGCAGACAATATACCTGTTTCCAAGCTCTATCGGCGTTTCCGGAAAAGGGCTGGAACCGTTCAGGCTAAAGACGCTGTTTAGACTTGGGCCGCGAAGCAGTTTCAAATCCTTGTCCGGGTCCTGCCTCGAAAAGAACTCACTCTGTCTCAGATTGATATTCCGAGCTTTGGCGACTTCGGCGAGGCTTTTTTTCTCTTTGGCCTGGGCCAGGATTTCCGAGGCCTGTTTTTGAGCGAGGCCCTTTGCCTGCTCGGCACGAAAATCATTGGTGACTTTGTCCTTCGCGTTTTCAAAAGGGATGGGCTGAGGCCTTTTTATCGCTTTTACCTGAGCGACCGCAAAACCTTTTGGAAGCTCCAGCATGTCGCTTATATCTCCTTCGCCGAGTTTGAAAAGCTTTTCCCTGATCGGAGCAGGAAAAGGAGTGGAGCCTGCCTGATCTTCCGGCATCGTTATCCGGACGGGACCCAGGACAGTCATTTTCATTTCAGCGGCTGCCTTCGCTATATCCTTTCTGGCGTTGGCCAAGTCACGAAGATTTTGCGCCTGCTTAAAGGCCAGATCCTGGGCGCCCTGCGACTTGAGGTCCTTTTCGATTTCACCTTTTACCTCTTCGAAGGGGACTGTCTTCGCCTCGGTTACCCCCTCCGATTTGATTATATGGAACCCGTACGGCGTTCGCACCAGACCGCTTATCTCCCCCGGCTTAAGGGCAAAAGCAGCCTTCGAAAAGGCCGGGTCCATCTTCTTGGAATCAAAAAAACCAAGATCTCCGCCCTTCTTTGCGGTAGTTTCGTCCTGGGAATACTTACTGGCCAGTTCGGCAAAATCTTTGCCTTTTTTGGCCTCATCAAGGATTTTTTGAGCCTGCTGCCCGGACCTTTTCGACTTCTGCATCAGTCGCATCGGGCTTTATCCGCAACAGGATATGCCGGGCCCGCACCTGTTTTTCATGACTAAAGCGGGCTATATTGTCATCGTAGTAGCTCTTCATTTCATCCTCGCTGGGATGAATCTCCTTCTCCAGGTCTTCCCTGCCCAGAAGTACGTAGGCAATGTCACGCTGTTCCGGCGCCATGTACCGATTCTGGTTGTTCTGGTAAAAAGTCCTGAGAGCCTGCTCATCCACGGGCACTTTATCTTCGAACGAATCCGGGTCCAAGACCACATATGAGACCTTGATCTGATCGCGGTTCAAATGATGCTCGGCCAGGATTTCATCTTCGGTGACAATTGCGCGGCCGGTTATGAATGCCTGGACTTTCCGGATTGTGATTTCATCGTACAACTCTTTTTCATACATATCGGGCGTCATTCGATTCTGCCGCAAAACGCCCTCGTAGCGCGCTTTGTCGAACTTGCCGTCGCTCTGAAAGACCGGCATCTCCAGAATCCTGCGCCTCACCTCGCCGGTCGTGGCGGTAAGACCAAGGTCCTCTGCGCCCCGCAGAACCAGATAGTTATCGATCAGCGATTGAAGCGCCCGCTCTTTGAGGTGTAAAGCGCCCTTGAGCTCTTCGGGGATTGCTCCGCCAAACTGTTTGCTGACTGCCTGCTGCAGATTTTCCAAACGCGTGTTGTACTCGGTGGTGGTTATATAGTGGTCTCCCACGCGGGCGACGTCGAATTCATGACGGGACTGGTAGATGTACCCGCCCCAACCGACAAAAACTATAATGACCAGCCAGAGGAGAATTTTTATTCCCCAGGACTTGGAATATTTTCGAACAAAATCGAGCATCGGCTCTCGTTTCCTTTCCTGATTCGATTAAATCGGCTGAGTTTTTCGGCGGGCCAGCAGAAAGTAAAGCGTCGCGCCAAGGCATGGAAGCGTCGAAACTACCGCAAACCAGATAAACTTGGACTTTGTGCTGGGAAAACGCCGTTTGGGCAAATCCATTATAGCCCAGTACGTCGGAATAAAGGGAAGAATGATGACAGCAATAACTATCAGCAACTTCAACGGGTTAAAGGTCATCTACCGCTCCATGCCATTTCTTGATCAACTGCCGGCCTCAATATTACCAACTGGTCGAGAGTTTATAAACTTTCGTACCCGATGCCGCAAGTCCCAAAATTGATCGAACCCGTTCACCGGGCGCGGAGAAAAACAAAAGTGGATTCGCGTGAAAGCTTTCCTGTGAGCCCTCTATGTCTGGGCAATGCCGGGCAGCGGGCTCAACTTAGTTGACAAAATGGAGGCGGTCGTCTAGGATGCGTTATGTCACGCTTGGCATAACGAAAAGTCTTTAATGATCCGGGAGATACAGGAAATGAGCATGGTGAAATTAACTATCGACGGCAGGGAGGTTTTCGCGCGCAAGAACAGCACGATCCTCCAGGCGGCCAAAAGCGCTGGAATCAGAATTCCCACCCTCTGTTTTCATGAAAGGATGAAACCATTGGGTTCCTGCGGGATTTGTGTTGTTGAAATCGATGAGAATCCAAAGCCCGTTTCATCGTGTTCGACCCCTGTAACGGAAGCAATGTCTGTTATCACACAGTCGGATCGTCTTCTCAGTATTCGGCAGGATGCATTGAAGGCACTGCTGGTCAATCATCCGCTGGACTGCCCGATCTGTGACAAAGCAGGCGAATGCCAGCTCCAGGACCTGGTTTATGAACATGGCATAACAAATGTTGAAATGCAGCCGCCAACGTCGAAATTCACTTCGGCTTATAGCACCACCTTCTTAAAATCATGGCCCGAGCGATGCATCTTGTGCCTGCGCTGTGTAACCGCCTGCAACGATTTACAGGCGCACGGCGCCCTTAATGTAACGGAAGGGCCGGATGGGAAGCTGATTTCTTATGACAGTGACAAGTGCGTTTCATGCGGCGAGTGCATACAGGTATGTCCGGTGGGCGCGCTGCTTGAAAAAAAGTCTAAAATCCGATGGCGCCCATGGGAAGTCAAAAAGATTAGAACCACTTGCCCGTACTGCGGCGTAGGATGTCAGCTTTCGCTGCACGTCAAAGACGGCAGGATCCTCAGGGTTTCCGGTGTCGAAGATGGCGAACCTAACAAGGGCCGGTTATGTGTCAAGGGAAGATACGGATTTGATTTCATCCATTCGGAAGAGCGGCTGAAAACCCCGTTGATCAGGGAGAACGGAGGTTTCAGGGAAGCATCCTGGGACGAAGCCCTGGACCTGGTGGCCAACCGGTTCAAGCAGATTATATCGGAGAGCGGTCCGGATGCCATTGCCGGCGTAAGCTCTTCGCGCAGCATCAATGAAGATTCCTACCAGATGCAGAAGCTGCTTCGCGCGGTTATCGGGACCAACAATGTCGATAACTGCGCGCGTACCTGACACGCGCCTACGGTCGCCGGACTGGCGGCCTCATTCGGTTCAGGCGCTATGACGAATTCTTTTTCAGAATTTGACAAGGCGAAGATGTTTCTGGTGATCGGGTCCAACATGACGGAAGCCCATCCCGTGGCATCGACGTTTCTTAAAAACGCGGTTCAAAACGGAGCGAAACTGGTCGTTTTCGATCCGCGCAACCATAAGCTCTGCGATTGGGCGACCATGCATCTTCCGCTGAAGGTCGGAAGCGATATCGCCCTGCTGAACGCCATCATGAATGTGCTGATCACCGAAGACCTTTATGACAAACGGTTTGTCGAATCATGCACCACCGGATTTGATGCGCTAAGAGAAAAGGTTATGGGCTACACGCCGGAGTATGCAGCCGATATATGCGGGATCGATGCGGATAAGATCCGGGAAGCCGCACGGCTTCTTGCATCGGTAAAACCGGTAATGCTCTGCTATACTCTGGGGATAACCGAGCATACCTGCGGAAGGAACAACGTCCTGTCTACCGCCAACCTGCAGATGCTGCTCGGAAACATGGGGCTGGAATGCGGGGGCGTGAATCCCCTGCGGGGACAAAACAATGTGCAGGGCGCCTGCGACATGGGAGCGCTGCCCAATGTATTTCCAGGATATCCGAGTGTGACCCTGCCGGCCGCGCGCGAGAAATTTGAAAAGGCATGGGGCGTTACCGGACTATCCGCAAATGTAGGGTTGATGATGCCTCAGATGATGGAAGGGCTTGTCAGCAAGAAAATCAGGGCCTTCTATATTTTTGGTGAGAACCTCGCCAACAGCGAACCGGATATCAGGAAGGTCGAACACGAGCTGTCCTCTGCGGAGTTCCTCGTGTGCCAGGATATTTTTCCGACGGAGACCACTCGGTTTGCCCATGTGATTTTCCCGGCGGCAGCTTGGAGTGAAAACGAGGGCACCTTTACCAACAGTGAACGCAGGGTCAGCCGGGTCCGGACTGCCTGTCCTCCGCCCGGATCGGCGAAGCCCAACTGGTGGATATTCAAGCAAATCGCAAAACGTATGGGACACGATTGGCAGTCCGACAGCGCGCAGGAAATCTGGGACAATGAGATATCCGTCCTGGCCCCGAGTATGGCCGGCATCAAATATGCGCGACTTGAAGATAATGGGCTTCAGTGGCCGTGCACCGATGAACAACACCCCGGGACCTGCTTTTTGCATCAGAACGGGGAGTTCACCTGCGGCCGGGGCCGATTCATGGCGGTTGACTGGACCCCGCCCGCCGAAGTGGCCGACGAGGAATATCCGTTCGTGCTCAGTACCGGCCGGCGGCTGTACCACTATCATACCAGGACTCAGACCGGCCGCTGTGAGGGCCT
Organism: uncultured delta proteobacterium; assembly: GCA_963725365.1. GTDB lineage: Bacteria > Desulfobacterota > Syntrophobacteria > Syntrophobacterales > Syntrophobacteraceae > SbD1. Next base: position 17,505 of record CAVRZU010000254.1, on the reverse strand, counting down.
GAACGAGCTTCTCGGGGAAGAGACGGCCGATATCTCGATCGAAGACGCCCGCCGCATGGGAATCGAACACGCAGAGAAGATCCGGGTGAAATCGCGCCGGGGCGAAGTGGCCGTCAAGGCCAGGATAACCCACGAAGTGCCGCCGGGGATGGTTTGGATGGCTTTTCATTTTCGCGAGAATTGCGCCAATTGGCTCACCAACCCGGTGTTCGATCCGGTGACTTACACGGCGGAATATAAGGCCTGCGCGGTCAAAATCGAGAAATACAACGAGAAAAGCAATTAGGAGAGGCTCTTGCAAAACTCCTTCATCGTCATTCCGGCGATTGACAATCCGGCCGCAACCCAATGGCTCCTGCGGGGGGCCACGGTCGATCTTGAGGCCGGAATCCAGGTTCTTCAAGCGTTTCTGGACCCCGGCCTTCGCCGGGGTGACGCTCTTATACCAAGTTGCGTTCAAGATTGGGCGGGGATAAACCCTGGGATAAACCCCGCCCCTACGTCGTTGGCGCGTTGCGCTTCGTAGGGGAGGGCTTTGTGCCCTCCCGGAGGATCTGACTTGAACGCAAATTGGTCTTATTTTTACAAGAGGCTCAAGAATTACAAATTAGGAATGAAATGAGATTGCTTCGAAAAGTTGCTCTATAACGCCGGGAACGTGACTTGACCACGTGCAGCGCGTGGCACTTTTACTTTTTACTTTTTACTTTTGCCTTGCGCCTTGCGCCTCTACCCCCCTATATCCAGGGCAATCACCTCCACATTGTCGCCTTCGTTGACCGTAGTGGTGCTATATTGCTTCAGGTGGGACGAACTTCCGGTTGACTTCGACCATTATGTCGGGCCGGACTGGCTCCTCCATCATGTCAAGGAGCCTGCTCAACGTTGTTCCGTGAGGAACGGCAAGCTCAAGTCCGTTTGCAATGATGTTTATTTCAGCCACTTATGCTCCTCGAACACACGGGTCCTTCTCATTTTCACCCAAAAACCTTATTTTCACGCGAAGCCGCGAAGAAAAGAAAGATTAAGGGATTCTCTGACTTCTGCGCGAAGGGAATTACTCTGTTTATGACTTTTATTTTATCACTTTTCTTTCTTCGCGGCTTCGCGTGAGATGACTTTTATTTTATCACTTTTTTTATCACTTTTCTTTCTTCGAGTGCCCCCCCCCGCCGCAGCGCCATAACCAGCAGCGCAGCGGCGAAGTGGTGTGGGGCGGTCTTATCCTTCAAGCTTCTTTTTCTTATATTCCTTGATCGCCTTGATATACTCTTTCAGACGTCATCGGAAGCTCGAAGATTCTTACTCCTATGGCGTCGTAGACGGCATTCAAAATGGCGGGAATGGTGGGCATGATGGCCCCTTCGCCGACTTCTTTGGCCCCAAAAGGTCCGTTGGGCTCATTGCTTTCAACAATAAGGGCTTCCACCGGCGGCATATCGAGCGCGCTCACAATTTTATATTCCGCCAGATCTCCGTTGAGGACTCGGCCCTTATTGTCAAACTTGACCTCTTCAAACAGCGCTTCGCCCACGCCCATACAAACCGATCCCTCCATCTGTGCTTCCACCGATGTCCGGTTGATCGCCCGTCCGCAGTCATGGGCATCCGTCATCTTATCTATGGTAATCTTTCCGGTTTGTTCATCCACACTTACTTCAGCTACCTGGGCGGAACATCCGTAAGCGGGTGAAGTGCCCACGCTCGCGCCTTTGAATTTTCCTCCCAGTTCAGGTGGTTTGTATTTGCCGGTCCCTACGATGCTTCCCTTTGCAAGAAAGGCGATTCGCGAGGCTTCTCTGAAGGAGAGCTGTTCGTCTTGTTTCGGGTTGTCCAGCCACCCTCGGTGCTCTTTGATATAGCGCGTTCTGAGGCCGCTAAAATCCGGTTTTTGTTTTTTGAAGGCGATGCTTCCCTTGACGATGTCCATATCTTCAGCCGGAACGTTAAGTTCTTTTGAAAGAACTTCCAGAACCTGGCGTTTGACGTCTTCGGCGGCTTCCTTGACCGCATGGCCGGTCATAAGAGTCTGACGGCTCGAATATGCTCCAAGGTCGACCCCGAAGTCCGTATCACCGGATTCGAGCCTTACCGATTCCAAAGGTATTCCCAATGCCTCTGCGGCGATCATTGCAAACGCGGTGTCCGATCCCTGTCCGATTTCGGCGGATGCAGTATAAACCAGCGCCGTTCCTCCGTCCTCGGTCAGCTTGATCACCACCGTGCCATGATGGGTATCGGAGCGGTAGATCGGGTATCCCGCACCTGATACGAAAAACCCGCAGGCCATGCCTATGCCCTTGCCCGGGGGAGTTTTCCCTTCTTCCTGATTCCACTCGGAGCCGTCTCTTACCGCCTCGATGCATTCTTTCATGCCGAAGCTGCTCGTGTTCAGATCGTTACAGGTGACATCTCCTGCGACCATCATGTTCTTGAGGCGAAGTTCGATTGGGTCCATGCCGAGTTCTTCGGAGATCATATCGAGCTGCTGCTCCCAGCAGGCACGGGCCGCCACTCCGCCGTGACCGCGTTGAGCGCCGCAGGCGGGCAGATTGGTATAGAGCCGGTATCCGTCATATTTCATGTTGGGCATTTTGTACGGCCCGCCGAGCAAAGACCCTGCATAATAAACGGTGGCGATTCCAAAGCTCGAATATGCGCCTCCGTTTAAATAACATTCATGCTTAAGAGCCATGATCGTGCCGTCTTTTTTCACGCCGGTGGTCATCGTATGGAAGAATTGATGTCTTGCCCGGCCGTGCATGAAGACCTGCTCCCTATCAAAGTTCATCTTGACCGGTTTCCCGGTCTTCATGGAAAGGAGACATGCCGCGAGTTCCATGTGATTTGCGGCGGCCTTAGGACCGAATCCCGCCACCCACATAGGGTTTGACCACCCGGACTTTTCCTACGGGTAGCCCGAGCACCATTGCCACGGTGCGCTGGACGTAATGGGGCACCTGCGTCGAGGAATAAAGCGTAAGCCTTCCGAAATGGTCGAAATAGGCGATGCATCCCTGGGGTTCGATAAATGCGGCGTCCTGGCGCTTGTTTACAAAAGAGGTTGTCTTTATCAGATCGCATTGCTTGAATGCCGCTTCCACGTCGCCGAATTCCTGATGAACTTCGGCGCACATGTTGCGGGGATATTCCTCGTGCAGAAGCGGAGCGCCCTCGGCCATTGCCTGCTCGATGGTAAAGAGCGCGGGAAGCTCTTCGTAATCCACCTTGATCAAGGAAACGGCTTTCAAAGCGGTTTCCAGATCTATCGCCGCAACGGCTGCTATATTGTCGCCAACATGCCGGACCTTGTCGTGGCAGAAAATCGTCTCATCATAGCGCGCTGGGCTTACCCCATACTTTATGAGGCCTGCCTCTTTGGATGTGACAACTGATTTTACGCCCGGGAGTCTTTCGGCAGCCGTCGTATCGATCCCGAGGATTCGGGCGTGAGCCAAAGGGCTTTGCAACAACGCGCCGTACAGCATCCCCGGCATCTTCATATCATCTACGAACAAGGCCCGCCCCGTGGCTTTGTCGGGAGAATCTATCCTGGCCGCCCTCGAATTGATAACATCGTATCCACTCATATATTACTCCTTAAAATGCCATCATAAGCCTGTTTGCAAATCGCCGATCATGAATGTCCGGTGCTACTTGCCAACGGATTTGACCGCATCGACAATCTTTTGATAGCCTGTGCATCTGCAGAGATTTCCCGATATGGCGGTTCGAATTTCTTCTTCGGTTGGTTTCGGATTTTTATCCAGCAGGTTCTTTGCGGAAAGAATCATGCCGGGAGAGCAAAATCCGCACTGGATGGCGCCCTTTTCCACGAACGCCTTCTGCACGGGATGGAGCCCCTCCTGCGTTTCCAACCCCTCTATGGTCGTGATGGTCCTTCCGTTCGCCTGCATTGCCAAAACCAGACATGAATTAACCGGTCTGCCGTCCATGATTACGGTGCATGATCCACAGTCTCCCATGCCGCAACCCTTCTTGGTTCCGGTCAGTCCCAGATCATACCGAAGCAAATCAACCAGCGTCTGATTCGGATCCACAGCCACTTCGTAGTCATTATCGTTAATCGTTAGACGAATCACTTTTTTCATGAACTGTCTCCTCTCCTGTAGCGGCACTTCCTTGTCGCAAAAGACCAATGACTGATGCCTACTGCTCCATCGCCTGCCTGTGGGCAACGGCAAGCGTTTTTGCGGTCAACGCTGCCACCATGTCCTTTTTATATTCCGCCGAGGCCCTGGATTCAGCAAAGCCTCTGGGTTTGCACTCTTTACCGGCGGCTTCCCCTGCTTTTGCAAAGAGAGCGTCCGTAGGGGTTTCACCGACAAGGAGCTTTTCCGCCGAAGCCGCCCTCACAGGTGTCGGGCCAACACAACCCATGACAATTTTTGCATTCTTGATTCTGCCTCCAGGACCATCCAGCAGAATAAACGACGCCACGTTGACCAGGTTGCAGTCACAAGAGCTTCGAACACCAAGATTGATATAGCCTGCGCCGGAATACGGCTGAATGGCGTCTATCCGTACCTCTGTAAGTATTTCATCCGGAGCGATTTCAGTCAGACCTCCTCCCTGGAAGAAATTATCCAAAGATACGACTCTTTCCCCGGAGCTGCTTTTCAGAACGACTTTTGCGTCGTAAGCCATTAGGGGAGGAGGCAGGTCGGCGGCGGGTCTTGCCGAAGCGAGATTTCCGCCGATTGTGGCAAGATTGCGGATCAACGGAGACCCCAGCGCCCTGGCCCCGGCACAGAGTGCACCCCATTTCTTTTCGATTAATTCGGAGGATGCAATATCGGAAGCCGTGAAACACGAACCGAGTTTCAATGCATTGGAGGATGAGTCGAATTTTTTCAGCTCTTCAATTCTTGAAATGGAAACCAGCCGCTCCGGAGAGATGAGTTTCCTTTTCATGTTGACCATAAGGTCCGTTCCACCCGCAATCACCTTGGCCTTTGCGCGATATTCCGCCATTATCTCACAGGCTTCGGCCAAGGTTGCCGGCTCCAGAAAATCAAATTTCGGCAAAAGCATTTTGTTCCTCCTTCTTTGGAATTCGTTTTGTTTCTAACCGTGTTTCCCAAAGCTGCATACGGGATACCGGCACTCGCTGCACTGGCTGCACAGTCCCCCATGCGCCAGCTTGACTATATCGGCGCGCGTGATTTGCTCACCGGCCAGAATCCTTGGTAAAATCAGGTCGAAGATGCTGGTGTCGTGGTACATGACACAGCCCGGAAGACCCAGCACCGGCGTCTCTGCGATATAGGCGAGCATGAACATTGCGCCGGGCAGCACCGGGGCCCCGTAAGTCACGATACGGCCTCCGGCGGCTCTTATCCCTGCCGGCGTCACATCGTCGGGGTCCACGGACATGCCGCCGGTCACCGCAATCATCTCCGCGCCTTGATCCAGGAACCCTCCGATGGCCTCAACTATAAGTTCAACCCGGTCCGCAACCAGGGTCTGCCCCAGAAAGCGGCACCCAAACTCCTCGATCTTTCGAACCACTACGGGGCCGAACCGGTCTTTGATTCGTCCGTGATAAACCTCATTGCCCGTAGTGACAATTCCCACCTTGAGCGAGCGCATTGGCCTGATCTCCACAAGAGGTTGGCTCTCATGGCAGATCTGCTCGATTCGCCTGATCTTCTCATCCTCTATGATCAGCGGGATGATGCGCGTTCCCCCTACTACCTTTCCTTTCCTGACCCTTTGATCGGTGTGGAGGGTCACAAAAATGGCCTCCTCAGACTCATTTACTTCATATAAAGCCCCGACATTGACTTTGAGCAGTCCATCTTCTTTGGCCACAAGATCGATCTTGCCCTCTATCGGCGTCGACAGCTCGATACCCCTTCCCGCTGCCGCGCGAGCCATTCGAACGGCGGCGTCGTTTTCATGGAGCATACCAGTGTGCATTTCCAGGACAAAGATGTGCTCCTTGCCCATGTCCAACAGTGTGGGAATGTCTTCTGCACGCAGAATATGACCTTTGCTGAAGGCAGGCCCCTTCATCTCGCCAGGGACTATCCGGGTCAGATCGTGACACAAGACCTTCCCAACGGCCTCCCGGACCGGAATCATTTTCATCGCCTCACCTCGTTTCAGTGGCCATCTCGCCGTTAATTCACGATACTGAATTATGATGGCGCCTCGATTTTATCTGCTGACAACCAGGTTGTCAATAAAAAGCTTATTAATTCATTGATAGTAGGTCTTATTTCAAAACAACCAGCGCCAGAGATGGCAATTGCCAAAAAACGCGTATTCATCCCAATGAATGGACGGAAGACAAAAAACGATTCACCCCGGCACTGATGTCCCTTGCACACCCAAAACCATGCGAAGAACCGGATGGGTAGAGCGAAGCGCAACCCATCAGCCCTTTTCCAAGCAGAGACGCTTGCCTTTTATTGGTACTACGCGATTCAGGCAATGGCTGGATTTGTGGAAAGAAGAACAGGTTTAATGCGAAGTTTGCGGTCTAACGGACCCCCGGGTCCGAGAACCACGGGGGCCGGCGCCTGTCGAGTGGAGGGGGGGGTATTACCAGGAACCCGTCACATCTGGCATCTGCGGGGGATTGGGGGCACAGGGCACCTCAATTGCATCGGTATAGTCGGTGAAAGCCGGCCCTGAAGGGCAAGGAAACCTGCCCCATTCCGCGGCGCTGCCGGCGAGATCCGCATCTGTTGCGCTCACGTAAATAATGGTGTTGTGAGCGCCGGACAATAATACCGCGTTATCATCGTACATAGAACCGGCGCCGGCTTCGCTGACCGAAACCAGGGCGAACGCCATGATCATTACAAACATGACACTCATCGTCTTCTTCATTGCTTTCCTCTTCTTTGGCTGGAGTCTGACGGCTGAATAAAAGACCCCCGGGTCCAGGGGACCACGGGGGTCGGTATCTGCCCATGAGGGGGAGATGTTTTTACCAGCCGCCCATCACATCGGGCGTCTGCAAGGGATTTGCGGGACAGGGCGCCAAACGGGCGTCGGTATAGTCGGTGAAAGCAGGCCCGGCAACGCAATGAAACGTGCCCGCGTTATCGATTTTAGGAGAACCGGCGCCGGCTCCGCTGACGAAAATCAGGGTGAACGCCATGACCATCACAAACATAACACTCATCATCTTATTCATTGCTTTCTCCTTCTTCATGTTTCCCTAAAAACTCTGTCTGCCTAACCGTGGCAAAATCCCTTTCAGGATGTTGCGCTCTTTTTTCCAAACTTGCTGTCTTGGTAGAGCAAATGGAATGCCAGGGCTGAACAACAGGATAAAAAAATAAAAGAGCCGTATGTTCGGATAGTTAGCTTTTCATAGAACAACTTCCCTCTTGCTTTGCGAGGGCTTGGCAGTTTAAAGTGTTGAAAACTGTTTAAACATGGTTAATGGTTTAGAAACTGTTAATTGGAGTTACCGGATGGACGAACAAAAATTGAATCAATTTTTAAGAGAGATCATCAACCCCATGAATGAAGCGCTGCTGCTGGTTTCGCCAGAGGGAACAATCCTCATGGTCAACCACGCCATGGAAGAGATCTCAGGCTATAGCCGCGAGGAAATGATAGGGCAGCCATGTTCGATCTTTCATTGCGAGATGTGCGAAGCAGCCCGCTCCATCGGGAAGGGAAACTACTGCGAACTGTTCGAAATGGGATTTGTGCGCAAGAAATTTTGTTCCCTGGTGCGAAAGGACGGCTCGTGTATACATGTTCTAAAAAATGCAGCCCTTTTGAAAGAAGATGACGGCACTATTCTCGGGGCGGTGGAAACCATTACGGATATCTCCGAAATCGAGGAACGGGATCAAAAAATAGAACAGCTTTCGAAGCTCCTGGAGACCAATACCAATTTCCAGGGAATGGTCGGAAAATCCGAGGTCATGCAGAGGGTTTTCGAAGTCACCAGGAAGGCGGCCCAAAGTGAGGCGCCCGTCATTATTTTTGGAGAAACCGGCACCGGGAAAGAACTTGTCGCCCACGCCATCCACACACTGGGACCACGGCATGACAAGCCATACATCCAGGTGAACTGCGCCGCGCTAAATGAAGCTCTTCTGGAGAGCGAAATGTTTGGTCATGTCAAAGGGGCCTTCACCGGAGCGCACATGAACCGCAAGGGCCGGTTCGAAGCCGCCAACGGAGGTGATATCTTTCTCGATGAAATCGGGGACATCCCGCTCTCGATTCAGATAAAGCTTCTCAGAATTCTGGAGACAAAACAGTTCGAACGCGTCGGAGATTATCAGCCGATCAAGACTGACGTCCGAATCATAACGGCAACCAATAGAGACCTCGATCTGCTGATAGCTGAAGGTAAATTCCGGGAAGATTTTTTCTTTCGCATAAATGTCGTCCCGCTTCAACTGCCGCCGTTAAGGGACAGGACCGATGATATTCCCCTGCTGGTTGAGCACTTTGCCGGGCAACTGCGGGAAAGGAGCGGCAAGAATGTATTCGGCGCGGCCCCGGAAACGATGGACATTTTTATGAATTACCGCTGGCCCGGGAACGTGAGAGAATTAAGGGGCGCAATCGAGTATGCTTTTGTTGTCGCCGAAAACGGCCAGATACTTCCCAAACATCTTCCGGCGCGTATCCTAAGCCCGGCGGACCGGCATGAAGTCCCGGCCCAGGGCCCATTGACCGAAAAAGAAGCCCTTATCGATTCCCTGGTAAAATCGGGCGGCAATCAGACCAGGGCGGCAGATATGCTCGGGGTGAACCGTGTAACCATCTGGCACCGTATAAAAAAATATGGAATCGACCCGAAGGACCCTCTCGCGCTCCGGTCCTGAAAAAATTCCACCGCAGAAAGGGAACAAGAGAAGCTCTTCCGATTTGCGTTCATTCCCGATTCCTAATTGTTGAGTGCCACGATGTCGTGGCACTCAACACCCGATTCCCAATTGGTTTTTCCAAACTGCCCGTTGCTACTTTGCCTTCTGGATTATGGTGAAGGTCTTTCCGGCTATGGTCAATGTACCGGTCCAACTGTAATAGTCGGGGTTGGCAGTTACATAATACCTGACGGTCCCGTCACCCGTGCCCTTTGCCCCGGATACGACCTATATCCAATTTACATTGCTCACGGCTGTCCAGGCGCATCCGGTCTGCGAAGTTACGCTCACGTTGCCATATCCGGCGGCAGCAGATACTGTGACGGAAGTGGGTGATATAGAATAGGTGCAGGTGTTTACAATGGGTTTGTACCCCTCGTAGGCGATCGTATAGTATCCGAACTGCACCACCTGGTCGATCTGGTCATAGGCTATCCGGAAGAATCCCTTCGTAGCTACGGACCCCGCCTCCGTTTCCCCCCAGCCGGTACCCCAACTGTTCTTTACGATGAAACAACTCTTGGTGTCGTCATAGCCGATGATCTCAATGGCGTGTCCGCCCTGGTAGGCTCCGGAAGTGTAAGAATAAACGCCTCCGGCATAATAATAGAAATCAGCATAGACGTTCATGGTGGTGACCAGCGGGCCATAAGTGATAAGAGCGCTTTTGATGGCGGCGGCGGTAGGGGCGGTTGTGGCCACATATTCCCAGCCCTTGATTCCGTAGGTATCGCTTTGCCAGTACGGGCATGCCGCACTGGAACAAGGGGTGTCCGGACCCGAGGTATAATTAACCTCGGTATAAGGAAAACAACTGGCAAGCGGAAGACCGGTACTCTCGATGAAATTGGATGCCTGGTCGATATAGCCGCCGGCGGAGCAGTTTCCCGCGCTGCTGCACGACAAAAGTACCTGCTCGGAAAGAGCCAGGCTGGACCATCCGACTCCCTTTGTGCTCATCAGGTTTTGTGATTCCAGAGCGGCGGTCGTCGCAAAGGCCCAGCAGCTTCCACAGGCGCCCTGATCTCTTATGGGAGTTACATAACTTTCACTATTGTAATTCAAAGGCGTCGCTGTTGTTGTTCCCGTAGCAGGTGTGGCTGATGAAAGTACGTGGGTGCCTTTCGGAACGCTGAAGGATTCCTTCGCGAAGCCAAGGCGCTTTACCCGCTCCTGTGCAGGGAGCTTTGAAATCTCTGTCTCGTCGGCCTGCCACCTGGCGCCATGGTTCCGGATCTGCTCCTTGACCGACCCGAGTTCCTCCGGCGACGCGAGAACCGACGAACTGAAAACGAGCAGTAAGAAAAGACCCGACAGCAGCGCAAAAAGACTTTGGCCCGACCTTACACCTGGCTTGTGCATAACAATCTTCCTTTATATGTTCTGTGGTTTGATTTTACCTGCCGCGTCGCGGATCTTTCAATTGGCCCGCTCTTCACGGCCTTCATCTTACCGGTTATTGACGAGATGCTTGCTGGTTTAGTCCACATCCGCGAACAAATTTCCCCGTACCCAGGACATAGCAAATAATATGCCAGAAGATGCGATCGAAGGAAACAAATTTTTGATCCAATGTCGCAAGGCCTCTGTGTACAACGTGAGCAGAATCTAAGTGAATGGATTTTCAGATCCCGAAAATATCGGAAATAAATGACTCTGACGTTCACATCTAACTACACCGCTGTAGGCCAAAGCATACAGTTTGAGGTAAATACGGGCGATAATGCCTTTTTACCCAGATGATTCCGCTCGAAGCGAAGGCCTCATTCCTTAACAAAGGTTTCGATGACGTCTTTTGCCGTTAAGCCGGACCTGACTATGCATCCCGAACAGGTTGCAATAGGAACGTCAAGCCCTCTCACCTTCTCTATGGTCTTTTTTACATCCGGAGCCAACTTCTCCCCGCGCTTTTCCATTTGCAACAGGGCAATGGCTGCAAAGACCCTCCCTCCCGGATTATAGCCTCTTAATACATTTTCGATGATATCCATTCTCTGCGCTTTCACAAGTGCATCGATTGAAGTTTCTCCTTCCAGAACAGATCCTCCTAAACCGCAGATCCCAATTCCCACGCGGGAGTTGTTCATGGGAGAAGTCAAGTATTCATAGGCCTTCCTGATATCAACAGGCACATCCACGGCTTGCATTTCGCCAAGTTCGGATGCAACGGCCCGGCAGTATGCTTCAAACACTGCATCGAATCTGCCTTGAGAATATAATTTAGCGCCGTCTTCTCGAAAGGCCGGCCCACCGTGTCCGGTCCAAGTCTTAATTATTTTCTTCCGCATCGAAGGCCATTCGTCTCCGCCATGAACGGAGATTTCGTAAAGGGCTGTTTTTCCCTTGAACGCAAGAATGTCAAGATAGACGGAAGTATATCCAAACCCCTTGCCAATCCTGATCTCATGGCCGCCAAAGCCCAGGTTGTGATCATCGATGGTCCACGATCCTTCGAGGTTCATTTTGAGTTTGTCAAAGTTCAGATCTTCCGTGGGAGACATTTTGACGATAGTTTCAACGCCGATTAAATCGTCTTGAACCCAGTGGTGATTGAGAGTCTTACCGGATTGGGCGAAAGATGCCGTGCCGATTGGGATACAAAGGAGACAAGACAAGCAAAGGCTTAAGAAAAAGGGATATACCTTCTTCATGGAAATCCTCCTCATACACGATCATACGCTTCAGCAGCTTATTCAAAAAACGATTTAATCAACATACCGGCGGCAGCGGCCACAAGGACAGGCGTCCAGTATTTCATGCGGATAAACATGAACTCATCGACATTGGGAACCAAATGAATCTCACCGGTGCCCGGATCGGCGACTTTGCGGGATCTGCTGTTCCGGTATCGCGCAATGAGGAAAACGCTCACCGCCGACAGTGCAAACGCAAGGGCAAACATACGGTTGACCGACGCATCGGCCGTTGCCCTGTCCGGCTCGTAAAAACCCGTCCCCATCGTGATTCCCAAAATGCCAAAGAGCCACGCAAACGTCCCAAAAAATACAAACCACCCCCATCCTCGCCAAAAGATGATCATCTTGCCCCTCCATTTGCGATGTGAAACCGTCAATTCGTTGATTATGAGTGTCTTTCCTTCTATAGACAACCGTCGAGCAAAAAGGTTCCATTTTTTTGCGGCAGACGCAAATAAATGGCGGAATCCATTCCAATAATTATCGGAAAGACTATTTACCTACTTAATTCATAATTGCCATTTTGAATTTATCGTGTATCATGGGCAGCTATTCGAGCTTTTATGACGTCCATGACCAGGAACTTCCGCTCTTTCCGGCCTGCCGTCTAGTCCCATCGATCACTAGCCTCTTTGCACTCAGCATATTTTCTTTTTGCACAGCATATCGGTTGGCGACGATGATTTTTGTGCCGGCTCACATATGTGCTCCTGTGAGCCCATTGGTTCGGCGCCGCTGAATTATGTCTCTAACCGTTTCTGCTTCGCTGGAAACAACTAAGGAATTAAAAACTTCATGCTCTTTGACCAAATGCAACTCGCTCCGCCAATTCTCAAGGCTCTGGCCCAATGCGGCCATGAAAATCCAACTCCCATTCAGCAACAGGCCATTCCAAAGGCACTTTCAGGCCGGGACCTGATCGCTTCGGCAAATACGGGTACCGGCAAAACGGCCGCATTCGTTCTGCCAGCCCTGCAAAGGCTCTTTGACGATCCCGCCAAGAAAGGATTGCGCGTCCTGGTTCTTACGCCTACCCGTGAGCTTGCCGAGCAGATCTCCAGGGCGACGCGCACTTACGGAAGATACCTCAAGGTTAACAGTGTCGCCATATACGGCGGCATGCCTTTCGGAGACCAGATAAGAGCGCTGGCCCAGTCGCCGGATATGATCATCGCGACCCCCGGCAGGCTGATCGACCACATCTGGCGCGGCCGGATAAATCTATCAAATGTTGAACTGTTTGTCCTGGACGAAGCCGACCGCATGCTCGACATGGGCTTTATAGATGATGTGGAATTTGTATCGGACGCCATGCCGGAGAGCTGCCAGACCCTGCTGTTCGCCGCTACGATGGATGCGGCATCGACCAAGCTTGGGCAAAAATTCATGAAGGACCCCGACCGTGTGGAACTGTCGCAGGGTAAGATAACACACGATAAAATAGAGCAGCGGCTCCATATTGCGGACGGCCTCCAGCACAAGAACCGTCTTCTGCGGCATCTGTGTTTTGATGCCGAACTAAAGAGGGCCATCGTGTTTACCGCAACCAAAAGGGACGCCGACAGCCTTGCCGGAGAACTCAGGACCGAAGGTTTAGGGGTTGCCGCCCTTCATGGCGACATGACGCAGAACGCCCGCAATCGCACCATGGACAACATGCGGCGGGGCAAGATCAGGATACTGGTGGCAACCGATGTGGCCGCTCGGGGAATAGACATAACGGGCATCAGCCACGTCATAAACTTCGACCTGCCCAGGTCTGCTGAAGACTACGTAAACCGCATCGGCCGAACCGGGCGTGCAATGCAGTCGGGGATTGCTATTTCGCTTGTCTCGCGCGCTGACTTCCCCTACCTGGACCGAATCGAACGCTATACTGGTAAAAACCTGGTGGTCCATGTTATTCCCGGCCTGGAACCTTCTCAAGCGTTCGGGGGTAAATCCAAAGGGGCCCCACGCACAGGCGGAAAACCGCAAACTCATGAAAGAACGCCAAACCATCGCTTCAACAGGCATCCAAGGGCTTCCGGTACGCGTGCAAACAGCAGAAAAGGGACCGGGCCGGCGTAATGGCGTGGCCCGGCTGTAGCTCAATTATTCTCACGCAAAGGCGCGAAGAAAAGAAAGAATGCGGGATTGTCTCACTTCTGCCGGAGGATTAAAAAGAGCCAAAAACTGCTTTCCGGCAGAATTGCTCTTTTTATGACTTCCATTTCATCACTTTTCTTCTTCGCGTCTTCGCGTGAGGCCCCCTGCGACCCTCTTGCGATCTATTCCTCATGTGAGCATTATTAGTAGGTGCGCTATCGGCTATTTAGTGCTCATGAAGCAGGGCCGGCTTGCCGATAGAGTCCACGAAGGGGAGTTTTATTCTGCGGCTATTCAGTCCGTACCGGAGAAACGGAGCATGAATGAGACTAAATTAGTTCAGGAGAGGCGTTCGCGCAAGGACCGCCGCGCTACTCCCACCTCGCCTTTCACCTTTCGAAGCCTCGTTGGATCGAGGAGTCTCTACCGCCGAAAGGAAGATTCCCGCAAGTTCTTCTTTGTGGACCTCTACAGCGGTTCTTCGGTTATTCTTCTGGTTTCTACCCTGGTCCTTTCACTAGCGGACGCTTTTTTCACGCTGAGGCTGGTTTCGGATAATATTGGTGAATTGAATCCAGTGATGGATTTTTTTCTTAGGCTGGGTCCCTTTCAATTCATAATGATCAAGTGGTTCATGACCGCCTTTGGCCTGACCACACTGCTGATTCTCAAGAACTATTACCTTTGGCAAGGCAGGATCAGGATCTTTACCATAATGTCTTTCCTGCCCTTTCTTTACCTTGTGCTCGTAACATACGAAGCCTTTATGTTGATAAATGGATGATCGGCTTGAAACTGAGACGTGCGGCGATTTGGATCATGGTTCCGGCTGGGTGCCTGGTAATTTTGGCTATGGCCGGCTGCGCATCAGTTGGCGGGATGAAGCTTCAGGACGCGGGAGCCGCTGCTGTGAATGTGGAAAACGGTTGGTGGTATGACAGTTTTAAGATCGACTGGCCACAGGATGAAGAGCTCGCACTGGATGCCGATTTGCTTATCGCCCACAGGATCATAGGACCCGTACTGGTCCGAGACGGAAAGGATATCCTGCTTTGGCGATTTCACAGGAGAGCAGCTCGAGATGAGGCTGGACACCGGTTCAGTTTCATCTTCTACACGACTGCGGCTAAAGCCCGAAAAATTTATGCCGACATCGATTCCAGCGCTCTTCTTGATCAATTGAAAGCAGATGGCCTGATTCTCAGGGTTTCCCAGGACGATACCCACATGATCGGCCGGCCCGGTATAGATGCCACCAGCGACAAGAACTGGTCTCCTCCCCTCCAAAAAGCGTGGCCTTATTTCATCATGGGTGTCAGCCAAACGTGGCTTGACCTGATTTCCCGGTATGCCGAAGATGGACGAAAAAAACCTGTTACGGTTGCCGAGATGCGGGCTTTCTACCTCGAGATCAGCAAGGAGGTGGAGGCCACCTGGAAAAGAGAAGGCGGCCATGCCTTTCTGCACCACCTTAATGCCCTTTTCGGATATGGTCCCGTCAATCTTCGAGGTAACATCGAGATGAATTTCTAGGCGATGGGGCTGTCGAACCGCCGCAAGATTAGCCTTCCTGACAACTGACCACTGGCCACTGACGACTGTTTTACAATCCCCCTCTTGCCCTATGCTTTTCGAATTGCTAATCTTTCATGATTTATAGCCTGCGGATTTGATCCGTCCAACCTCTGGTTGGCAGATTACATGTCAAGAGAGCTTTATGAACAAAGCCGGAAAGATACTTATTCGGGGGGCCTGCGGGGCAGGAATTCTCATCTTTTTGCTTGCCGCCGCGGCGGCGCTCCTCCCATATTTCTACGATACCGACGCTATAGGCCAAAACCTGGCGAGCGGGATCGAGGCACGCTACCATATCCGCTCCGAGCGCATCAAGATTAGTTTTCTACCCCTTCCCCGGCTGATTTTATACGGTGTCAGAACGACCATTCCCGAGACCCTTACAGCATCTGTCGAGACGGTGGTCGTTCATCCGAAGGTTTTGCCTCTTTTTGAAGGCAAATTCGCACCTTCCCAAATAGATCTTCTTAATCCGATGATCTCTGCCAGGCTGCCGGAGCATATGTCCGAGGACCCGGCAAAGTCCGTTTCCCAGCGGCTTGTGCTCCTCCAGGAAAGCGCTTCGCAGTTCAAGGCGCTACTCACAGCTTTAATCCCGGACGTCGTCATAGACGCTCGCAACGGCGGACTGGAGCTCTACTGCGGGCAAGACCGAACCTTCTTTTTCGAAGAGGTTGACCTGAAGAGTTCAGTTCATGCCCAAATGGTCGATTTCGAGTTGACCAGTGGCAGGTCCAACCTGTGGCAAGCCCTGTCCTTGAGCGGCCGGGTTGATCTTGGCACTCTAATGAGTTCGGCGGAATTGAGCTTAACCGGAGGCAACCCCGGAGACCTGATAAAATACCTGAATAACTCCACCTCGGACAGCATCGGCGATTCACACATAGATCTGCATCTCACCCTTTCCTCCAGCGGCCCCGAAAGCGCTCGGGCAGACTTCACAGCTTCGATCCCGCGTTTTGCTCTCGAAGGCGGGGCACAAAATCCGCCAGGCCCCCTCTCCACTTCCACCTCTACTCCTGCGTCTTCAAAGGAGGGGGACCGGCAACACATGGTATGGAGCAACGGCTCGCTGGCAGGCTCATTAAACATTGACTCCAGCGGCATCGATATTGCCGTTTCGCATTTTCAATTCGATTATCCGCGTTTAAATCTCACTGGAAACTTCACTCGAAAACAGAGCGATCAAAGCGTAATTCTGAACGTGGAAGGGCGGGAGACCGATGTAGCCACGGTACACAACGCCTTGCTTGCAATGATGAAGGAAGACAAGGTCATCCGGCACATTTTTGAAATCATCAGGGAGGGGCAGGTACCGGAGATCCTTTTCAGTGCACGCGCAAACAATATTCATGATTTAATGAAGCCGGAAAACCTCAGCATAAAAGGTTCGATCGAAAAAGGAATCGTTTTTGCCCCAAAAGCGGATCTGCTCGTCTCCAAGGTCAGCGGGAACGTATCGATTGAGGGCGGAGTACTGAGCGCCACAAACCTCTCTGGCCAAACTCGGGGTTCTTCGACAAGCGGGGGAGAACTAAGAATCGGGTTGCCGCGGGAGGACCGGACTTTTCACCTCGATCTCCCAATCACGGCAGATCTTTCCGAGCTACCCGAGGTCCTCGACCGCGTCGTAGAAAGTCCGGTCTGCCGGCAGGAACTGGCGCGAATCAAGGATGTGACGGGCAAAGCACAGGGAAGGCTAATAATTGGCGAGAAGCTGCACGCACTCACCGTGAGAGTGGAGACCGGCCCGTTCCAGATATTTGGCCGATATGGCCGCCTTCCCGATCCTGTTGAGCTCAAAGGCGCTTCTTTCTTTCTGGGAAAAACGAAAGTTTCCATAGAATCTTTGGCCGCAAAGAGTGGAAGCTCGAGTTTCGACCGGGTTGATCTTAGCTATGACTGGGGCGAGGCCAAAGTTATGGAGATAAACTCTCAGGCGAGGTCCATTATTTCCATGGACTTGCTGGGTCCAATCCTGAAAACGCATGAATACGTGAAGAACTTCATGGAAACCCCGCCACAAGGGTTGCTCGCTTTTGACTCCTTCAAGTTCACCGGCCCGCCGGCGGACCAATCCAAATGGGTTTTAAAAGCAAGCGGTTCGATAGACCATGTCGTGCTTAACGACAAAAGGTTAAACAGCCCGCTCACCCTTAACTCCGGCATGTTCGAGATAGACGGGGACCAAATCACTCTAAGGGATGTCAAGACTGCCGTTTCGGACTCATCGCTCTCAATTTCAGGGAGCATTACAGGGTTCCTGGACCGTG
>CAVRZU010000253.1:0-16324 GCA_963725365.1 uncultured delta proteobacterium | reverse complement strand
GCAACGCTCCCACGTCCTTGGCGTCCGCCAGTCCCCTGCAAACCTCGCCATCTCTCATGTCGCGCGCTTTACCGCTCTGGACAGTGACTTCCTCCGGCGTATTGCAACGCTCCTTCGACGGCGGAAATACCTGGGAGAACGTTAATCCAACTCTAAACGAGGGGCAGGCTAACACTCATCCGGCGAATCAGAAAGCCGAGGTTGCGGTCGATCCTAATGCAGCATTCCGCGCCGTAGCCGCCCTTGGGCCGGAAGTTTGGGCCGGTGGGAGCAGCGGCGTTTTGTATCACACGTCGGATGGTGGCAATCACTGGATCCGCGTAACCCCAAGCACTGCTGCCGCTGGCCTTACGGGAGACATTATTCGCATTCAGTTCGCCGACCCCCAGCATGGGAGAATCTCAACCTCGAATGCTGAACGCTGGACCACTTCCGACAGTGGTGAGACCTGGCAGAGGCAGCAATAGCACTTGCAATCCAGCTCAAGATGGGGGCTTCATGTTGCCTTCCGCATTCCGGCAAAATCCAATTACCAAAGTGACGTTTACTTGAATCTTGTGCGGGCCGGGCTTGCCGCCGGAGAGCACCGGGCTGTCGGTCGGTTCAACGGCGATGGCTTTAAACGAAGGCTTCTTGGGTTTGATGAAATTCGCCACGCCGGTGATCGTGCCGCCCGTCCCGACCCCGGAAATAAGAATGTCGGCCGCGCCGTCGGTATCGTTCCATATCTCGGGCCCGGTAGTGGCCAGGTGAATCGCAGGGTTGGCGGGATTGTCAAACTGCTGCAGGATGTAGCCATTGGGGGTCTTTTCCAGAATCTCGTTGGCTTTGGCGATGCGGTTGAGCTGGTGGCGGCTCACGGATTGTTGGCGCACCGAAGGCGGCCCGGCTACCTGGTAGCCGGCCTGAAAGGTCATCGTCTCGGCATGGTCGCGGTGGTTTAGCCCCTTCGACCACAGCGAGCAATCCTGAAAGTTTCAGGAGATTGTCAAAATCGGCCACAGATTCCTTTTTCTGCGGCAACAAGCAAAACATCCATGAAATTGGGACGGTCTTTGGAAATGTCGATTACCTGATAGTCAATATCGACCTCATCGATATTGTATGGAATATACTGGCCGAGTTCCGAATGCATCCTCGCCGACAGTTCATCTTCGGTCATGGTGGGCAGTTCTATCTTCTTGATCATTACGTCGTAGCCCGAAATTGAGACCGCTACCCCCCTGCCCTTGATCTTCAGATGATTTGCGAGCGTGCGTATGGCATCAGCCACGACCTCGGGTTTGGCCACTCTTCCCTCATTGAACGCTTCGCGGGGCAGAGGCGCAATGCCCATGCACAAGAGCCTGGGCTTGGATATTGGCGGTGTTGGCCTGCAAGAGCTTCACGCAGTGGGAGCCTATGTCCAGGCCCATGAGATTTTGTGATTTTGAGAATAAAGAAAGCATATTAAACCATTTCACTGGTTTATATTGCGAAGCGTAACTGCCTGGCGAACGGAGCTCAGTGTCTAACTTCTTCCGTTGAAAATAATCAAAAAAAGAATTTAGTATGAAAAATTTATGTTAATAACTCCATCAAAGGAGCTCGACGTTGAAAAACGCAGTTGAAACCCAGGGCGACAGAATCAGACGTAAAAGCCTTGTTCGTGAGTATAGTGAAGCCATAATCATAGCAGTGATCCTCGCCCTTTTCATTCGCGCTTTTGTCGTTCAGGCATTTAAAATCCCGTCGGGATCCATGGAGCCGACACTGCTCGTCGGAGACCATATCCTTGTCAACAAGTTCATTTACGGTATCAGGGTCCCTATTGTCAACAAAGAGATTATTGCGGTCAAATCCCCCAAACAGTTTGATATTGTCGTTTCCGCTATCCAAACGACCGCTCCAAAGATTACATCAAAAGAGTAATCGGACTGCCTTTTCAAAAGGTTCAAATAATCAATAAGAAAATCTACATCAATGACGAACCACTAAATGACCCTTTCGGCTATTACGACGATCAGAACCTGGTGCCGGGTGCAAGGGACAATTTCGGACCTGTCGTCGTTCCTCCTCACAGCTACTTCGTTATGGGAGATAACCGGGACCACAGCCATGACAGTCGTTTCTGGGGCTTCGTAGGCGATGGCGACCTAGTCGGTGAAGCCTTTATCATTTACTGGTCCTGGCGACAGGAAGGCGCATTCACTTTCGACCCCTCCGAGAGCTTTATCCGCTGGAACAGGTTCGGTAAACTGCTCCTTCATTAATCCGCCGGCAGTGGGCAGTGACGGGTGAGCGAGTTATTTGCTTCCATTCACTGCCTGCTGCTAATAGAGCAAATAGGTTTGCGGTTTTCCCGGTATTGCCCCAATTGATCCTGTTCCCAGCTCGATTCTATCCTGTCGATGTTCTGCCCTGCTCGACCCTCCGCCGTATGGTATTGCTTCCGATAAGGATATCTATCGGCATTTTTTCAAGTTCGTACTCATAAGGAGGACCAATCCATTTGAAATGGTCCGGATGCGTCAGGCTGAGCGCCCGTAAAAGGGCAAGCCCAATCTTGTAAGGCTTCAATCTCCGTTTGTCCGTTATGTGTACCTGGAACCCATAGCAGGGCTGCCCCTTGTACTTATCGAAAGCAGGCTCATACGCAACAGGGCGTAAAGTCACTCCTTCCAAAACTTGATCGCTTAGCTCTTCCAAAAGCCTTTTCCCGTTCAGAAAAGGCGCTCCGAAAATCTGGAAGGGCATTGTTGTGCCACGTCCCTCGCTGATATTGGTACCCTCCAGAAGCACCATGCCGGGGTAGAGCAACGCCGTCTCCCAGGTCGGCATGTTGGGGGAGGGATAGACCCAGTGAAGGCCAAGGTCATCGAAGCCGCTGCCCCGGCTCCATCCCTTCATCGAAACAATTTCCAGGTCGCAGTCGATATTTTTTTCAGTGCAGACCAACCGTGCAAATTCCGCTATGGTCAACCCATGTCTCATAGGGACCGTGTATCTTCCCACAAAGGAGCGAAATGCAGGTTCGACCACGTTACCTTCAATTTCTGTACCATTTATTGGATTAGGTCTGTCCAAAACCGCAACTTTTACGCCTGCCCGCGCCGCAGCTTCCAGGCAAAGGCCGATCGTGGCGGTGTACGTATAAACACGAGTACCCACATCCTGCAGATCGATCAACAGTACGTCGATTGCTTTGAGGGCTTCCAGAGAGGGTTCACGGGCTTCGGCGTAGAGGCTCACCACCGGGACCCCGGTCTCAGGGTCGAGCCGGTGGGCCGATTCAATCATATTTGCTTGTTTTTCTGAAAAATATCCATGTTGGGGCGAAAATATGCAGCTCAGGTTTCCGCCTGCGCCAATAACCAAATTCTTGACGCTTTGCAAAGACTTGCTGACAGAGGCCTGATTTGCCAAAAGACCAAGCCGTCCAGAGCGAAACCACGCGGGGGGCGACTGGAACAAAACTTCGCACCCCAAGCGAAATTTATCGAATTTCGAGGTTCGATTTTGGCCGATCACCTGATTTCCCCCGCTTCAAATGCCTTTGACCCTGAATTCCTTGATGTTTCTATAACAGATTAGCAACCCGGCCGCCACTTAATTACAATTCCGTTATCACAATTCCGGTCTACAGAAATGCCGTTGACTTACGGCGGGAGTTATCACGCGAAGGCGCGAAGAAAAACAAAAGGGATAAAATAGCCCTATTCTCTCTTTTCTCGCGGCTCCGCGGCTCAAGATCGACCGTGGCCCCTCGAAGAAATCGCCGGATTGCGTACGGGTTGTAAATCGCGTGGGAATAATTGGGCTAAAGTATCAACCGCATTGGGTCAGGGGCCAGTGTGAAAAGGGCCGGTCCCAAAAAGAACTTGGCGCCGCCCAAATCGAGGATGGTGGCTGGATCTTCGGCGAGGAGTCATTCCGAAGATCTCTATTAAGCAGGAACATGCGAGATACGGGGGCACGGCTCTCTCATGGCTCCCACCGACCGTGATTGAATGCCAAAAACGATCATACCACTACCTATACATACAAACCTCGAAGGGAAATGGTCACACAGGCAACGAAGAATTAGGGAATAATATGGCGCAAAATGCACATTACTCTGACAATCCGGTTGTAGTTCGGCTACAATGGCGTCTGGCATACCGAAAACACAGATCGAGCCTATCCACTCAATCCCGGACCAGGATTTGATTTTCTTATCAATTTTGTGAAACAATTATAAGAACACCTTAGTGGCTAAAAGGCATCAAAATGAGCGGGAATTCATGGAAGATTCTTCTTATTGATGACGATGAGGCTGTCCGCAAAATGATTGCTCTTTCTTTACAAGAGGACGGCTATCTGGTGGTGGACGCCCCTGATGGTGATCAAGGCCTTAGAGCCTGTGCAAAGGAAGCTCCCCAGATTATCATCACGGATATCCACATGCCGGGCATGGACGGCATCGAGGTGCTCCGCAGGGTCAAATGATACCTACCCCGACATCGAGGTCATTGTCATCACCGCATTCAGCGAAACAGATTTGGCTATCCGCGCGCTTCAACTCGGTGCATCGGATTTTATCACAAAGCCCGTTCGCGATGATGCTCTGACTGTGGCGATCGAGCGCGCCGGGCAGAGGTACTCCAACCGCAAGGAACTCAAGGACTATACCGACATTCTCGAACAGCGCTGGATGGAGACATCCGAGGAATTGGCCAAAACTTTTCTCTTCCAGAAAAACCTCATTGACAGTTCCATCGACGGGATCATCGCCTGTGATGAGCATGAAAAGGTTATCGTGTTCAACCGCAGCATGGAACAAATTCTCGGCTACCATAAAGATGATGTAATACGCAAAAAGCAACTCCACGCATTCTTTTCTCAAAGAGAGGGGGAAAAAGTACGCTCCGCTCTCTATTCTGATGTATTCGGGGGGAAAAACCGGCTCTTTCTTTTTGAGACGTCCATGGTGGACAAAGGCGGGGCGAGGATTCCAGTTCAGATGTCCGCCTCCGTTTTGTTCGATGACGACCGGCAAATCGGCATAGTAGGATTTTTTCGTGACCTGCGAGAAGTCCGCAGGCTCATCGAACAGGCAGCCGATCAGGCGAGAATGCTGCACCAGGACAAAATGATTTCACTGGGAAAACTCGCCGCCAGCGTGGTCCATGAAATCAATAATCCTTTGACCGGCATTTTGAATTACGCCAAACTCATGAGCAGAATCCTCTCGAGCGGCGGCCTTCCAGGGGATTCGGTCGCAAAGTTTCAGGGTTACCTATCACTGATGCAAAGCGAACTGGAACGCTGCTCAAAGATTGTCTCCAATCTGCTTTCCTTTTCCAGGAAATCAGGACTCGAACCCAGTTCAGTGGACATAAACGAGCTCTTGAACAAGTGCATAAGCCTTAGCGGGCACAAATTGGCGCTTCAGAATATCCGGGTCGAAACGAACCTTGCCGGGGAAATCCCTGCGATTCTGGGCGACTTCAATCAACTCCAGCAGTGCCTGATAAATATCATTTTCAATGCCTGCGACGCGATGCCCGAAGGCGGGGTACTGACCTTCGAAAGCTCTTTCAATCCCGTAAAAAGAATGATTTATATCATAGTGAGGGACACGGGATGCGGGATTTCCGAGGATGACCTTCCCTATATTTTCGATCCATTCTTCACAACAAAAATAGAAGGAAAGGGAACCGGACTTGGGCTTTCCACAACTTTCGGAATCATCCACCGGCATAAAGGAGCCATACGCGTCGAGAGTGAACCGGGGAAAGGCACGGTATTCAAAATAGAACTTCCCGCAAGCGTGAAGGCATGAAACTTGTCTATCCCTCCGGCCTCAAATCAAACTTCTTGATCTTGTGATGCAGGGTAACGCGGTTCATTTCCAAAAGGGTCGCCGCCCTGGAAATATTCCAGCGGCAACCTTTGAGATACGTTCGATATGGAGCCTTTCGACCTCGCGCATCGAGACCGATCCTCCTGTTTCCTCGGGGAGGACCCTGAACAGAAAGGCGAAGTCCTCCTTCTTTAGATATGTGCTCTTTGAGAGCACAACCGCCCTTTCTATGGTATTTTCCAGTTCCCTGACATTACCGGGCCAATCGTACGATTGCAGGAGCGCCATTGCCTCGTCTCTGAAGCCTTTAACCTGCTTGTTTGTTTCGCAGCGGAATCTTTGCACAAAATGCTCTGCCAAAGCAGGGATGTCTTCTTTACGGTTTCTTAAGGGCGGAATTTCAATCTCTATCACCTTGAGCCTGAAATAAAAGTCATTACGGAATTGATCTCTGGACACCTTTTTTAACAAATCCTGATGTGTAGCTGAGATCAGCCGGAAGTCCAGGCTTATTTCCTTGTTTCCTCCCACTCTGTGTATAGTTTTCTCCTGGAGCACCCGGAGCAAATCGACCTGCATCTTTAGAGGGATCTCGCCTATTTCATCCAGAAACAGCGTGCCACCCTTAGCCATCTCCAGCCGGCCTATCTGCGTTCGGGTCGCCCCGGTGAACGAGCCTGCCTCATGGCCGAACAACTCGCTTTCCAGCAGGCTATCTGTAAACCCTCCGCAGTTTATGGCAATAAACGGTCCGTACCGGCGGTTGCTGCGCGCGTGTATTGCTTTAGCCACCAATTCCTTGCCTGTTCCCGTTTCCCCCCCGAGCAGGATTGGCGAATCCACCTCTGCCACCTGGTCAATAAAAGAAAAAAGGCGTCTCGATACATCCGGAAGCGCCTATCAGGTCCTGATAGCGCGAACGGTCCTGTATCTGGTTGCGAAGAGAGATATTTTCTTCCACCAGCTTTTTTTGATTGAGGAGTTTTTCGATCAGCAGCTTTAACTGCTCCGGTTGAAAGGGCTTCATCAGGAAATCGTCGGCCCCGCTTTTCATCGCTTCTATCGCAGTCTCCACGGAAGCGTATGCCGTTATCATTACCACAAGGACATGCGGATTGGCCGTCTTGATGTTTTTCAATGCTTCCAAACCGCTGAGGTCGGGCATCCTAATATCCAGGAAAACCAGGTCATATTCTTTGCGGCCGATCATTTCCAGCGCCTGCCGGCCCCCGGAAGCTGCATCCACGTTGTGTCCAGCCCGCTTCATCCATCCCACCAGGGACTCACGCACAATCAATTCATCATCGACGACAAGAATTTGAATCTTTTCGGGCATGGAACCACCTTCTCTTTTGACAAATCAATTGCACGTCTCATCGACCGGCCCGTCAACTGGAAACCTGACAATGAAATGCGCCCCTTCCCCTTCTTCACTTTTCTTAACGTATACCGATCCCCCATGTTCCTTGACTATGCCGTAAACCACCGCAAGCCCCAGTCCTACACCCCTGTCATGGGTCTTTGTCGAATAGAAAGGCTCGAAGATAAGGGGAATGATCTCTTCGGGGATGCCGACCCCGCTATCGGCCACATCGAGACGGATCTGCAATCCAGACCGATGGTCCAGGGAGGTCCTGAGCGCAAGCTCGCCACCATCGGGCATTGCATCGATGGCGTTGAAAATGAGATTCAAAAGGCATTGCTCCACCTTGCTTTGATCTCCCATCATCGGTGGAAGGCCGGGGTCCAGTTCCGTTCGCGCCTCTATTTTTTGTGAATCGAGTCGAAAACGGACAAAATGCACCGCTTTTTCAATCAACTCGTTCAACTGAAACTCGCTGCGAATTCCCCTGGTCTGCCGCGCAAAATGGAGCAGGTCTCTCACAATACCGCTGCATCGGGCGGATTCCGAATCGATAAGGCTCAGGTAATAGATGAATTTATCCTTGGCCGCTGCGTCGATTTCCCCGGATTCGAGTTCCTGCCCCATAAGGCGCGCCAGCGCGTTTATCCCGGACAGCGGATTGTTTATCTCGTGAACCGCACTTGCCGCCAGCTTGCCCAGAGAAATCATCTTCTCATCATAAACAAGCCGCATAAGGTCCTTTTTTAAAGTTAAAATTTTCTGTTCTACCTTCTTTTCGAGCTCGTCGGTGATGTCCCGAAATATCTCGACAATCAATTCGACTCGCCCCCCGGCCGCTTTTAACGGCACTGCCGTGATCTCTCGATACCGGCCGGAATCGGGGTCAGGACCCTCCAGTATCGCATGGGCGACATTTCCCGTCTCCAGACAGCGCGCCACAGGACAATCAAATCCATCCCCACGGCAGCACCCTTTCAAACCGAAAGCCGCTTCGTAGCAATATTTGCCGGTCACATCGTCTTTGCTCGTCCGAACCGCTTCCAGGAACGCCTCATTGGTGTCGGAGCACCTTCAAATCCGGCTGCATTATCACTACCCAGTCACGCAGACCGATGAAAAGGCTGTCCATAATACCTTCAACCAGGTCGATCTGGCGTCTGGTGAACTGGTACTCCTCGCTAAGTCTGAGCACATCGCCGAAAATTCTCGATATCGCGGCTTCCAGAACACGCACTCTGGCAGGCTTGTGCTTGAGAAAATCCTCCAATAGCTCCGCCTCGCCGGTAAGTTCGATGACAAGATCCAGGCTCTTGATCTTGTAGAAGTCTTTATAGTTCCGCGTGACAAAAATATCCTTCTCGCGCGCCAAGCGGATGCCCGGGGCATCCAGATCTGGATCGGCAACCGCTACGATTTGTGCTGCGAGCTTCGGGAACCGCCGGGCATCGAACATCTCCAGGAATGCCTTGCAGCGGTTCCCCCCTCCGATTATGCCGATTCTAATCTGTTTTTTCATTGAATCTGCCTCGAATGAATCTGCATCAAATCCGGCTGGCGGTTCCACCGCCTCTGTAGACCTGCGAGGAAACGAAAGGAAGAATGCCCCGGGTGGAAGAATCACAGTGTATAATATTTATACAGAAAAATCGGTCGAGAGGCAACAGCGGGTTATTAGCAATACTGTTCCCTGAAGGGGCTGAACAAGAAAGCCTTGGGTAACCGCCCCGGGGTGAGGGAAGAGAGGGCACAGGACAAACATTCCCCCTCGCTTTGAGGGTTATGAAAATTGCCAATGCGAGTTGATTAAATTTTATACAACATGTTCAAATATAGACAAATAATCTCTTACCTGCACCGGTCCTAAAGGGGTCTTCCCCCATTTTGCAAAAGCGCTCACCATCGCGCTGCCCCGCCAACCCGCAGCCGGCAACACCCCGACCCGAAACTCGCCAACCAGCAACTCCCTCTGGCACAGCTATTGCCTATACGGGTAGCGGAGATTCCTCGTATGCGTCACGATCAGCGCAAAAAGAATTGCGCCTCGCCTGCTCTCGACTCGGGTGAAAAAGAATGCGTCTGGATGAGAGCCAAGGTGGTGAATTTCAAGCTTTGCGACCGGGACTATGATTGTGCGGAGTGCCACTTTGACAAGGCGATGAAGAAGGCATGGAACCAGGAAAGCGAAGATTAAGGATACTGTGTGAAGTTCAAGAGGAAGCTTGTGCAGAAAAACAATATAAACGAGGACTTGTACAGTGAGGTCAAGAGGCTTGGGGCCAGGGATATAGAGGCCTGCATGCAATGTGGCAACTGTGCATCCGCATGTCCTTTATCTACCGGGGAAAACACGTTTCCTCGAAAAATTTATCGCTATCTCCAGCTCGGCCTGAGAGATAAGCTCTTGGAATCTCCGGAACCGTGGCTTTGTTATTATTGTGGTGACTGCAATACCGACTGTCCCCGGGGAGCCGAGCCGGCCGAGACTATGATGGCCACTCGCCGCTGGTTGATGACCCAGTATGACTGGACGGGACTCGCCAGAAGATTCTATACGTCGCCGAAACAGGAGGCTGCTGCTTTTCTCGGCATAGCGCTCTTCGTCATATCGCTTTTCCTGGTCTTCCATGGGCCGGTTGTTACCAGCCGCGTGGAGCTCACCACCTTCGCACCGGTTCATTGGGTCCACCTGGGTGACCTGATCATGATCGGGCTTATCTTTTTGATGCTGTTCTCAAATGCGATCCACATGTATTCGGGGATCATGCGGGGAACGAAGATACCGCTTCATCTCTATATAACCCAGGCGCCCGTGTTCTTCCTCAACTACTTCACCCAGAAGCGGTGGAGAAAATGTGGAACCGGCCCCGGTAGTGCCTGGTGGAGGCATCTCTTCCTGTTCTCCGGCTGGGTATCGATGGAAATCCTCGTTATGGCGTACCTCTCTGCCTTCCAGACTGATATTGTCCATCCCTTCTGGCATCCGACCCGGTTGCTCGGCTACTACGCCACCGTCGCACTGATGGTAGCATCTACCACCATGCTTTATAGTCGATGCTTCAAGAAAAGAGGAGAATCTACACCGGTATTCGGATTTTACCGATCTGTTCTTCCTGGTGTTGATCGTCACCATTGCCGTAACCGGTATCATGGTCCATATCTCCCGGCTTGCCGGACTCCCGATCATGACCTACACCATCTACGTGATCCATGTCGCAATCTGTGCGGGTATGCTCTGTCTGATGTTGCCGTTCGGTAAACTCTCACACCTGATGTACAGGCCCTTAGCCATCTTCCTGACAACACTTAAACAAAAGGCTTTGCGAGACTCTCTGGTCGACCGGTCACGATCTTGAAGGATGCCGGTAAGACTTTCCAGAGTTGTATGCAGTGCGGCGCCTGCACCAGTGTTTGTCCCTATGGCGAGATTACGGGCTACAGTCCCCGGAAGATCCTCCGCGATATCTCTCTGGAGAGATCCTCAAACGTATCGGTCGATGAGGCCTCACGGATCTGCGCAACCTGTAACAGTTGTGTCGAACACTGCCCCCGCGGCATCAGCATCCTTGATCTGATAAAATCTGTCCGCCGCCAGGTCGTAGATGCCGGATTACTGCCGGGATATTTTGAGACACCGATGAAGAGTCTGAAGAAAAACGGCAACCCTTGGGGAGGAAAAACGGAAAGCCGCCTGGATTGGGCCAAGGGCGCAAATCTGCCAACCTATACCAAAGAACATGAGTATTGCCTGTTCACATGCTGTACCACTGCCTATGATACGAGCGTCGATAAAGCCGGCCAAAAGGCGGGTATCGCTCTGTTGCGCCTGCTCGAACACGCCGGTGTCTCCTATGGAACTCTTGGAACAAAGGAGAGTTGCTGCGGTGACTTGGCCGATAAGATCGGAGCTTCGGAGGTTGTTGCCGATCTGACCGGGAAAAATACCAAGATGTTTCTGGAGGCCGGTGTTTCCAAGATTTTGACCATCTCTCCTCACTGTCTGAATTCATTCAGAAGTAACTATGAAGGGCTGAAGAAGATAGCCAATATTCACTCGACCCAGCTTCTGGATAAACTCATTCGGGAGGGCGCCATCAAACCCGTCAACAAGCTTGATCTCAAAGTAACCTACCATGACCCTTGTTATCTTGGCAGGCATTCTTCCATATATGATGAGCCCCGGAGACTCCTTGAATCAATTCCGGGTCTTACACTGTTTGAAATGCAGAACAGCAGGGAGCGGAGTTTCTGCTGCGGCGGTGGCGGTGGCGGGCCATGGAAGGACAGCCCCGGCAAAGAAAGTCTTGGGGAGATTCGGATCGAAGAGGCCATAGGGACCGGTGCGGAGGTGGTCGCCACAGCGTGTCCTTACTGCATCCGAACGCTCAATGAGGCCGTCGCAAAACTTGGCGTCGGAAACAAGATAAAAGTCAGGAATATAGCAGAACTGCTTCTGCAGTCGGTTGGCTTGTCGGATACACAAGGGCAAAACAGGAAATAACAATACGAGCTTTTCTTCAGGAGGACCGTCGTGTCTGAGCGAATCGGGTTTTTCATCTGCCACTGCGGGGTCAACATCGCCTATCGTGTGAGAGTGAAGGAAGTGGCGGAATATGCAGAAACCTTCCCGGGTGTCGTAGTAGCCAAAGATTATCTGTTCATGTGTCGGATCCGGGACAGGATCTCATCGAGAAGGAAATCAAGTATCAAGACCTCACCCGTGTGATTGTGGCCGCCTGTTCGCCTCGCATGCATGAAAAAACCTTCCGTGCCGCGTGCCAGAGGGCGGGGTTGAATCCCTATCGGGCCTTCCATATGGTCTGTGTTCGCGAACATGGATCATGGGTGACGGAAAGCGAGGATGACGCTACGGCCAAGGCGATCGTCGTCGTACGGGCCGGCCTGATGCGGGTCACGAACCAGAACGCGCTCGTCCCTGGCAGGTTCTCGGTCAATCCGAACACCCTGGTGGTCGGCGGCGGTATTGCCGGCATGCAAGCCGCTCTGAATATCGCAAGCTCCGGTAATCAGGTCTATCTCGTGGAACGGCAGCCTACCGTTGGCGGTCACATGCTCCAATATGACAAGACCTTCCCAACCCTGGACTGCGCGGCCTGTATCGGCACACCGAAGATGGTGGCCGTCGGCCAGGATAAAAACATCCATCTTATGACCAATGCCGAGGTCGAGAGTGTCAATGGTTTTATCGGCAACTTTAAGGTCAATGTCAATCAGCGCGCCCGTTATGTAAGGACAAGCTGTACCGGTTGCGGCGACTGCGCCAAGGTCTGTCCCGTCGAGGCCCCGAACGAGTGGGATGTCGGGACAAAGATGCGCAAGGCAATCTATATCTCCTTCCCCCAGGCTGTGCCGGTCCGCTATGCGATTGACAAAAAGGATCGCGCTCCGTGTGTTCAGAACTGTCCAGCCGGCATTAATATTCAAGGGTTTGTAGCCCTGATCAAGGTCGGAAAGTATCAGGAAGCGCTCAGCCTGATCATGGAAAAAATGCCGCTTCCCGGCTCGCTCGGCCGTATCTGCCCCGCCCCCTGCGAGGCCCCGTGTCGCAGGCGAGTGATTGATTCCCCGCTTGCGATCTCCAAATTGAAACGGTTCGCCGCGGATCAGGTTGATTGGGCCACGTTGCCAGTGCCGGCAATTGATAAAAAGCCCGAAAGCGATAAGGTGGCTATTATAGGCGCGGGTCCGGCGGGGCTTTCAGCCGCGTATTTCCTCGCTAAAAAAGGATATCATCCGACTATATTCGAAGAAGCGCCCTTTGCCGGAGGCGTGCTCCATTCCGGTATCCCGGACTTCCGGTTGCCGCCTGAGATCCTCAAACAGGAGATCGACTATATCAGGAAGCTGGGCGTGGACATCCAACTGAACGTGGCCATCGGGAAGGACCGTCCGGTCGGCGGCCTATTCGATGAGGGATTTAAGGCTGTCTATTTGGCCGACGTCGCGCTGAAAAGCACTAAGATGAGCATCGAAAACGGGAATGCCGAGGGCGTCTTGTACGGCATCGATTATCTCAATCTTATCAATTTCAGGAAACCAGTCGGGACCGGCAGGAAGGTAGTGGTCATCGGCGGCGGCGACGTGGCCATCGACGCGTCCCGCGCAGCCATCAGGCAGGGCGCTTCCGAAGTGAAGATACTCTATGGACGGAAAAGATCTGAGATGCCGGCCGTGAAGAGTGAGATCCTTGCAGCGGAGGAAGAAGGCGTCAAATTCGAAATGCTGGTGGACCCTGTTGCTATCCTGACCGAAGGTGGAAAGGTTTCCGGGGTTCGTTGCGCCAGAATTAAGCTTGGGGAACGGGACCAATCCGGCAGAAGGAGATTTGTCCCTATTCCGGGTTCTGAATTTGAACTCGAGTGCGACATGATTATACCGGCCATCGGTCAGCAGGTCTGCGGGAAATTCCTGGAAGGCACGGAAGGGGTCCAAATGACCAGCCGGGGGACTGTTGCTGTCGATCCCGTGACCTATCAGACAAGCTTTCCGGGCATCTTCGCCGGCGGCGGCCTGTTCACCGGCCCTTCCAACGCCGTCAAAGCAGTGGCGGCGGGACAGCAGGCGGCTGTTTCGATTGAAAAATATATGCTTGGCGAGGAGCTTGCGGAAAAAAGACCTGCCAAACCGAAAGGGAGGGACTGGAGGGCGATTCCGAAAAAGATCGAATCCTTGCCCCGCGCGGCGATGCCCTTCCTTTCGACAGCACAGCGCATAGACAATTACCAAGAAGTCGAACTGGGATTCAGTGAGGAACAGGCGAGGATAGAGGCGGCCCGTTGCGTGGATTGTGGTGGCTGCTGCGAGTGCAATCTGTGTATCAATGAATGCAAAGCTGGCGCCATCGACCATGAGATGACCGATAAAAAGGAGGCCGTGGATGTCGGTTCCATCATCATTGCCACCGGTTTCGATCCAATGAATCCGGTCAAGATGACCCAGTACGGTTACGGCAAGTACCGAAACGTCTTTACCAATATGGAGTTCGAGCGTCTTTCCAACGCAACCGGACCGACATCCGGCAAGCTCAGGAAACGTGATCTGAAAGATCCGCTGAAGTTCACCGATGCGCCGAAGAGCGTGGCGATTATCCATTGCGTCGGCAGCCGCGACAAGAACTACCATGAGTACTGCTCCCGCACCTGTTGCATGTATGGCCTCAAGTATGCGCATCTGCTGAAAGATAAATGCGGACACGATACGGAGGTCTATAACTTCTATATCGACATGCGCTGCTTTGGCAAGGGATACGAGGAATTCTACAGCAAGGTCCAGGCCGAAGGAGTCAAGATGATCCGCGGTAAGGCCGGGTCCATTACTGAGGACGAGAACGGTATCCTCACCGTTAAGGGAGAAGATACTCTTTCCAACCGGCTGATCGAGGTCAAAGTGGAGATGGTCATTCTCTGTAACGCTATGGAAGCCAGGCCGGATGCACCCGATGTCATGCGGAGGTTCGGTATTGGTATCGGTTCGGACGGGTTTTTCCAGGAGGAGCATCCAAAGCTGGCGCCTGTGTCCACCCCGACGAGCGGAGTCTTCCTGGCCGGCGCTTGTCAGGGTCCCAAGGATATCCCGGACACGGTTGCCCAAGCGAAGGGAGCCGCGGCGGAATGCCTGGCGTTGACTTGCGCGGGGCACGTTGAGACCCCGCCCATGATATCCAGTATTGATCCTGACATATGCTCCGGTTGTCAACTTTGTATCGGGCTCTGTGCCTATTCGGCAATTGAATTTAATACTCGTGCTGGAATCAGTGAGGTCAACAGCGCCATCTGTAAAGGGTGTGGAAGCTGCGCCGGCGCTTGTCCAAGCGGCGCAGCCAAGGTTAGACACTTTACCGATAAACAGATCTTTGCGGAAATAGATGGTCTTTTACTCAATTAAGGAGTTATGCGATGGGCGAGTTTGAACCCCGAATAGTGGCCTTTTTTTGTAACTGGTGCACATATACCGCAGCGGATCTTGCCGGTATTTCCCGTCTTTCATACCCGCACAACATCAAGATTATCAGGGTTATGTGCAGTGGCATGGTCGACCCCAAATCGTCCTCAAGGCGTTTCTCAATGGCGCCGATGGTGTCTTGATCGGTGGATGCTGGCCTGGAGATTGTCATTACATCAATGGCAACCTGAAGGCACGGCGCCGAGTGGCGCTGATCACCGAGGTTCCAAACAGTATGGGATCGGTGACGAGCGATTCTGGCTACGGTGGATCGCCGCCAGTGAGGGAAACATGCTGAAGGAAGTCGCAGATGACATGACTGCAAAATTGAAACAGCTTGGACCAAGCCCCCTGCGAAATATGGGGCAAATGGCAGTCTGAAGACAGGGAGATGACTGAAAATGCCTAAATGTGCAAAACTGCCTTTTAAAAAAGACGAATTGAATAAGAATCTGTCAGGATTTTTCAAAGGCATGCTTGAAAATGGTGCGGTTGACGCCGTCCTTGTCCCTATGGCTCAGGCTAAGAAAGGGGTCCGGCTTACACTCGTTACCTCTGCTGCCAATACCGCGCAGATGGATTCTTTTGCCCCGATAGCTGCCGTAAGCGGCGCAAAAATTGCCTCATCGCTTACCTCGCGCCCCTCACGCCGCAAGGTTGCGATGGTCCTGCGGTCCTGTGAGATTCGGGCTGTGATTGAACTCGTTAAATTAAAGCAGGTGAATCTCGACAACGTCCTGTTAATCGGTATGGATTGTCTCGGCCGCTATGAAAATACTGATTTCGCCAAATTCCAGGAGCAGGGTGGGACATCGGAATTTTTCCTGGAGAACGCCTTGGCCAGAAAGACCTCCATGCCGGATTTCGATATCGCCGGCGCGTGCAAGATCTGTGAATTTCCGATGTCTGATAACGTCGACATGAGATTGTGTGCGATAGGCGCGGACAACGGCAGTGTTTTCATCGAAGCAGTATCCGCAAAAGGTGAGGAAGCCTTACAAAAATCGGGTTTGAAGACGGATGAAACTCCTGCCGGCAGGGGCGAAGCAGTGAAGAAGCTGGTTGCGGTGCGTACCGAGGCCAGGGATAGGAAATTCGCTGAATATCGGGCCGAGACCAACAGCTTTGAGGCGCTGGGGAGACAAACTGGCTCCCTGTGTCAACTGTTATAACTG
>CAVRZU010000252.1:0-3470 GCA_963725365.1 uncultured delta proteobacterium | reverse complement strand
CCGCGTTGCATGCCCGGTTTGCTATTGTAATGAATGTGTATTTCTTACGGATACTTTCCGGCATACTGGCGAGCAGTTCATGATGTGGGCAGATCAAGGCGGTCTGCTGAAGATGCCTAACGACACCTTGTTCTATCATCTGACTCGCATGACCCATATGAGCCTTTTCTGTGTTGGTTGCGGCCAGTGTACGAGCGCATGCCCGAACGATATAGATCTGATGCCGTTGTTCAGGACATGTGCCGATAGAACTCAGGCCCGGCTCAACTATCAGGCAGGACGAGCGGTCGATGAAGAACAGCCGATGGCTGGATTTAAATCAGATGAGCTGGTTGAAGTGACTGGTCAGGTCAAATAGTTAACGAAAATAACTTCTAATGATTCTATCGCTACGCGAGGAACAGTCAACAGTGAAAGAGGTAACCTGATGGAAACCAAAACCGGTTCAGCCCTGGTAATCGGGGCCGGAATAAGCGGAATCCGGTCTGCCTTGGATCTGGCCGAGATGAATTACCACGTCTTTCTGATAGACAAATCGCCGCACCTGGGCGGCATGCTCTCTCAGTTGGACCATCAATTCCCGACCAATCTCTGCGGCATGTGCAAAATGCTCCCTACGATTGGCCGTGACGCCTCCTCTCAGTTTTGCCTGAGAAAAGGCCTGTTCCATGAAAACATCGAAATCCTGCTGGGGACCGAAATGTCTTCCCTTGAGGGAGAACCCGGCAATTTCCGCGCCACCCTAACCTCGGCCCCTTCCCTCGTTGACCCCGAAAAATGCATCGGCTGCGGGCTGTGTTCGTCACAATGTCCCGTGGAAGTACCCGACGATTTCAATGCGGGCCTTACAATGCGCAAGGCCGTGTATCTTCCGGTCCCGCATAATATTCCCAACCGCTTCGTGATTGATACGGATGCGTGTGCCCGGTGCGGCGAATGCGAGAAAGTCTGCCCCACGGGAGCGATCAACCTCAAATTCGATATGCGGCGGGCTTTTAGAATCCTTGTTGTTGATGATGAACTGGTGGTTCGCGATTCGCTGAAAGAATGGCTCGTCGTTGAAGGCTTTAGCGTCGATATGGCCCAATCTGGGGCCGAAGCCGTTGAATTACTGGCCGCAAACGATTACGCGCTCATGCTCCTCGATATAAAGATGCCCGGAATGGATGGGGTGGAGGTACTCAGGATTGCAAAGGAGATGCGAGCCGAACTGCCGGTCTTGATGATGACCGCCTATGGCACTGTGGAAACAGCCGTCGATGCGATGAAAATGGGCGCGCGCGATTATCTCATGAA
Source organism: uncultured delta proteobacterium (assembly GCA_963725365.1). Lineage (GTDB taxonomy): Bacteria > Desulfobacterota > Syntrophobacteria > Syntrophobacterales > Syntrophobacteraceae > SbD1. Next base: position 2,174 of record CAVRZU010000252.1, on the reverse strand, counting down.
GCCTTTCGATATCGACGCCCTGATTGCCAAAGTAGTCCAGCAGTATGAAAAGTTGCTGACGGTGACCGGTCGCGTGATCGAAGTTGGAGCGGTTATCATGGCCACGGGTTCGGCCTTTTTCGACCCTTCCGAAGGTTCGGATGCCCATGGATACAATCTGCCCAATGTTATTACCGGCATCGAGTTCGAACGACTGGTCAGCGGAACTGGTCCCTACGGCGGAAAGCTGCTGCGCCCCAGTGACGGCAAGCCCGCCCGGAAGATCGCCTGGCTCCAGTGCGTGGGGTCCAGGAACCTTCAGCAAAAAGCAGATTACTGCTCATCGGTTTGCTGCATGTATTCAATAAAGGAGGCGCTGCTGGCCAAGTCGAAATCCGGGGACACAGTCGATACCGCCATCTTTTACATGGACATGCGCACATTCGGAAAGGATTTCCAGCGCTACCGGGATTCGGCGGAAATGGAGTCCGGGGTGCGTTTCATAAGGAGTCGCGTCCATTCGATCGTGCCTGACGGAGGATCTCTTCGGCTCCATTATCTGGATTCCGAGTGCCGGGAACACGATGAATTGTTTGACATTGTCGTTCTGGCGGCCGGACAAAGACCGCATGACGGGACCGAAGACCTTGCTCAATCGGCCGGGATAGAACTAAACCCCATGGGATTTTGCAGAACCGAAGATTGCTTTTCAACCAGGACCACCAGGGAGGGCGTTTTTGCCGGTGGGTCCTCTTCCGGGGTCAAGGACATTTCAGAATCGGTCATCCAGGCCGGTTCCGCTTCTCTGGAAGCCTCCAAACTGATCTCTTCCAAAGGAGGCGGGGCGCGCCTGCGCACCGAGGATCGGGACGAGCCTGCTTTACGCGATGTTTCAAGGGAATTGCCAAGCGCTGCCGTAGCTCTTTGCACATGCGGCGGAGCCCTTTCCGCCATTCTGGACCTCGAACGGCTTGGAGCAAACCTGGCCCTGTGGGACCCTGCCATGCAGGTCTTCCAGATCGACAGGGTCTGCACTCAAACGGGGCAGGATACACTTGTAGAAAACATAAAGGAGGGCAGCCCCAACATGATCGTCGTCGGGGCCTGCATGCCTTGTCTGTATGGAAGAATTACGGCCGCCATCGGGAAACAAACGGGACTGTCTCCAGCTCTTATCGACGTAGTGGATATTTGTACTCCAATTTTTCCCGGCAAAGATGCGGACTCCCGGCGAGTGTCGAAGCAGGTAGAATCCTCTTTGAAGATGTCGCTTGGAAAGCTCAGAGATGCGGACCCCGCCCCCTCTTGTTACATGCAGATCGTCAGGAAGGCGCTTGTCATCGGAGGCGGTGTCGCAGGCATGACCGCAGCACTGGCTATAGCCGACCATGGATTCAAGGTGGACCTCGTGGAAAAAGACACCGTTCTCGGCGGACAGGTTCGCCACCTGTCCCGCACCATTGACGGAATTCGGACCGCAGATCTGCTCGAAAAATCAGTTTCCAGGGTCGAGGCCCATGAGAACATTTCGGTCCATAAAGGATCTCGTGTAATTCACTCGCAGCCTCATGAAGGTCTTAGTTTCCTCACCACAATTGAAACCGATGACGGAGAGGGAAAACTTAAACTTCTGGACCACGGGGTAACGATATTGGCGACCGGTGGGAAAGAGGCGCCCGCTCGGGCTTACTGCTACGGGCAGAGCGAATCGGTCCTGACCCAGCACGAACTGGAAGCTCGCATTGAAAACGGCGCCATCGATCCTTCCGGGCTCCGGTCGGTGGCCATGATTCAATGCGCAGGCTCCCGCGAGGAAGGCAGAAACTACTGCAGTCGGGTCTGCTGCTCGTCAGCCCTCAAAAACGCTCTCTTCCTTAAGCAGCAAAACCCTGAAATCAATATCTACATATTCTACCGGGATATCATGACCTACGGTTTCCTGGAGGCCTATTATACTCAAGCGAGGCGGGAGGGGGTCGTATTTATCCAGTACACGCCCGACTCGAAGCCGCAGGTCTCACCGCCAGCCAGGCCCGCGGCGATTTTACAAGTGGGCGTCTTGGCAGCCGGTCCCACCGGCGCGGTCCCACCGCCCGCCTCGCCGCTAAGGATTTCGGCGCGAGACCCGATTCTGGGCAGAGATATCGTGCTGGAGCCAGACCTGTTGGTTCTGAGCACTGGGATAGTCCCAGAGG
>CAVRZU010000251.1:0-7784 GCA_963725365.1 uncultured delta proteobacterium | reverse complement strand
GTTCCTGTTCCTGTTGCTGGACAGATTACGTATTGCTTACCAGATCGTGCAGGAAACTATTCGCCAGAATGGTTGCCGAAACCGAGGCCGCAAGAGCGCTGACCTGGAGATGCGCCATTCAAAAAGACCGCGGCATGGTCAACAACATGCGTGAGACATGCCTCGCCAAGTATTACGCTTCCCGCGCGGCGGACGAAGTTCCCAACCTGGGGCTCGATGTGCTGAGCGCCTATGGATACTCGAACGAATATATCCCATCGCGCGAATCCTTCGCGACGGCAAGGTTTACAAGATCCTGGAAGGAGCCACCAATATCATGAAAATGATAATCGCGGCCGATGCCCTGGGGATCAAGAAGGCCAATAGATAGTACAAGCGCCGCCTTCCACGGCGGCGCTTGTACCTAAAAGCGTGGGGAACTGCGCCCCATACTCCCTTCGCCGCCGTGCGGCTCGTTACGGCGCTGCGGGCGGCCGCCCGCAGCGCCGAGCGCTCGGCCTCGCGCGCTTGGCGCAAGGCCGAAATCCCAGGGGGTGCGGGCATCTTTTAGTGTGAGAAAACACTCCCCGTGCTTTGATCAACGCCGATGCCGCGCATCGCCAACTCTCGACATAAACGCTCCTCGCATGCCCGGCTCCCCAATACCATATGCACTTCAATCGCCCCCGAAGATCCGTTTCCTAAATGCTTGCAGCAGTGAATGCGGCTGGCAGCCCCAGCGCCAACCTGCTGAAAAAAGACATAAATTTCTCTGGAGGGGGGTTGATTTCTTCCAAAATGCGGGTAGGATTACTTCATTAGGTCAAAGAACATTCGAATTGAACCTTCAACGATGAGAGGGAATTTGATAGAGAATAATTTAACATGTCACCATTCGAGGAACCCATTGGATTCTAACCTCTCGTCTGATGGGTTCCTTTTCTTTTACCATAAAATATACAGCCAGTTTTCAATCCCCATATTGTAAAGGATAAACAATGATTGCAGCTTATTCGCACCTTAGATGGGTGAGCAGACGCCCCATTTCCAAAACACTCATCTCGGTGCTCTGTCTTTGTTTGTGGGCCTCTCAGGCGATAGCGGTGGAGAATCCGCAGGCAGTAATCAAATCCGGTACCGACCAAGTGATTCAACTCCTCAAAAAATATCCTGAAAACACCCGGGTCCGCAGGCAAATAATCCGAGAGGCCGTGGTCAAATACGTTGATGAATACTTTGATTTTGAGGAGATAGCGAAGCTCACCCTGGGAACACCATGGAACGAGCAGTCCCCTGAAAAGCAGCGGCAATTTACGCGGGATTTTAGTCAACTGCTCTTCAGCACATACATCGGAAAGATCGAAAAGTTTACGAATGAAAAGATCACGTACAACCAGAAACAGATTGCAGGCAATTGTGCTATTATCGAGGCACTGGAAGTCGGGGACCAGTGTAACGTCCCTATCGATTATTACCTCCGGCTCAAGGACGGGAAATGGAAGGTATACGATGTCTCTATCGAAGGGATTGGTCTGGTGACCAACTACCGCAGCCAGTTCGAGTCAATATTGCTGAGGAAGTCCTTTGACGACCTGTTGAGGCAGTTAAAGGAGAAGCTTGCCGCTCAAGGCTGAGAAACTAAAGGAGGAGGATAGGATGGCGGAATTCCTGGAGATCGTCAAGGAGAGGCGAAGCATTAGAAACTACTCGGATCAGGAAGTACCGGAGGAATTGCTGAAGCAGGTATTTGAAGCGGTCCGATGGGCGCCTTCCTGGGCTAACACCCAATGTTGCCGTCTGGTCGTCGTAAAAGATCCCGGCACAAAGCAAAAGCTCCAGCAGACCCTTGCCAAGGGCAATCCGGCAACTCGCGCCATGGTCGAGGCGCCCGTGGTGATCGCTGTGTGCGGAAAGCTGAAATGCTCCGGGTATTACAAAGAACAGGCGAGCACCAAACATGGGGACTGGTTTATGTTCGACCTGGGGCTTGCCACCCAGAACCTCTGCCTGGCCGCCCACTCCATGGGGCTGGGGACAGTTGTCGTGGGATTGTTTGATCACGATCAGGCAAATCAAATACTTCAAGTCCCCGAAGGATACGAAGTTGTCGCAATGATTCCGCTCGGCTTTCCCTCCCGTGGTGCCGGGGCGCCAAAGCGAATGGAAATACCCGAGTTCGTCTACATGGAACGTTTCACCGGGTAGATAAGGAGCAAGGAGCAGGGAGCAGGCCCTCCCGAGTTTCATCCCGCTTCACGCTCCTTGCTTCCCGCTTCCTCCGTTTTGAGTTTCTCTCAGCCGCTCGCTTCACTTCCGGTTCATTTCTTCCGGTAATAGATCGCCTTCTGGAATCCCACCATTTCGAACCTTGTGGTGTACCCGCCAGTTGTTTCTCCTGTCCCCAGGAATAGATAGCCGTTTGGTGCGAGGAGTTCCGCCATTCGGTTCAAAAGCTCGCGTTTGAGACTGTCGGAAAAATAGATCATCACATTGCGCAGGAAGATGATGTCGTATTTTTCAGCCATGACAGGCGATTTGAGGTTGCAGGTTTTAAAGGAGATCATTGCCTTTACTCGATCGTCGATTTTCCAGTGATTGGTGTTTTGCTTGAAGTAACGATCGAGGTGTTTTTGCTGAAGACCGCGGTTTATGGAAGCCGCGTCATACTTTCCCTCATTGGCCACGGCCAGGGAGGTGGGGGAGATGTCCGTGGCGAGTATATGCACCCAGTTGCGACAGGTTGAGTCTTTATTTAACACGCTGTAGAAGTCCAGAACGGTAATGGCTGTGGAATATGGCTCCTGGCCGGTGGAACAGGCTGCCGACCAGATATTGATCCGCTTTCTTTTCCCCTCGGCGATTTCTCGGTCGTACTCAGGAAGGATTCTTTCTCTCAAGACATGGTAGGGATACTGATCTCTGAACCAGGAAGTCTCGTTGGTGGTAATCGCGTCCACCATCTGCATGCAGAGTGCGTCCCGCCTGGGTGGAGTTTTTGGCCTTGAGATAGAATTCGCTGAAAGTTGAGGATCGTGATTTCTCCAGGAGATTGGCGAGACGACTCTCTATCAGATATGCCTTGTTTTCGGTGAGAAATATTCCGCAATGCTCGTAAATCAGGTCCCTGAGCAGTTTGAATTCCAATTCGGTGAGACTGGGCGTCATTTCACTTCCCTCTTCAGGTCTTGGCCTCTTACTAATTCCATAATTCGGCATGCCATGTTTTGAAGAGGTATCTTCTCATCCGACAGGCCTGCTTCCACGACGGCTCGCGGCATACCGTAGACAACGCAGGTCTCCTCTGTCTGGGATATGCAGTAGCATTTATTCTGTTTCAAGGCGAGCACCCCTTTCATTCCGTCGCTTCCCATACCGGTCATTATAACGGCAAGGACTGTGCCGCAATAAGCGTGCGCCAGCGAACGAAACAGCACGTCCACCGAGGGGCGGCAACTGTTTTCGGGGGGATCGGAGTTGAGTTGTATCCGCCTTTTAACCGATGAACCGCCGGGCGTTCGCTCAGAGGCAACGGTCATATGAAAGCCCCCGGATGCGACATATGCCACGTTCGGAAGCACTTCCTCCCCATCAGCAGCTTCGCGCACGTTCATGGCCGACTTTTTGTCCAGGCTTTGGCAAGAGATGCAGTCATGACCGCAGGCATATGCTGCACGATAAGAAGCGGGACTCCAAGGTCTGCAGGGAGAAGGGGAATGAGCTGGGCAAGTGCGTTCGGCCCGCCGGTCGATACCCCGATTGCGATCAAATCTATTCTCTGATTGTTTACGATTGATTTGGGAGATCGTTTCGACCGCCGTCACCCCAGTGCGGGGGGACCATCTGCGGCTGCAGGATACGGGGTTGCGGATCCGGGCTGGTTTCGAGCTTTGGCATCGGCAAGTGTTCCTGGTGGAGTTGCTTTGCCAGGCGCGAATTCTTGCGGGCCCTGTAGAGCCCGATCAGGGTCATGAGACGCCGGCGCAGTGACAGAGCTTCGCCCTCGCTGAGGTCCATGCCGAAACCGGATATAAAATCGAGGGCCCCGATCTGGACCGCGTTGGCTGCATCCTCGGGATTTTCCGAACGGAGGCGCTTATCGCGATCACCCCTGTTTCGGGATTAGATTCCCGCAGCTTCTCCAGGATTTTCACACCCGTCCGGTTGCCGGTGGTTCCATCTCCAGCACGACGAGTCCACCGGCGCCTGCTTTAGCTTTGCGAGAGCATGTCTTCCGTTTGAAACCGTATCGATAATTCGACACCATCGATATTCGCAATCACTTTCGACAGGAAGGAACGATAACCATTATTATTCTCGATTATGAGTATCTTTAAGTTTTCAATCATGAATAACTGCTACTTTCTCTATCTTAAACCTTTAGTTGTCCTACCAATCCATGAAGCATGCCGGCAAGCCTTGCCAGTTCTTCTGCTGCGCTGTTTGTTGCGCCTGCGCTCTTTGCAGTGTCTTCGACGGCCGTATTCATCGCCACCATGTTTTCCGCGACTATCTCTGTCCCATGGGCCGCCTCGGAAGCATCTCTGGCGATCTCCCTGGCGCTCTTGGAAACCTCGTCTATATTCCTGGAGACTTCGAGTTCGGCGGCAACGGCCCCTTGAACGTTTCTAGCTGCTTCCGCAGCGCCGTTTGCCGCCTGGAGCACGTTTTTCGAAACCGAATTCGCGGCTATCGCTGCCTCCGACATGCTGCGGGAGATTTCATTTGTCGATGCGGTCTGCTCTTCCACCGCCGCGGCGATGGTGGACATTATGGAATTGATCTCGGTAATCACGTCCACGATGTCTTTGATTGCATCTACCACTGTTCCAGTATTGGCCTGGATGGTTCCGACTCTTTCCCGTATATCCTGGGTTGCCTTACCCGTCTGCCGCGCCAGTTCCTTGACCTCGTTTGCTACGACGGCGAAACCTTTTCCCGCTTCCCCGGCCCCTGCCGCTTCAATCGCGGCGTTGAGGGCGAGCAGGTTGGTCTGTGCGGCTATGCCCTTGATCAGGTCAACCACATCCCCGATCTCCTTGGCTGAAGTGCCCAGTTCGTGGACTATCGTGGAGGTCTTTTCGGCCGAATTGGCGGCCCCGCCAGTTACACCGGCGCCCCTGGCCGCACTCTCGCCACTTCATTTAAAGAGCTGTACATCTCCTCGATGGCAGCGGCCACAGTGTTGACCGAAGCCGACATTTCCTCTGCTGCGCACGCGACCATGTTTAAATTGCTCGATACGAGCTCGGTTGAAGTCCCGATTTCTCTCATGTTCACAGAGATAGCATCGGATGCAGAAGCAACCGAAGTGATCTGGGCGCTGACCTGCTGTGAAGCAGCGGCCATGCTGCTTATGCTGGCCGATGCCTGCTCGGTGGCGCTGGCCGCCGCGCGCGAGCGGCCGCTCATCTCGTCTGCTTTGGACGCCAGGTGATCGGATGTCCTGGTGAGATCGCCGGATGCGCCGGTCAAGGTGATACTGGTCTCGGTGACGTTGGTGACCATGCTCTGGATATGGGCGACAAGGCGACGGAAGAGAAGGTATGTAATAAAGACCACGAATACCAGTCCGATGACTCCTACCAATATCCCCCAGTTACGCACGGTTCGGACGGCATCGAATGCCTTTGTGGCAGAGGCCCTGACCAGTATCCCACCCAACACCTTTCGAGAGCTTCCATGACAGTGGTAGCAACGGGGTTCATTGAGGATCGGTCGAAAGACGCTGATATTGGCGCTCCCGTCCACTTCTTCTCCGAACGGTTCGGTTCGGAGCTGTGGATCGGCTATTGTTCTGGTGATCGCCTTGGCGTTTGTTGCACTTTTCACCATGGCGCCAAGTGGCTTCTTGATCAGGTTCAGATCGGTTGCGAAGGAAATGGTCTGGTCGAAATTGCAGACCGCAACGTCGATATCCGGTATCCTCGCTTTAAGCCGCATAAACTGCTGCCGGACCATGTCGTTGTTTCCTATCGAAAGGGCGTCGTTCATCTCCCCTTGGATCGCCTCAGCCAGTATCTCCCCCTGGTGGTTCACCTGATCTCTTATCATTTCGTTCTGGCTCTTTATACCGAGCGCAATCATGGCGCCCATGACCAGAAGGATCACCAGTGAGAGAGTGGTAAGCGTTCTCACCCACATGTGCTCTCTGAAAAACACGCCTATCCTCATCGTTCTATTTCCTTCTTTGCCGGCATTGTCCAAATGATTCAGCCTGAGAACGCCTGTTGCGACCGATCGCAGCTCTCCATTCCGACCTGATCAGGATAAAGTGCTAATGAGCTCCGCCATAGATCAGAGGCTTGAAGCGGAAAGCCTCTACCCGTTCCTTATTGTGGCAGACCGCACAGTCTTTTTCCGATACATCGTCTTTGATATCCTTGCGGTCCGAGGACTCGACGTGAAGGCTCCCCGGGCCGTGGCAGGCCTCACAGCCGACCTCCTTCAACAAGGGCGTCTCCCTCTCTGAACTAAATCCTCCCGGTTTGCCGAATCCGGTGGTATGGCATTCCATGCAATTACGATACTCTTCTTCAGTGAGTCCTTTTTCATCAGCGCGATATGATTGAATGATTGCGTTTTCCTTGAATACTTCCTGAACCGGTCATATTCCTTTTCATGGCAGCTCTGGCACTTTTCGGACCCGACATACGTTTTCTGCGTTTCCGATTTTGCCTGCCCTGCCTGTCCCCATGCAATTGGGGCAGCAAGCACCGCACAGGCGACCAGACTCATTAAGACAGATCTAGACATCTATTCCCTCCTTTTGCAGCCGGCCTGTTCTGTTTACACGCCGGCATATTCCAACAGCTTTCCAGTACGCAAGATGATTAGAAGCCCATCTTCAAGCTTTAGAACACCTTCGATGAACTTTTCTTCTATGCTGTCCGCATTGGCTGGACATAACTCGACCTCAAGTTCATCGCACTGAACTATGTTGCCGATCGAGTCAACCAGAAGACCAACGGGGTGGTGTTTCAAGACGACATTATGGCTTTCCTCGGTTATCTGACGGGGAGGCAGTCCCAAACGGATTCCCAGGTCGAAAACAGTCAGGGTTTGTCCACGCAGATTAACAAGACCGCGCACGTAGGCCGGGGCCTTGGGCACCGGTGTTATATCCAGCATGCGGTTTATTTCACGCACTCTGAGAATGTCTACGCCGAGAAGATCGTCCTCGATTCTGAATGTGACGAACTGTTTTATAGCCACGAAACTTCCGCACTCCCTTTTGTCTCTAGTTGATGCTGATTTCTTCCCTGAACATCCGCAGAAGCTCTTCCATATCCAGAAACATCGTAATCTGGTTGTCCACTACCGCCGAGCCCCGAAAGCCGAGGGAGTATCGGCGGACTTGTCCATATCCACCGTAAGCTCGACGGTGTCCACTACCTGCGATATCAGGATTCCCACTTCCAAACCGGGCGACTTTGGAATAATGACGTACAGTTCCCCGCATGAAGCCGGCAGGGGCCGAACCGGGAGAAAAGTATCGAGCCGGATAAGGGGCAGGACGTTGCCGCAATAGGTGATAAATTCATGGTTTCCGATCCGCTCAACGGCTTCGGGCGCGATCTTCTCCAGCCGCGAAATACTTGAGAGCGGCAGCGCGAAATGTTCTTCCTGCGCGCTTTTGAATATCAGCGTTGACTGCCGGGCGGCTGCGGATTTTTTCCGAATCGTTTCGTTTGCCTGTCTGCGGAGCTGCTCGGTTTTGACCTCGGCGAAAAGGAGTTTGGCTGAAGAGGCGATCCCCGGCGCGTCCAGGATCATCACTACCCGCCCATCACCCATTATTGTCGATC
>CAVRZU010000250.1:0-5990 GCA_963725365.1 uncultured delta proteobacterium | reverse complement strand
AGCATTGGAAAGCTATGGTCAGGCATTGGCATACAAACCCGACCTGGCTGAAGCAAAGATGGAACAAAGTCATTGCCGGTTGGCCATGGGGGATTTTAAAAAGGGTTTCCAGGAGTATGAAGCGAGGTGGGATAACCCTCAACTAAAACCTTCCAAGTTGAAGTCATCCGAGCCCTTGTGGCTCGGGCAAGAGAGTCTGGCAGGCAAAACTATTCTGCTCTGGGCTGAGCAGGGATTCGGGGACACGATCCAGTTTTTGCGCTATGTGCCGTTAGCCGCACAACTTGCAGGGCGGACGATTCTTCGTGTGCCCGCCCCGTTGCTGTCATTGGCTCAGACACTCGATTGCCCCGTGTCGATTATCGCCCTCGGGGACCCATTGCCTCCCCACGATTTCAATTGTCCATTGATGAGCCTGCCCCTGGCATTTGGCACTACGCTTGAATCAATCCCTTCGGATGTTCCGTATTTGAGTGAAAAACCGATCAGGTTGAAAACTGGCGAAATCAGCTTGGACCGCGCTCCAGGCCGAGGATCGGTCTTGTCTGGGCGGGCCGCAGGCGCGAACCCGTGAATCGCACGCGCGACATGGGATTGGAGGTCTTTGAACCCCTGACGCGCCTTGACGTGGATCTTATAAGTCTGCAAAAGGAAGTTCCCGACCAGGACAAGAGTGTGCTCGACTCCATGTCGAAGATTACTTGTTTGGGTGAAAAGTTATCGGATTTCGCAGACACGGCTGCCCTGATTGAAAACCTTGACCTGGTGATCTGCGTCGATTCGGCGGTTGCTCACCTCGCGGGAGCACAGGGGAAGCCTGTCTGGATTATGCTAAGACATTCCGGCGAGTGGCGCTGGCTTCTGGAGCGCAGTGACTCCCCTGGTATCCCACCGCGCGGCTTTTTCGTCAAAAAACATCTGGTGACTGGGCTGGAGTGGTTAGTGATATAACACAACAACTGCACGCGTTGATGGTTCATCGCGAAGATGACAACCCTTAAGCTTGCACCGTTGTCATTTTTCCGTGCATCACCCATGATGTATTTGTGTACATCTGTTATTGACTATTGCTTGCAATAGCTGAATAATGGTAACATATGAAAATATTCATGCAAATATTATAAACTTAGGAGCGTAATTCAATGTCCAAAAAACTAATCGAAATCACATCAGAAATCGTCCAGACCCAAGTGTCTTTAACCTCTATGACAGCCGCCGATATCGCTGCTTCTCTCCGGCAGGTTTTCAGTACTCTGCAGGAAATGCAAAAGGCAGAGGCGGGAGAAATTGAATTAGCTCCGGTTGCCGAAGTGGGTGGAGAAGGACTAACAGAAGCAAAACCAGCGATCAGCCCGGCAAATTCTATCCAAAACGACAAAGTAATCTGTCTTGAATGTGGCGCTGAGATGAGACAGCTCACGTCGAAGCATCTGGTCTCCCATGGGATGAGCCAGAAAGAGTATAGAAAGAAATACGGATTTTCGATGAGAACGCCATTGTCCGCGAAGTCATTGACCAAAGCGAGAAGTAAGGCTGCCAAAAAGAGAGGACTGCCCGAGAAGCTGCAAATGTATATAGAGGCGAGAAGGCAGCGGAAAGCGGCGGCATCCGAACAAGGAAATACACAGACTGCTACAGCCGGTAAACCGAAGCAAACCAGGATTAGGAAGAAGAAAACGGTTTGATTTGCCGTAGTCGGACGAAGTATGGGTTCGCGGATATTTAGTTCTTAGAACTTGGTCACGAAGAGCGCGAAGGATACACGAAGGGAAATCTATTGAAATTGATACGAATTATTTTGAAATTTCTTCGTGCTCTTCGCGACCCCTAGAGCACTCGAATTTAACGCCGGGATGACGCAAGACGCTTCTCCACAACGCAGTACAGCCCCTTCGCCCGCTTTTGCCGGTTCATAACAAAGATTATCTGAGAGGCACTTTGCCTTACCGGTGTCTCCAGACTTCCAGCGGTTGACCAGATCGGGCTCCCGAATTAAAGGACGGGACAAGGAAACGTAGTCTGTGATCCCTTCCCTTACGATTCGTTCCGCCACCGCATAGGAGCGAATCCCGCCAACGAGCATTAGAGGAACCCTGACCCTTTCCTTGAATTTCCTGGCCGCTTCCAGGTAATAGGCTTCCATGTTCTCAGTATCGAGCCTTCCCGGCCTGACCGGCACATAGTCGCCCGAATACATGGTCCCGCCGCTTAGCTCAATGGCGTCGATACCGGCGCTCTCCAGAATTGAGGCAACTTCCAGCATCTCTTCCACGGTAAGTCCCCCTGTGACAAAGTCTTCCGAGTTCATCTTGACCATCACGGGAAACCTGTCCCCGACTTTATCCCTGATATTATGCGCAACTTCCAGGAGGAGTCTTGCCCGATTTTCGACGCTTCCGCCGTATTGATCATTTCTCCTGTTGTAAAACGGCGAGAGAAACTCACTCAGCAAATAGCCGTGGGCAGCGTGTATCTGGACTCCATCGAACCCTGCCTCCTGAGCTCGGGCGGCAGCCTTGCCGAAAGCTTCAGCAACCATTCGAAAATCATCACCGGTCATCTCACGGCAATTCGGCATGCCTTCACCCTTCATGCTCGACGGCCCCAGGGGCATCTGCCCTGTGAGATTCGGGTCGGCATGGCATCCTGCATGAGCCAGTTGGACAGCGATCTTGCCGCCTGCATTATGCACGGCTTCGGCCATGGCGGCCAGTCCCGGGACAAGTTCGTCGCTGTAAATACCAAGCTGCCAAGGTCTGGCCTGTCCTTTCCTGCTCACATATGCATGGCTTGTGATGATCAGTCCCACTCCCCCTTTTGCAAGCCGGACCATGAGATCGGTAAGCTTTGGGGAGCATGAGCCATCTTCCTTTGCCATTCCCTCCCATGTGGCGGAACGGACGAATCGGTTAGTCAAGGACATGCTTTTTATTGTTGTGGTTTCAAAGAGCATCGGCATATCTTCCCATGCAATCTCCTGAAGACCGGCCACTGTTTTATTGTTTTTCTCGAGACTGGCCACTGGCCACTGACGACTGTTTACTTTGGCAGATTGGCTGCAGCAAACTTCCAGTTGAGCAAATTGTCAAGGACCGCCTTAACATAGTCGGCGCGACGATTCTGGTAATCAAGATAATAGGCGTGCTCCCACACATCCAGGGTGAGCAGAGGTGTCTGGCCATGGGTGAGAGGGTTTTCGGCATTGGATGTCTTTGTCACCTTGAGTTTGCCCTGATCAAGGACCAGCCACGCCCAGCCGCTGCCAAACTGCGTGACCGCAGCATTTTGAAACTCTTTATTGAAGTTGTCATAGCTGCCGAAAGAGGCATCGATCATTTTGGTCAAACGCTCATCGGGCTTGCTTGCCCCGGGCAGCATGCTCTTCCAGTAAAAATTGTGGTTCCAGGCTTGAGCAGCGTTGTTGAAAAGGGATACCCGGTCTGCAGAACCGGCGGTCTTCTTTATGATTTCCTCTAGTGAGAGACTTCCGAGACCGGCGGTCCCTGCCAGCTGATTGGTATTATCCACATAAGCCTTGTGGTGCTTGCCGTAGTGAAATTCGAGGGTCCTTTTGGATATGTAAGGTTCCAAAGCGTCCTCTTTGTATGGGAGCGGTGGTTGGGTAATTTCGGGACTGGCATATGCGATTGAGTCTCCATAAAGGGCGAACATTCCTGTCTTTGCGATCACGCAGCCGCTGATGAGGCTTGTTACAAATGTCCTTCGATCCATTTCATGACTCAAAATATTGTCGTTCATGGTTACCCTCCGGGAAAAAGGTGTGCGCCAGATAAAGGTTGTGGATAGCGTAGTCAAGATAACCATGCCTGGCGGCACGACCAGTGGGTTCCGTTAAATAGGTTCCCGGTCCCTGCCCTCATCAATTTGGAAGAAGACTCATGTCCTGTATTTCTCGATCCAAATGCGCGCCTGTTGCGCCAGATCAGCGGTTTGAGGTTTGGTGATCTGATCGTCGGCGCCAACGGATTTGCCCTTATGAATCAGCCTGTCATTTATAAGAGATGAAAAAAGAATAACGGGCAAGTTCTTCAGGACCGGGTCCTGCTTTATTGCCTGGCAAAGACTGTAGCCGTCCATTTGCGGCATTTCGATATCCGATATGATGATCTCCACGTAATCTTGAATATGTCGCTTCTCTTTTTGAGAAAGTGCCTTGATCTCCAGCAGCCTGGTCCAGGCATCTTTTCCATCACTTGCCGTTTCCACTTTGAAGCCGTCTTTTACGAGCTTGCCGGTCAGGATGGTTCTAATCGCAGAGGAGTCGTCCGCCAACAGTGCTTTATATTCCGTGCGATTCGTTTCGGCGGGTGTTTCATCCATGTCCCTCACTGCGCACTGCGGATTTAGCTCGGCCAGGATTTTTTCCATGTCGAGGATCAAAACGTTGCGGTCTTCAAATTTTACGATGCCGGTAAGGGAATTTGAATAGCTGCCGACGATCTGCTCGGCTGGTTCTATCTGAGACCAGGCCAGGCGGTGTATCCGATTGACCCCGGAGACGGCGAACGCCAGAGTGGTCTTGTTAAATTCCGTCACTATGGCTAATGGATTGATTTCCATATCCAGTTTTTTCTTTCCGAGCTGCACGGCCAAGTCCACTAGAGGGATGACCTTGTTGCGCAATATGAATGTGCCGACCATCGCAGGAGGCGAGAGCGGAAGCGCATTGACCTTGGGTTTGCGGATAATCTCCAAAACCTTGGCCACGTTGATGCCATAGGCTCCATGATGAATTTCTCCCGTACCAGTCACCTCATCGAGATAGAATTCCACTATTTCCATTTCGTTGGTGCCTGTAGCCAAGAGTATGCCGGTATTGTAAGCCATAAGTCTCTCCAAGTGTCTAAACTAATCTGTAATCGTTAGTCAGTAATCATTAGTCGCTTTTCACCATCGTATCTATTTTGTGTATTGGCAGATCCGTAATAACGTGGACCCTGTTGCGACCTTCCCTTTTTGCCCCGTACATTGCCTGGTCGACCCTGATGAAAGGAGTTTCCGGATCTTTATCCGAGGGCATTACCTCGGTAACGCCCAGGCTGATAGTGATAGGTATCGGCTGATCCTGGTAGTACAAACGGGTCATTTCAATACGGCGCCGAATCTTTTCCGCGATAGTAAATCCGTTTGCGGCATTGCTTCCATGAAGAATGGCGATCAGCTCTTCCCCTCCATAACGTGCAAAAAAGTCAGATTGCCGCAAAGATGATCTTATGAGTCTTGCTATTTCTCTCAAGCATTTGTCACCTGCCTTATGCCCATATTCGTCATTTACATTCTTAAAGTGATCAATATCGATAAGTATAAGGCTGAACTGCTCTCCATTTCGACGATATCGCCTGAGACTTTCTCTTATCTGTAAATCATAGGCTCGTCTGTTATTTAGCTGTGTCAGTGAGTCTAGCAATATCTCTTGTTCAAGTATTTCAGATCGTTCCCGTACTTTAAGTATTTCATCCTTATATATTCTTAAATCATTTTGAAGATCAATTATCCGTGTGTCTGCCTCAACTCCTCTCAGCCCATCTATTTGCCTATTAGTTTCGATTGTCGTAGATATAATATTCAATTTCGACGTGATAATATTGCGAATATCTGCCAGACTTTCACCTGAATCAACTACACGATGCATATCATCAGTGTGAGACAACAACGTATCATGAAATTCATTGCTTATCTGACTACCCTCTTTTCTGTAATTTTGGTACGATGCCAACTGTTCATCAATTCTGTACAAATCTTTACCGAGATCGACCAGAAAAGCGTTTGAATAATCGACTCTCTCGACGGCATGACTTATCAGTTCGCCAACCATTTGACTGATTTGTTTCGCCAATTGGCTCAAGGGCAAAAGTGAATCACAAGAATCTATCTTATTTTGCAACTCAGAATATCGCTCTTCATAGTCGTCCTTTATCATTGGGCCGAGATTATTGAGTATTTTCAAGAAAACTTCCCGAAATCCAGAT
>CAVRZU010000249.1:0-15076 GCA_963725365.1 uncultured delta proteobacterium | reverse complement strand
AGATATTCGCTGTCTTGTTCCTCCGGACTTACCGATTTCCCGATGGAGACCCTGCCGGGTCCCGCGCCGGCTGCTGATATCGCTGCGGGATTGAACAGCGCAACTATGTCTTCGCGGGCGTAGAACGCCTCCTGGAGGGTCGCGGAAGTTAGAGGCCGCTTCCCCTTGGAAAATTGTTTCAGGGTATCGATTACTGCTTCAGCCATTACCTCAAGCGCTTCCATTCATTCTCCCTAAAACTAAAAACTAAAAGCGTAAGCCGGGCGGCAATGCCTCTCCGTTTATTACATTTCGGCAGGAAACCAAAAAATGTTGAAACAAATTAAAAGGGATTGAGGAATTGAGGGATTGAAAACGAAGCTTTCGCCGGGAGAAGGCAAAAGCAAGAAATGAAACCTGCTTTTGCCTTTTTGCTTTTTACTTCTTCCGTGAGTGCCTGCCGCTATTGAAAACAGGTGGCGTTTCCAAATAGAATAGGCCGCATCCTGAAGTCCGGATGTAAACCGGAATAGGCCGCGTTTTAAAAATTGCAGCGGCCGGAAAAGGAAAAGGACCCTGTCCGGTACGCTGTTCACCGTTCATTGATCGGGGATGAGGTTGTCTATGAATTCTTCTTTTGCCGCCCTTAGGGGCCTGTGGGCTCAGATGCCCGGGAGCGCCAGGCGCGCCATGCCGTGTATCCTTGCCATTGGGATTTTTCTGCGCGCATTCCGCTTTGATCTTTTCGAGTTCAAGGCAGATGAACTGGAGGGAATCACGAGGGGGTTGGCCGCCCCGGCTCAACACTGGTGGATCGGGCACGGCGCAAGCGCAAGCGTTCACATCCCCTTTGGTCCGGCTTTCTCATATATTATGGGCCTGTTGACTGCTATCAGCCCGGACCCGTATATCATCACCTCTTTCTTCCTTGCCGCAAATATTATCATCCTGATGCTTGCAGTCCTGTTTTTTGCCGAATTTTCAAACAGCCCAAAACAATTTTTCCTTTGTGTGCTGCTCTTTTCATTATCACCCTATTTGATAATTTTCAGCCGAAAGATATGGCAGCCCAATCTGATGCTCCTTTTCGTGATTCCCCTGGTGCTGATGATAAAAAGGGTTCACAAGGACCCACGCCTGTTCATCCCTATTGGCCTGCTCTCATCCATTGTGGTGCAGCTTCACCATAGCGGCATATTTTATTTACCCTTGTTGTTCTGCTTTGTTGTCATAACAGAGGTTGTAAGACGAAGGACGGAGAACGCAGATCGGAGAACGGAGGACGGAGGGCGCCGCCTGAGGTGGCTTGCCGGTGGTTTCATTGCTTTCATTGTGCCTCTTATTCCATACTTGAACTTTTTGGTCCGTCATTTCCAGCAGACGGGCATCACGCAATGGGCGACCAGGGCCTCACATCACCTCTGCGTGCAGGGAGCACTCAAGTGGGTCCTGTTTTCAGCAACCGGAAACGATTTCTGGAGATACATGTTTTACGGAAAGCCAGGAGAATGGAACTGGCCCGTTCGGCTGCTTCCCGGCGCTGCCACGATTTTTTGCTACTTTCTCATTGTCCCGTTCCTTCTGGGGGTTTTTAAATACTCGAAAAACGCCGTTGCCCTTATCAGGGGCAACCCCTCCAATTCACCGGAAACTCCTGATCTCAAGGACTTGCTCTGCCCAATTTCAATCGTATTTCTTTTTTTGATCTATTGTTTCGTTCTCGATTTTGGACGCCCCCATCATTTTACGATAATACTTCCATTCCTGATTCTAGCCCTTTCCGAAGGGATCTTGAGTCTGGGAGGTTTCTCACGCCCAGACACGATCGACAACTCGCACGCAACCCGGCGATTCGTTCGAGGGGCCACGGTCAATCTTGAAACCCGAGGTGAAGAACAGGTCCTCGCAGCCCCTCTTGATGCCTCCCGGCCTCCATCCGTGCGCCGGGTTCGCGCCGTTCGGGTCCTTTTGGGTCTCGGGCTGATCTCGTATGCTCTTCAGTACCCTTTTGTCCTTTCATATGTGAGCGTAAATAACGGTTCCACCGGTGAATACGGCATCTGCTATCGTGAACAGAAAAACGTCGCTGAAAAAATAGCCGCTGCGGCAGGCCATGGGCAGATCAGGCTGAATCCCCTGGAGACAGCCGTAGCTCTTCGCCCGGCCCACAAGGAGGAACTCCAGGATACTATTGCCTACATTTGCAAGACCGGCTTCGATACGGAAGTTCTGTTCAACGCCACACCCCAACCTGGCGCCAAGGTGCTAAAGCTTGTCAAAACGGGGGAAAGATTAAATTTAGAGGTCGAGTGAGCAGTATATAAATCAACACATATGAACCTTATCGGATTGAACCTGTTTGCGAATGGCGCTTTTCGAATTCAGGAAATTTCTCAGACTGTATCGCGCATTTATATTCAGTTTCCTTCGGATATTCTTACGGTGGGTTCGCACGGTATTTTCAGAAATATACAACTGCCTTGCTATCTCTTCGGTGCTTATACCATATTTGACAAGGTACGCAATCCGCATTTCGGTAGATGAAAGTGCCGTTTCAAAGTTGGAGTCCATGCAGAACCCGGAAGCCAGATCCTCGATCTGCATAATAAGCAAATCGAAAGAGGATTCAAACCCGTGAACATTCTCATCGCCTTTCATCATTGAAACCACCGGCACAAGGAGGTTTTTTAATTTAACGACGATCACCCTCTCGATTTCCGTTCTTTCACGCTCGACATTTTGAGCAAAGACAGACAGCGCCCTGTTGGTGTCCAATAGTTGGCCATTGAGTTTTTCAAGCCGCAGCTTCTGAACGACGAGTTGTGAGCGGCTCTTTTGGAGATCTTCCATCAGCCTTTCCGAGGTCCTCTCATTTTCCAGGGCCTTAAGCGCCGTCAAAACAGAGTGGTGCAACAGTTCACTATTAAGGGGCTTCTCCAGCAGGTCAAAGGCTCCGAACTTAAGTGCCCTGATAGCCGTATCCTTATCGGCAGATTCGGTCATGACAATGATTTTCTTATCGTTGCCCAACTGCGCCATCAGGTCCAAGTCGCAGAGATCCGATGTGAAAACATCAAGCAGTATTATATCGCAACCATTCTCCATGATATTTTCAAGTGCCGCCGCCGGATGTGTAAAGACTTCCACACACAGTTCCCAGCTTCGCATGACCTCGATTAGGGCTTCGCAAACTTTGGGGTTCTTGTCCAGAATTGCGACCCTGGAATTTTTGAAAGTTTCCATTCGAGATCCCTTCGTCACTTATTTTGATATTAAAGTTTTAAGTCGGCAGCTTAGAGACGGTAGATTAGGAAAAACGCAAAATCGTTGTGAAAAAAGAATTTCAATAATAATTCTCGCATGAGAATGGATGATGCATTCAGCAGGGCGCTTATTCCAACAGTAGATTCAATATTGAACAATTGGATTTCAAATTTAAAATATCGAAAAAACATTCAGTGTCAAGTTAAAATTATATGACTATTGGACGAAACTCATGAAAAACAAGGAGGAACAGCCATGAAAGAAAAAGCCGTTATCACGGCGGCGATCACCGGGAGCATCCACACTCCTACGATGTCGGATTATCTTCCCATCACGCCGAAGCAGATTGCCGATGAGGCTGTGAGGGCTTATGAGGCAGGCGCAGCAATCTGCCATGTCCACGCCCGAAATCCCGAGACGGGGATGCCGGTCCCCGATGTAAACCTAATGAAGGAGATCATCACGGGCATTAAGAGCCGCTGCAACATGGTCATCTGCATCACGACGGGCGGAGGCCTCGGGATGACCACGGAGCAAAGGGTTGCCCCGGTGGACCTCTACAAGCCGGAGCTTGCCTCATTTAACGCCGGTTCCATCAACTTCGCGCTCTTCCCGGTGATCCCGAAATTTAAAGAATGGAAGTTTGAATGGGAGAAACAATACCTCGGCTTCACGGAAGACTTCATTTTCTCCAACACCTTCAAGTCCATGAAGGAATACTGCGCTAAATTCAGTGAGACGGGCACCAAGCCCGAGTTCGAGATCTACGACTCCGGGATGGTCAATAACGTTGCGTTCATGATACAGGCCGGCTATGTCCGCAAGCCCGTTTATATCCAGTTCGTCATGGGAGTCCTGGGCGGAATCACCCCGAGTCCCGAGAACCTGCTTTTCCTCGTTGACTATGCCAGGAGGCTCATCGGGGACTTCGAGTTTTCCGTCTGCGTCGCAGGCCGGGCCCAGTTTCCCATCTGCACGCAGTCGCTTCTCATCGGTGGAAATGTGCGCGTCGGCCTGGAGGACAATCTCTACCTTGAAAAGGGCCGGATGGCGAAAAGCAACGCCGAGCAGGTGGCCAAGATCGCCCGCATCGCCAAAGAATTGGGCATCAGTCCGGCAACACCCGATGAGGCCCGTGAAATCCTGGGACTAAAAGGGATCGACAAGGTGAATTACTAGAATGATGAATGCAGAATGATGAATGATGAATGGCAATCAGTAAGGACCCGGGTGAATGATGAATGCGGAATGATGAATGGCAATCAGTCAAAACTCATCATTCATCATTCATAACTCATCATTCACCCGGGCGGTGGGAGGAGCGGTTCATCGCCGCCCCTCTCTCTGGTCCGGACTGGATGTTGTATGCCAATCAGCCAGGACTCATAACTCATCATTCATCATTCATCATTTGTTTCTACCGCTTCTTGGGTAAAGCGGCTTCAAGGTAATCGGCGATTACGGCGTCGATGAACTGTTCCGGTCCCATATCGATGCTGGTGATATCTTTGGTGATCTGGCCCATTTGCGTGCCTCCCCGCTTGCTTGCGATATCGAATTCAACGGTTAGATACTTGGTTACAGGGGGTATGGCCGACCCGCTTGCCACTCCGTAAGCTGCGCCACCGGCCGCCCCCGCGGCCGCTCCCTCGGCGGCCCCACGTCCGCCACCACCAAAAGCGAGCCCGCCAAGGGCGCCAAGGACGGCCCCGGCAGCGGCATTGCCGCCCACGTGATTGACAACCGCCCGGCTGTTGTCGATCTGCGTATACTTCGCAGTCACACGCACCTGAACTGCGGCGCGGGCGGCATTTTCGGGGACGGCATAGCCGGAGTCTTCCAGCAACTCGATGGTTTGTTTGAGATAATTGAGGTTAGGGGGCAATCCGGGGAAGTTGAAATTGGTCACCGAAACACCGAC
The DNA here is from genome assembly GCA_963725365.1 of uncultured delta proteobacterium. Taxonomy (GTDB): domain Bacteria; phylum Desulfobacterota; class Syntrophobacteria; order Syntrophobacterales; family Syntrophobacteraceae; genus SbD1. The sequence continues at coordinate 9,912 of CAVRZU010000249.1, read as the reverse complement.
TGAGCCCTCTTTGGGGCCGGGCCTGAAGTAGACCATTTGATCGGGGGGCGGGGTGTAGGCAGGAGGTTTGGCCGTTCCGGCCGCCGGTTGTTGTGTTCCCCAATCTGTTTGCGCATCCACTGTCCCCGGACATGAAACACAAACCAATAAAAGCGCAAACAGGCAAAAAAACAAGGTAGACGTAATCGTACGATCCCTTCTCATATTTTCCCCTTTCTTAGAGTGTTGATCAAGCAAGTTCCGGGTGAATAATGAATGCGGCATGATGAATGGCACATCAGTAAGGACTCATCATTCATCATTCATCACTCATCACTCAAGCAAGTTCCCCCACCCTCCGCCTCCACCGCTTTCTGGATCTCTGCCCTCTTCATAAGGCCCACGATCGCATTGATATCATAGGAGAGGATGCGGTCCTTGTCGAGATGCGGGACGTCGTTGCGAATAGCTTTGTACGCGGCCAGGGTTCCGCGTCCCCGGCTTGAGATTTGTAAAAAGGTCCAGGGCCTGTGCGCCGCACAGCAGTTCGATGGCTATGACGAATTGGGCATTTCTGACTACCTCCCTGCACTTGCGGGCGGAATGGGCGCTCATGGGCACTATGTCTTCCTTGTTTGCCGAAGTCGGGATGGAATCCACGCTGGCAGGGATGTGCGAGCACCTTATTTTCGGAGACAAGAGATGCGGCGGTGTACTGGGCTATCATGAAGCCTGAATTGAGTCCCCCTTCACTTACCAGGAAGGCCGGAAGACCGCTGAGTTGAGGATTTACCAGCCGCTCGATGCGTCTTTCGGATATGTTTGCAAGGCTCGCCACGGCTATGGCCAGAAAATCGAGCGCAAGTCCGACCGGCTGACCATGAAAGTTGCCTCCAAGCACGAACTCTTCGGAATCGGCGAAAATCAGGGGATTATTGGTCGAAGAGTTCATTTCGGTTTCGAGCACCCTTCCCGCGTAGGCAACTCCCTCCTTGCTCGCCCCGTGAACCTGGGGCGAGCACCTCAGAGTGTAGGCGTCCTGGACTGCGGCCGCAGTCTTTGTGTGAAGATACTATATCGGAGTCCTGCGATGATGCGGCGCATGTTGTGTGCGGCCGCAGCCTGGCCGGGATGAGGGCGCACTTCATGAATCCTTGGATCGAACTCGACCCTGGAGCCCATGAGCACCTCCAGGCTCATGGCAGCGGCAATATCGGCCAGTTTGCACAGCTCCATGGCTTCGTAGGCGGCAAGCCCTCCGAGGGCCGTTGACATCTGTGTGCCGTTGACCAGGGCAAGCCTTCGCCGGCTTCGAGCTGAATTGGCTCCATGCCGCACCTCCGACAGCGCTTCGGCGCCCGGACATCCTCGTCCCTGAATAGAAGGCTTCACCCTCAGCCAATCAAAGGGAGGCACATATGCGCCAGGGGCGCCAGATCTCCGCTTGCGCCCACGGACCCTTTTTCGGGAACTACTGGTACGACCCCGCAGGTTCAGCAGTCGAATCAACCTCTGAACGGTTATCAACCGGATGCCGGAGTGTCCCCTGGCCAAGTCCTTGATACGAAGCGCCATCATAGCGCGAACGGCATCGGCGTCAAGCTCGCCGCCCACCCCGGCCGAATGGCTTAAAAGGATGTTTCGCTGCAACAAACCGGCGGCCTGTGTCCCGATCTTCACGTCACTTAGCGCCCCGAACCCGGTCGTTACGCCATAAATTATTTTGCCCTCCCGAATCCACTTGTCGATAAGGGCACGAGACTTAACGATTCGCTTCTCAGACTCCTTGGCCAGGCGGACTTTTGCGCCATGCCAGGCAATCGCCGCCAGGTCTTTCAGCTTCATCCCGTCGACACCAAGTACGATTTGTCTCATAGCTCCGCCAGGTAAGGAATTGATTGAGGTTCAGGTCAATGCTGTTAACTTAAGCCGGACTTAAGCTCAGCGCATCATAGAAGCAAGCAAAAACTTCGCGTGCTCCTGCCCCTTCGTGGGTTTAACGTTTGAACGGTCAGTGCGGCCAATGTTGGTCACGAAGATCCACAAAGAACTTGGTCACGAAGAACGCGAAGGAAAATCTATTGAAATTGATACGAATTCAATTTTCTTCAAGCTCTTCGTGCCTCTTCGTACTACTATCCTTCGTTTTCTCGTTTTTTGTGCAATGTTTTATCCGCAAGCTCCCGTTTTCTCTGCGATCTCAGCCTTCTCTCAAGATCGACCGTGCGTCCTCACAAAAGATCGGACGCCGAACTATAAGCTTCTAACGTGGGTTCGAACGTTTAACGCGGAACCCGAACAGAGTGAGGGCTCGCCTCTCGTGCAAACCACCGGGTTTTAGGAGTTGTCGATCGGCCAGTCTAAATACCTCCGTATAGCCCGGGTCGTCGTATACTCAGCGCTTTGGGTTTTTCTTCTTTATTCATTGTTTCAAAACCTCTGCGCCCTCTGCGTCCTCTGCGGTGAGGCCTTTGTTTTTGTCTTTGGTTGCGGCTATGCTGCTCCATGCTCTTCGTGACCCCAAAAAGCATTATGGATAACCACTTGGCAAAATGATGCAATTATAATTTTTGACGGCCAGGATATTTATATTGTAACAGAGATTGAGAAAAGGATGATGTGTGCAGTCAATAATTTCACCACAGAGTACTGGAACGGGAAGCAAAAGACATTGTCACCGCCGAGAACGCAAAGTACGCAGAGAGAATGCTGAAAGCTGTTAAGGTCTCGGCTATGCGCGCAGGGCGCGCTATGCCGAGCGCTAGGCGCTTCGGCGTTTGGCCACGCATTGCGCGGGGCCGTCGCCGTAGCGCCATCTCATTGCGGCGCTGCCGCCTCTGCGTCCTCTGCGCCCTCTGCGGTGAGATAGTTTTTGTGTTTCTATCTTCTATTGCCAGGAAATGTGTAAGCGTTCACCCCAAGCACAGCGAACATGGGGCAGCATTGCCGCAACGAAAAGACTAAGAGCGATTCACCGCAGAGGGCGCAGAGAACGCTGAGGAAATAACTCAGGCAGAAATCTTGACAAAATTTCAAGAAACTCGATGTTTGTTACACAGAGGCAGCAGGGCCACAGTTGACATATGCGCTTCGCGAGCGCTCGGCCTTGCGCGCCCTGCGCGCATGGCCGAAACATCTGCGCAATCTGTGTCATCTGTGGATAGCTCTTGCTTTTATCTTTTCTGTCCGGACCACGCCCCACCTCTGTGGTGAACGCTTGCTTTTAAGGAGCCATAATGGATCAGGATACAAAAGACTTCATCGCCTACAAAGCCTATGTCGATTTATGGGCGGCCGAGAACCCGATAAAGACCAATAAGCTGATGGCCCTGCTGATAGTCAATGGGCTGCTGGTATCCTCACTCCAAATCGGAGGCAGGCTCCCATGCCGCCGACTGGCCGGTATACGCGGCCGGTGCGGTATTTTCCGCTATATGGTTCATGTCCATTGGCCGTACGACATTGTTTCAAAAAGTTTGGCGGATAAAGGCAATGGAACTTTCAAAAAGACATGCGGAAGACCCCCGGTTCCAACTACTCGACACGGATGCGGCCAAATTGGCTGTGCCGGGTTGGCTGCGTTTGGCGGGAGGGGTATCATCCAAATATTATCTTATGGGGACCCCGGTGGTATTTTCACTGGCCTGGCTTACCGGGCTTATTTTCATAATCTTTAAATAGTGTCCATCCGGAAACTCCGGATGTTGATACTTACAGTTTCCGATAGGGAATTGGCATGCAGGAAGAACCTGAAACAAGCAGGAATCTGGCTTTCGGGGTCACAGGTCTCGGGTTGCGGGTCTTGGGCGCCTCACCCCTCATCCCTCACTCTCCGCTTCCCGCTTCTTGCTCCTCCCTTCTTTTCGTACTTATCTGTGTTGAAACTGAAATAACAGGTTGCCTTGTTTTAGTTTTTGCTTAAAATCTAAAACAACGTTGCAATTTATTTTAGATTCCTCAGTGAGGCGGCTCCTATGAAAAAATTCCAGTCAGGTCACTACGTTCAGCAAGATCTTTACAAAAGCTTTCAACCCAGCCTCGTCAACCGCGCCTGGGCGCTGGACAATATGGAATTGATCCAGTTGCTTGGGCAGGCTGATCGGCATTTGGGGAGGCTGGACATGTATTCAGACTATATCCCAAATATCGACCTGTTCATCCGTATGCATGTGCTGAAGGAGGCCACTCAATCAAGCAAAATTGAGGGCACCCAGACCAGCATGGAAGAGGCGCTTCTGGAAAAAGAGGACGTTCCTCTCGATAAAAGAGACGACTGGGAAGAGGTGCAAAACTATGTCTCGGCTATGAATGAAGCGATAGCGAAGTTGCAGACATTGCCCTTTTCTGCACGGCTGATACGGGAAGTCCATAAGACATTGCTTCAAGGAGTGCGCGGCAAGCACAAGCAGCCGGGCGAATTCAGGCGAAGCCAAAACTGGATTGGAGGGGCAACGATCAACGATGCGGTGTTTGTTCCGCCTGTACACTCCTCCATTGGAGAATTAATAGGCGATATCGAGCAGTTTGTGCATAATGATTCGCAGTATTTCCCAGAGCTATTAAAAATTGCCCTGGTGCATTACCAGTTTGAAACCATCCACCCGTTCCTGGACGGCAACGGCCGGGTGGGGCGGTTGCTGATTACCTTGTATCTGGTAAGCAAGGGGATATTGAAGCAGCCTGTGTTGTATTTGTCGGATTTTTTTGAGCGCAACCGAACGCATTATTACGATAACCTGATGCGGGTGAGAGAAAAGAACGATCTGCTGCAATGGTTCAAGTTTTTTCTGGTGGGAATTGTCGAAACCGCACAAGGCAGCATAACGACGTTTGACAACATTCTCAAGCTGCAAAAGGAGGTGGAAGCACAGATACGAACTCTTGGCAGCAGGACCGCAAATGCACAGAAGGTTGTCCATTATTTGTATCAAAAGCCGATGATTGATGCCGCCAAGGTAGGGGAAATAGCGGAAATATCAGCGGCATCAGCTTATAAACTGATTGCCGATCTGGAGCAATTCGGCATACTGAAAGAAATCACCGGCGGTAAGCGGGGGAAAATTTACGCATTTGCGGCCTACTTGCAATTATTCAAATAACAACAGGCAAACAGGCTAACCTCTCGAATTTTCTGGCGGGGTGGAAGGGACTTGTGGGCGCTGCTTTCGTTGGCCTGGCTCACCGGGCTCATTTTCATAATCTTTAAATAGTGTCCATCCGGAAAATCCGGATGTGACCATAAAAAGGTACGGGGTTAGTGGTTTTTTGCTTCCCGCTTCTTGCTCCTCGCTTCTCGCTTCTTTTCGTGCAGGAAGAGCCTGAAACAAGCAGGAATCTGGCTTTCGGGGTTACAGGTCTCGGGTTGCGGGTCTTGGGCGCCTCACCTCACCCCTCACCCCTCACTCCCCGCTTCTCGCTTCTTTTCGAGATAGACTCTTCTTCAGTGGAGCGAATTAACTTAATATGCGCGGACCTCTAATCCCGACAATCTCAATTAACTTCCCGTAGCTGGCTACCACATCGTATTTCACATGTTCCGGATCGATCCTGCGATTGATTTCTTCAAAAAATTTGCGGGCGCATTCGATTTTCGTTTCCTCGATTGCTCGAAGCTCCATGGTGGACATTGATCCCTTTGTTTCTGCGACAAAGTAAATGTGCTTGACCGAACCTTCCTTGAAGGAAATGGCCCAATCGGGATTGTAGTCTCCAACCGGTGTCGGAATAAGGAAGCCTCTTGGAAGTTTGGCATAGACCACTACTTCCTCACTGGTGTCCAGCTCCGTTACAAACTCTCGCTCTACTTTGGAATCGGTTATCACGTAATCGTAAATGTGATTCCTTAGTTTCTTGGTGGCCTTGGTGAAATCCTGTTTACTCTGCCCGGCGGTGAAAATATCGATATCGTGGCGCTCTGTGATCTCGTCATAGCTGAGACGCTCGATGATGATAGTCGCCTTTTGCTCGTTGATCAGACGCGTTGCTTCGGCAATAAAGTGTTCAGGATTTTGCTTGAATTGCTTGAATACTGGCGGCTGAATGCCGCCCAGGATTTCCGCGATGGTCTTCCGTGTCAACTGCGTGTTTTCTGCCAATTTGCCAAGGATGTCGTATTGACCATCGAATGAATTGAAGATTTATGACTTTCGACGGCTGTATTTTCGAGCGTAAACCCTGCACCAATCTTGAGTTGCCAGTCGAATCTGGTCATCCTGGATGCCGGTTTGGATGGTGTATTGAAGCGGCGTTACCCGAAGTTCCTTATCGAGTGCACGGATGCTTTTAGGACGAGTTCACTTGAGTCGAACTCGACCCGATAGATTGCCTTACGATTGATGCGGTTCCAAAGCTCCTGAAACTCTCTTTTTTCGAAGTTGGTGTTCAGAGGATTCGTCTTCGACTTTGTGTTCGTTTTCCACATCCGGCAACTGGGCTTCGCTGAATACTCTGTCGATCAATCCGAAGATCTGGTCGGCATGAGGTGCGAGTTCTGGAGGCAAAGGTGCCAGGCTACCGCTGGACTTTGCAGTGTGATAGGCTTCGGCCACATGATCCGCATCGTCCGTATAGTCGTTCTTGACCAGATATCTATAAATCTGCTTGGCCATGACTGGTGTAATTTCCTGCGATCCGATTTCAGTGGTAATAGTTTTGCCTGTAAAATAGGACTCGTCTGCCTTTCGTGGTCGTGCCGAGAGAGACTCGCTGATTTCGCGTTGCAGGTTGGCTACAAAATCCTTGTAGCTTTCGCTGGCCACTACGGTCAGGATGTTGATGTCGTGCACGGTGACGGCGTTATCTATGCGATCACCATTCTGGTTAACCGATATTCTGAGACCTCGCCCCACTTCCTGACGGCGAGAAATGGTGTTGTCGCTGTGTTTCAGCATGCACAATACGAAGACGTTCGGGTTGTCCCAACCTTCGCGCAGTGCGGAATGAGAAAAAATAAAGCGAACCTGCTTTTTGCGTCGTGTTTCCTCGTCATCAGTAGCAGCAGGAAACTGCAACAATGATTCCTTGTCCTTTAGTATTAAATCGTAGGCATCCACGTCATCCGAGAGCCCCGCTTCTTCTCCACGGGTCTTAAAGCTTGGGTCGGTAAGCTTCTTTGTCTTCTTATCAATTGAGAAATACCCGTTGTGAGTGTTGGTTGTCTTTATGCCTGTGAGGAACTTTCGATAATTTTCATCGAGGAATAGTTCCCCCAAAATTTCATTCTTGAGCTGTTCATACTCCTCCTCAAAAATTCGGGCATACTCACCTTTTTCATCGGGTTGGCCGTAGTCCCGGTATTTGACCACTTCATCTATGAAGAAGAGCGAGAGTACCTTGATTCCCTGTGAAAAGAGCCGCTTTTCTTTCTCCAGGTGTGCCTTAATGGCCTCGCGGATTTGAATTCTCCGGATCGTCGATTCGGTAACATCGCCGGTCGCATCACCGGCAGTCAGCACGTGACCGTTGGTGAATTCAACAGTATCTTTGTTTGCATCAATCTGGGCAATTACGAAGCCGCGATACTGGTCGAGCTCGTTTGACTCCACAAAAAGGTCTTTTCCCTTTTCGAGCCGTTTTATTATTCGTTTTATGCCACTGCCCTGGCGCACTTCCAGCTCAATACGAGCCACCGGCGCCTTCTTGGATATCTCGATGGATTCCAGGTAGAGATAAGCATTTGTTCCAGCAAGACCTTTTACCGTAATGCCACGTACTGCGATCTTTTTAACGAGTTTTTGGTTGTAGGCATCAAGAGCATCAAGACGATGAATCTTATTGTGAGTTGTCCGGTGAGTGGCCGAGTAGCGCAGGATCATCAGAGGCTTGAATTTGGTAAGCGCCTCCAGTGTTTTGGCACCTTCCATTTTCTGCGGCTCGTCCAATATCACAATCGGGCGGTTGCTGCTGATGACGTCGATAGGGCGGCGTGACTGGAAATCATCCAGTTCGTCATAAATCCGGCGGTTTTCCTTGCCGGTGGCATTGAACGCCTGGATATTGATGATCATGACGTTAATGCCAGCATCGGACGAGAAGCTCTCCAGATGGTGAGATGCTTGGAGTTGTAGATGAAAAAACGGGCCTTCTTGCCGTAGGTCTCGGTGAAATGGTCCGCGGTGATTTCGAAGGACTTGTATACGCCTTCCCGAATGGCGATGCTGGGCACCACAACGATGAACTTGGACCAGCCGTAGCGCTTGTTCATCTCGAAAATGGTTTTGATGTAACAGTAGGTCTTGCCCGTCCCGGTTTCCATTTCCACATCGAGGTTGATTTTGCACCCGGCACTGGCGACTAATTTATCGGACAACGGCAGGTTCTGCGTCCGCTGGACGGCATGGATGTTTTCCATTAATTGGACTTCGGTCAGCTTGTATATCGGCGTTTTTGAAGCCCTGCCTCTCATAGAGGCCGGGCTGGTAATAACCAGATCCAGTTCTTTGACCCCTACCAGGGTCGATACGGTATGCAATCCCAGAGGTGTTGACCTGTCCGGCAAAACACTCGACGACTGATTCTACTGCACTGGTCTGATAGGGCTGGACTTTGAATTTGAGTTTCATTCCATGCCCCCTATATGGACTTCACTTCGGTGGACGGAGACATCTGTTTAAAGATTTGTTCGACATTGATCTTGACGGCATCGGACACAAAACCGTTATCGCGGAAAACCACCCGCAGAGGCTCGAATCCGGCCAATTCCTTGACAAGTTCTTCGTTCACGCCGGTATCGAAGCAGGCCACCAGGGCATTTTCATCGACAAAGAAAACGGTCTTGCCCTGGATGGTTTTCTTTGCGGATGGGCAGAGACAGGTCAACGCCCCAGTCCAGTAGAACCTGGAAGAGCAGGTCTTCTGGCGTGCGTTCGGGTTTTATGTTGTTGGTGAAAGCTTGAGTTGGTCCTGATCGATGGCGTCTGGCGTGTAATACACCTCCGCCATATTGGACGTATCAATTTTGAGCACGCGGAAGCCAATGTCTTTGTTCCAGTTCTCGTGACATTCTCCCTCCACAATCTTTTTGCCCGCCCGGCGAATGCGTTCTTTGCTGATTTCGGCAATGTTTTGGAGCATGATGCCTCCGACTTTTCATCGCAAGGTTCGGGAAGCTGAACCATAATGAACGTACGGTTGCCACCATCTTCAGCATTGAGTTGCATCACCGCATGGGCGGTTGTAGCCGAACCAGCGAAGAAGTCAAGAATCATAAACTCGTCACCTCGGTTCATTCTGGCCAAATACTTAATTAAGTCTAATGGCTTAGGATAATCATCAAATATCACTACTGTCCGGTAAAATTTTGATGAATAACGCCAAGTAGTTGGATTTTTATAGTTCTTTGAAATAATTTTTCGTTTTCGATTTCAATTTCGACTGGTGGTACCCTTCCCGGAACTTCTGGCAGGGTATCCATGAATTCCGGCAAAAACGTTTTCAGGCAATTGCTTCAGTTCCTCCCCCGGCATGACTTCAATCTCTGCGTTCGTCGATATCGAGGGGAGCATTGGGCCAAATCCTTTACCACGTTCGATCAGTTCCTTTGTCTTGGCATACGCGCAGCTTTCGGGACGTTAAAGTTTGCGTGACATTGAAACATGCCTGAATTCTCATCGGGACAAACTCTACCATGTCGGATTTCGCGGCTCAGTTTCCCGAACGACTCTTGCGGATGCGAATGAACGTCGCGATTACCGCATTTTCCAGGACTTCGGTCACGTACTCATTGACATTGTAGGGGCTTTACCAGGATGAGCCTCTTGCTATCGAGCTGAAGCAGCCGCTGTATGCCTTCGACTCAACAACACTCGATCTGTGCCTCTCCCTGTTTCCATGGGCCGAATTTCGGAAAACGAAGGCGGCAATTAAGATGCACACGCTAATTGATTTGCGAGGCTCAATTCCGACGTTCGTCGCGGTTACAACCGGCAAAGTCCA
>CAVRZU010000248.1:0-5112 GCA_963725365.1 uncultured delta proteobacterium | reverse complement strand
GGGCTTTCTGCAGTGCGGGATACCTGTCGTTGCCCATCTCCGGAGGCTCAACCCTGGGATCAGATTTTTCCGATAGCCATGCCGCCCAGTCCAACCACCATGAACCCTGTTGTTCCTGCCGGTTGGAGAGCCACTCTTCCGGGCTAAGTGTCTCTGTTATGTCACTCATCCAGTATTTTCTCCTGGATCGCGCCGATGGAGGATTTACGACCCCGGTGATATGACCCTCGTCGGAGAGTGCAAATCTTCCCGGGCCTTTGACCATGTTGAATATCTTGAAGGTTTCTTTCCATGGACAGATGTGATCCTGTTCGGTGCCCACGAGATAGAGCGGTTGCGTGATGCGCCCCAGGTCTATGGGACGATTGCCCAGCACCAGCTTGTCCTTTTTGACCAGGTTGTTGTTCAAATAGAACTCACGCAGATAATAAGAGCACATGGCGGCCGGCAGCCGGGTTGAATCACTGTTCCAGTAAAGAAAATCCGATTTCGGAGGCACCTCGCCCTGCAGATAATTGTGGACGTAGTAGCGCCATATCAGATTATTGGAGCGCAACGAACGGAAAGCCGCCGCCAGATACTTTTTGTCCAGGTATCCTTCCTTTTCAACCACATCTTCGATGATTTTGACGATCTCCTCGGTGACATAGACTTCCAGTTCGCCTGGAGAAGAATAATCCACCAGCGAGGCAAACAGGGTATAATCCCGGATCGGAATGGCAGACTTCCCGGGACCCCGATTCAGATAGGCCATCAGCGCTGTCAGCACCGTCCCTCCAATGCAATAGCCTACGGCATGAACCTGCTTCGCGGCGCAGATTTCCCTGGCTACTTCAACGGCTTTGAGGGCGCCTCGGAGCATATAATCTTCAAAGGTTACATCACGCATTTCCGGGGAAGGATTTTTCCAGCTTACCATGAAGACCGTAAAACCCTGATTGAGCAGATAGACCACCAGGCTTTTTTCTTCCGTCATATCCAGTATGTAGTACTTGTTTATCCAGGGTTGGATAAAAACGACAGGGGTCGCGAAAGTGGTCTCAGTTCTTGGCGAATACTGGATCAGTTCCATAAGCCTGTTTCGGAAGACCACAAAACCCTTTGTGGTGGCTATATTCTGCCCTGCTTTGAATGCGGCCGTGTCGGCTATCTTTATGAGACTATCGCCTCGCTGGATGTCTTCGAGCCAGTTTTCATAGCCGTTGGCCAGGCTCTCTCCTTTTGACCTCAAAAACTTTTGAACGACCGAAGGGTTGGTCCAGAAGAAATTTGCAGGAGAGATCGCGTTGATTAACTGGTTGACCCAGAAAACGGATCGCTGCCGTTCTTTCTCCGGGATGTCGGGGGCTTTGCTTACGTAATCTCTAAGCCAGCTTGCGTAAGCGCCATGGAGCTTGTTGGCCAGCTTCGAATAGTTCTTCACCGCATCCAATAATGCAGTCTCAGGATTATCCGACTGTGCCTTCGAGCCTCGGGCATTAGACATCGCTGAAGTCATCTGCTCGGCGGCCGCTGCCTGGATGCTGTTGCCCAGCTTGGATGTAAGGGCTAACCAATCCTGGCTGCTATGCATCCAGGATTGGTTGATTTTGAAAAAAGCACTCGCAATTCCAAAAGGGTCGGCGGGCATGCTCGATTGGTTCATCAGTCCACCCTTCTAATGAAAGTAATCACCTCACCTATGGTGGAACCTCCCTCGAGCAGGTCGTCGGGAATAGTCACTCCGAATGTTTCTTCAAGAAAAACCTTGAAGTTGACCGACGTCATCGAGTCCCATTCCGGAATGTCATTAAGCAAAGTATCCGTCGCTATCTCAAAGCCCATTGCACCCGGGAAAAGCTCCGGAATGCCTTCTCTGATAACTGCAAGAACTTCCGACATAGGTTTACCTCCTGTAGAAAATTTGTAATAAGGCAACAAATCTTAAATGCGAATAAGATTCGCTCCCCAGGACAAACCGCCCCCGAAGGCTGAAGTAACGATCAGGTCGCCTTCGCGGATCATGTTGCCTGAAATTGCCTCATCCAGCGCCACTAGGACCGAGGCGCTGGCCGTGTTTCCATATTTATCCAAATTGACTAAAAACTTTTCTCTAGAGACGTTTAACCGTGAAGCTATCGTTTCGATGATGTTGATGTTGGCCTGGTGAGTGATGAACCAATCGATCTCGCTCAGCCCCATTCCAGCTTCCCCAAGGAGTTCAAGGATGACCTCGGTCCCCTTTGTGGTGGCGAAGTCGAACACGGCGGTTCCGTGCATCTTGAAATGGGCCATGCGGGGGTTGGTCATCTTCTCGAAAGGCAACATAGTGCCGCCGGCAGGGACGCAGATAGCACCGCTGCTGCTTCCATCGGTCCTGAGGCAGGAATGATAGACGCCCCGGTTCGAGTTGCCGGCCCGGAAAAGAATGGCCCCGGCCCCGTCGCCGAAGAGCGGGAACGTGCAAAAATCACGTTTGTGAAGTATCTTTGAATACATCTCCGAGGCTATGAACAGAATGTTTGCGAATTGGCCGGATTTGATCAATGCGTCCACGACACAAATACCGTAAGTACTGCCTGAGCAAACTGAATTGATGTCAAAGGCAAAAGCATTTATTGCTCCCAGTTCATGTTGCACCCGCGTCGCAGTCGCAGGCTGCATGCGGTCCGGCGACGATGTGGAGAGCACTATGCCCTGGACCTGCTCAACCGGGAAGCCAACTTTTTGCAGACAGCGGCGGGCGGCTTTTATTGCCAGATCCGAGGTGCATTCTTCTTCGGGGGCGATTCTTCTGGATAAGATTCCAGTTTTCTCAGCTATGAGCTTGAGGGAAGAGGCGGGGAATTGCGTCAGCTCGGCATTAGACACGGCCGATTCAGGCAGATAGCTCCCTGTCGAAAAGATAACTGAGTTTTTCATCTCGATGTGTCGCTCTTCTTTCAAAAACCAGTTTTACTAGATCCGTGGAATTCCTGTCCCGCGAAAATAAGAGGCCGTGCAATCTCCCCAAATAGTCAAGAAACGCGATTCTATTAATCGCGAAAAGACAATCGCATGCCGAGATTCTGACTAACGGCCATGGAATCTGCAATAGGGGAAAGACTGTATTTGAAGCAGGGAAATCCCTTAACCGAGAGATGCCGAGATGCTATGGTCCCTACAGCTGTCCCTCAAAAAGGGTGAAGGACGATTTCTTGCCGCGAGCCGGCCCAGCGGCAGGTAATTGACGATCTGAGATCGTTTTGTTCTCCCGTTTCCGATCAAGGTAGATTCTAAGGTTTTCCGGCAGCCCTCGCTTCTTGGCAGATCGGCTGCGGAGATTAGTCAGCATTCTTGCGGAAAGGGGCTGCTTGAGCGGGAATCCCCATTTTTTCTTGTACTCCCTGGGGGTGAGGTGATGAATACGGAGATGATTTGCGGTGAGTTGCCGGAGCTCAACTTTACATTCCATACAGACGACTTTGTCTTCCCTGATGGAAGAAAGCGGGTCTGCGCCGGCTGAAGCGCCGGGAGCCTGAAACAGCGCTTCTCCCTGCAGGATGGATCGTCCCTGGTCCTCGGCGAGTCTCATTTTGTGAAGTGCATTATAGACCCTTACCAGCGCCTGCTCGATATCTTCGGCTGTCATTTTGCTCATTGCAGCCTGGGCTTGAACAATTTCAACCGCTAATTCGAATAACTTCTTTTCCATCAGGATTGTTCCTTTGAATGAAGCAGCGACTAATGTGGCGTTATTTGGATAAAGCTACCCCCAAATATGCTTATCGCAATCCCGTTTGTAAAGAGAACCAGTCCACAATTTTCTTATTGCAGGGTTTGATTCTTCTTGTGCCTGGCATGCAAATCAAAAGATCATCAGTCAAGCGTCCGCCTGTAGCGCTTTACTGCTACAGTCATTGCGAAGACGATGAAAAGCACGATTGGCCAGAGCTGAGGGATTATTTGGCGAAGACCGTTGCCTTTGATGAGGATGCCACGGGCGATACGCAGAAAATGAGTGAGCGGCAGGACTTCGCCGATCCACTGTGCCCATTGGGGCATCCCACGGAAGGGGAACATGAACCCGGAAAGCAGAATAGAGGGCAAAAAGAAAAAATAGCCCATTTGCACTGCCTGGAGCTGGTTTTGGGCGAGGGTGGAAAAGGTGATGCCGACGGCAAGGGTGGCGATGATGAATATCAATGCAACCGCGAACAGCAGCCAGAGGCTGCCTGCAATCGGTACGTGAAAAAGAAAATAGGCCACCGACAGGATAAGAATCACCTGTATGTAGCCCAGCACAATATAAGGAATGATTTTCCCTGTCATCACCTCGAGCGGACGAGTCGGCATGGCGAGCAGAGTCTCCATGGTGCCTCGTTCCAGTTCGCGGGTAATCGCCAAGCCGGTTATCACGGTCATAGTCATCTGGAGCACCACGCCCATCAGGCCCGGTACGATGTTATAGTAGGTAATGGCTTCAGGGTTATAGCGGGCGTGGACGCGAAGATCGACCGGGCCCTCCGCGCCGGCGAGAAATGCGAACGGGCCTTTCAGATCATTTTGCAAGGCGGAATTGAGCAAAGTCCGCAAGGCTCCTATGGCGTTGCTGGTAGCCGCAGGGTCGGTGGCGTCGGCCTCCAGGAGAATGGCGGGTCTGTCCCCCCTGAGCAGATCGTGAGTGAAGTTGACCGGGATATTGATGACAAACTGGACATCTCCCCGCTCAAGGAGTTGGTTGGCTTCACTTTCGGAATTGACCCGCCGGACCAGATCAAGGTAGGAGCAGTTTTGGATCGAATAGAGCAGGGTGCGGCCCTGCGGACCGTTGTCGGCCAGGAGCACAGCGGCAGCCAGGTGCTTTGGATCCACATTTATGGCGTAGCCGAAAAGGATAAGCTGAAGCAGCGGAATACCTATAGTCATGCCGAACGTCAACCGGTCACGGCGCATCTGGACGAATTCCTTGAACACCACGGCCCAAAAGCGGGCCAGAGAGAATCGCGGCCTCTTGCCTGCAGCTCGTGAGATCATGGAGAAGTCTTCTCCTTTGAATTTTTCATAAGGTGAATGAAAACATCCTCGAAGCCAGGAGCGATCTGGCGCCACCTGTGTAGTCCGGTTCGATAGGGCTCGATTGCTTTTTCGAGC
>CAVRZU010000247.1:0-15237 GCA_963725365.1 uncultured delta proteobacterium | reverse complement strand
GAGGTGGAAGATTGCTGGAATACCGTTCTCGCGTAGCCGAGGGAGATAAGGTGACTGTCGGATAGTAATCAGCACGCACGTACCGCAAGGTGGCTCGCGATTGTTGGTAGTTCGCCACCGCCTGCTTGAGGTTCTGGTTGGAGACGTTGATTTGCTCCTCTAAGGAGTTGAGCTGCGGATCCTGAAAGATCTCCCACCAATTCCCGCCCAGGTTCTGTTCGCTGGGTTGCGCGGTCTTCCAGTTTCCGAGCTCCTTGTACGCCGGCGGCGTTGGAACCGCCGGAGCACCCTTGTATTTGGGCCCCACTACACAACCGGCAAACGGAAGCACACACGTGATCAGAAGAAGACTCCATCGCGTATGCGATTTCTTCATAGCCAGGCGCGCCGCTTGTGAAGCCATCATTTTGAATCTCCCGGCAGCGCCGCGTTCACGATTTCGACTTCCTCTCCGGAGACGAGCGAATCGGGCGGGTTCAGAACTATCTGGTCATTGGCGTTCAGTCCGGCGACAATCTCAATCTCATTCCCGAAATCATGCCCGGGCGTAACGTTGATGACCGTTACTTTCCCATTCTGCACAACCCCTACTTGCAGCTTCTCTGAGCGAAAAATCAGAGTGTTGACTGGAATCAAGAACGTGGACTTTTGCGCCGGGATTTTCAGATGAACTTCGGCGTACGATCCGGAGAAGAGGGTTCCAGAAGGGTTTGCGACATCCACCTCCACCAGCAACGTGCGCGTGGTTGCGTTGATCGCATCAGCCGTTCGTACTAACTTGCCGGGGAATCTTTTGTCGGGGAATTCCGCCAGAACGAGGTCCGCCTGGGTCTGACCCACCTTATTTCAACAACATTTTTGATCTTTCTCGGTTCCGGATGGTTTGGATTAATTTCCTGGATCATTCGCAATAGTCTCCTCATCAAAGATAGGTAGGAAATAAAGCAGAAAATAATGGCGATTGAAAGGCAATGTCAAGTAAGCAGAGACACAGAGTTGGGCCGATCGGGTCATAAAAACTGCTTCGCAGGCTTGGATATCGGCTCTCACACTACCCGTATGCTGATCGTAGAAAAAATCGGAACTCAACTTGTGCCCGTTCGCACTGAAAGAAGAGTGACGCGACTGGCCGAGGATTTTAAGATTGACGGCACGGTCACGGAAAAAGCGCAGCACAGGAACATTTCGGCGCTGAAGGAATATGTCTCTATTCTTCGCCAATTCCAGGTGGACAGGATCACTTGCGGTGCTACCGGGGTTGTCAGGCGCGCTAAAAATTCCTGTGCCGTAGTGGACTCAATAGCCGCCGATACGGGAATCGATTGCAAAATAGTCTCCGAGCAGTCCGAAGCGGTGTTTTCCGCAAAGGGCGCTTTAAGCGTGCTTCCGGAAATCGGCGGCGATCTGCTCATTTTTGACATTGGCGGCGGAAGCACTGAATTCGTGCAGACGGGAAAAAAGATACCTCCCAGAAACGCAAGCCGGCCTGTTGGAGCGGCCACTCTGACGGAGGCATCCTTTGCAGGCGACCCGCCCGGTCCCGAAGCCCTCAGCCGGGCGGCGCTTTCGGCCCGAGACGAAATAATGTCGGCCAAAGAGCAACTATATGAAAATTTAAAAGAAAAGGGTAAAATTGCTTTTTCTGCCGGATTGCAGCTTGTCGGTACCGCCGGAACGGTTACCACTCTGGCAGCCATGTGTATGAAAATGGAGGATTATGTCCCTTACCGTGTTAACGGGATGGTCCTGTCCAGAGACTGGCTTTCCAAAATGATAGAATCCCTTGCGAGAATGACTTTGGCGCAAAGGCGGCTGATAATCGGCCTGGAGCCGGGGCGGGAAGACATAATCCTTGGGGGGGCGGTTATAGTTTCTGAAATTCTTTCCTGTTTTGGTCATGATAATTTCATAGTATCCTATGCCGGCCTTCTCGAAGGGCTTCTCATCGAGCTTATAGATACTGAATCGACTCCATCCGGTGGCGAGGCCGCCGGTCTGCGAACGAACTTGACATGGCGGTTCCAAAAGGGATAAAGCCGCTCCAGGCGCCCCTGCCGCACTCCGCGGGGTACATCGCTAAAGCCTATCTTGCGAGGAGAACATAAATGGACCAAAAGACTAATTTTGAGATTTCCGAAGCACTGACCTTTGACGACATCTCACTTATGCCTAACTACTCTGAAGTCCTGCCGGTCGAAACCGATGTTGTGACCATGCTGACCAGGGAGATCAAAATGGGGATTCCACTGGTAAGCGCCGCCATGGACACGGTGACTGAATGCGATACGGCGATCAGTATAGCCCGCGAAGGTGGTATTGGAATAATTCACCGCAACATGAGCATCGCTACGCAGGCGCAGGAGGTTAACAAGGTCAAAAAATCGGAGAGCGGAATGATCGTAGATCCGGTCACCGTAGACCCAGGCCAGCAGATCGGAGACGTTTTCGACCTGATGTCACGGTACCGTATTTCCGGCGTACCGGTGGTAAGAGACGACCAGCTCGTCGGTATCATAACCAACAGGGATCTCAGGTTTGAGACCGACAGGACGATAAAAGTCTCGGATCTGATGACCAAAGATAAACTTGTCACCGCACCCCTGGGCATTTCACTCGAGGATTCGAAAAGGCTGCTCCAGAAAAACCGGATCGAAAAGCTGCTTGTTGTCGATGAAGCGGGCCGGCTCAAGGGGCTTATAACCATAAAAGACATTCTGAAGATAAAGAAGTATCCGAATGCCTGCAAAGATCATCTCGGCAGGCTCAGGGCAGGCGCAGCCGTCGGGATCGGCAAAGACATGCTCCAAAGGGCCAGCGCTTTACAGGGCGTAGGCGTTGATGTGATAGTGGTGGACAGTGCTCATGGACATTCCCGCAATGTTGTCGAAGCGGTGAAAGCAATAAAGGCGGAGTTTTCGAACCTTCAACTGATAGCGGGCAATGTGGCCACCGCTGAAGGGGCCGAAGCCCTGATCAAAGCCGGTGCGGACGGCGTCAAGGTCGGTGTCGGACCCGGTTCTATCTGCACGACCAGAATCGTGGCCGGAGTCGGCGTACCGCAAGTAAGCGCCATCATCGAGTGCGCACGGGCGGCCCGCGCGAAAGGGATACCGATCATCGCCGACGGTGGAGTAAAGTACAGCGGCGACATCGTAAAGGCGCTGGCCGTGGGAGCTGACAGCGTAATGATCGGCAGCCTGTTTGCCGGAACAGATGAAAGCCCCGGCGAAACTATTCTTTACCAGGGCCGCAGCTACAAGGTTTATCGCGGAATGGGCTCTCTTGGAGCAATGCGTGAGGGAAGCAAGGACCGCTATTTTCAGGAAGACGTGTTCGAACCCAAGAAGCTGGTGCCCGAAGGGATCGAAGGGAAAGTACCTTACCGGGGACTTATTTCCGATATTGTGCACCAACTGATAGGAGGACTTCGCGCGGGCATGGGCTATCTCGGGTGCGCTACCCTGGACCAGCTTCGGATCAAATCCAGGATGGTTCGAGTCACGAGCGCCGGACTCCGGGAAAGCCATGTGCATGACGTCATCATCACCAAGGAAGCGCCCAACTACCAGGTGGATTTGAAGTAAGAAGTCGAAAGCAAAAAGACAAATGGGGCTTTTTACACGTGAGGGACCTTTTTTGTAACGGGGGAACGGAAAACCATGTCAGATAGTCTACACCAGGAACAGGTGCTAATCCTCGATTTCGGCTCCCAGACCACGCAGTTGATTGCCCGGCGAGTAAGGGAAAGTCACGTCTACTGTGAGATTCATCCCTTCAACATGCCGCTGGAGGCAATCAAAAACTTCAAGCCGAAGGGGATTATCCTTTCAGGAGGGCCATCGAGCGTGCACGATGAGGGCGCTCCCCTGGCCGATCCCAAAATATTCGAGCTTGGCGTCCCTCTGCTTGGGATCTGCTACGGCATGCAACTGCTCGCTCACCAGCTTGGAGGAGTGGTAGAAAAGGCCCAAAGGCGTGAATACGGTCCAGCTTCCATAGATATAGACTTGCAGGGTGATATTTTCCACGAAATTGAAAAAGAAGGGGTTAGGGTCTGGATGAGTCACGGCGACCGCATCCTCAAACTTCCGCCCTCTTTCAAGGCGATGGCTCATAGTGATAATTCCCCTGCCGCTGCAATGGGCGACCCGCACCGTCACCTTTTCGGAGTGCAGTTTCACCCGGAAGTGGCCCACACGCCTTGCGGCAAGGACATACTGGAGAATTTTCTGTTCCGGATTTGCGGATGTCGTCCGGCCTGGACGATGAAGTCATTCGTGGAATCGGCCATCGGCTCGCTTCGCAACAAAATTGGAAATGACCACGTAATTTGCGCCTTGAGCGGCGGCGTGGACTCGTCGGTGGTGGCGGTCCTTCTTCACGAGGCCATAGGTACGCAGCTTCACTGTATATTCGTCAATAACGGGCTTTTGAGAAAAGGCGAAGCGGAAACTGTTCAAAGAGTATTCCGGGACCATTTCGAAATAAATCTCATCTACATCGACGCCTCCGCTGAGTTCCTCGACCGTTTGAAAGGCGTTTCAGACCCGGAACGCAAACGAAAGATAATCGGCAATCTATTTATAGAAGTCTTCGAGCGGGAGGCCGCGCGTATCGAAGACGCCCGTTATCTGGCGCAGGGCACCCTCTATCCTGACGTGATTGAGAGCGTTTCATTCAAAGGGCCCTCAGCCACCATAAAGACCCACCACAATGTGGGAGGCTTGCCCGAAAAGATGAAGCTGGAGCTTATCGAACCGCTGCGGGAGCTTTTCAAGGACGAGGTGCGGCTGGTGGGAAGGGAACTCGGGCTTCCGGAGAGGATAATCATGCGCCATCCCTTTCCGGGGCCGGGCCTTGCCATCAGGATGATAGGAGAGCTGAGCCCTGAAAATCTTGAGATTCTGCGCGAGGCCGATGCCGTAATCCAGGAGGAAATCGAGGCCTCGGGCTGGTACGAACATGTGTGGCAGTCGTTCGCTGTGCTGCTTCCGGTACGGTCGGTCGGGGTCATGGGCGATGAGCGCACCTATGACCAGGTGATAGCACTGAGGGCGGTGGAAAGCGTTGACGCAATGACGGCTGACTGGGCAAGACTCCCCTACGAAGTGCTGGCGAAAATTTCCAACCGTATCATTAACGAAGTAAAAGGCGTCAACCGGGTCGTATACGACATTTCATCCAAGCCGCCCAGTACCATCGAGTGGGAATAAATGTGTACACCGAAACCCACCGCTTCTACCGCTATCAGCATCAGGCGCCAAAAGGCTGGAAAAGCTTTCAGGTAAGATACAGGGAAACCGATCTCTGGGTCCGCGCCCGGCTCAATCTCGAAAAGCAAGCCATGGAGGCTGCCTTAAACTGTCGGCTTCAACTGGAGCATTACATAGCTTCACATGGCGAATTTCTGCACTCCCTTGCGCCACTTCCCGACGACCCTCTTGCCCCTCCGATCATTCGCCGAATGCTCAAGGCCGCCATTATGGCCGGGGTCGGCCCGATGGCGAGTGTGGCCGGCGCAGTGGCGCAGGCCGTCGGAGTCTGCCTCGAGCAATTTTCCGATTCGGTAATAGTCGAAAACGGCGGTGACTGCTATCTCAACATGAAGCAGGAAACCACCGTAGGAATCTTCGCCGGACCCAATTCGCCATTCGCCGGTAAAATAGCAGTAAAACTTGGTCCCGAGCGCTTCCCATTAGGCATTTGCACCTCGTCCGGAACGATCGGCCATTCTTTGAGCTTCGGAAAAGCGGATGCGGTGACCATCATTTCGCCTGACGCCGCTCTGGCCGACGCTGCCGCAACCCGGATTGGAAACATTGTGAAAAGCCCGGCCGATATTGACAAAGCACTGGAGCTTGCTCCCATGATTCCATCTGTCGAAGCGGTTCTGGTCCTGATTAAGGATAAAATGGGGATCTGGGGTAATCTGGAAATAATTCCTGCGTGAAAAATCAAAATCCTGTCGAAGTTTCCTAACGGCCTACTTTGTGCAATCACTTGGAAAGTCGAGCCTTTCATTTAAAATACTTGTTTTTTCAGAGTCCATTGCTATAGTACCGGGTTTAAATCCAGGGGACGGGGAAGTTTTAGGCACAATGAAGATAGTCGTGATGTCGGACACTCATCTCAGCAAGACGACAGAAGAATTCAAAGCCTTGTGTTCAGAGTTTTGCGATGACGCCGATATGGTTATTCATCTTGGCGACTGGGATAAAGTCGAGATATTGAACTACCTGGAACAGTATCCGCTTGAAGCGGTAGCGGGAAATATGGACGATTACTTAATCCGGCAGCGTCTTCCGGCCAGCAGGATCTTGAAGGCCGGCCCCTTTCGCCTGGGCATTACACACGGATGGGGGTCTCGCGGCGGAATCCGCCAGAGACTGGAGCAAGAGTTCGCCGGTACTGATGCCGTCCTTTTTGGACATACTCATCAACCATTTATTTTTCGGGAAAACGGATTGCTCTGGTTCAATCCCGGTTCGGTATTCCTGGGCCGCGGGAGTTGCCGGAAAACTCTTGGAGTTTTGACAATTCAGGACAAAATCGAAGCAGAAATACTTCAGATCTAGAATCTTCGGGAGCAATTTGGGTGCGTAATCTATGGGCGCCATGGCGTGTCGAATATATTCTGGGGAAAAAGCCGCCGGGCTGTATCTTCTGCCGCGAACATCACGGGCAGTCCGACGAGCAGCGCCTTATCCTTTACAGGGACGACCTCGTAATGGTTATGATGAACAGATTCCCCTATAACAACGGTCACCTGCTGGTATGTCCCTGGCGCCATGCATCGAGTCTGGACGAACTGACGGCGGATGACGAAAAGGGCCTCATGGCTTTGGTCAAGAAGTCCACGCGCATACTGAAAAAAGTGATGCACCCCGATGGATTCAATATCGGCCTTAATCTGGGCCGGGAAGCTGGGGCGGGCTACGAGGAACATCTGCATTTTCATATAGTGCCAAGGTGGAGAGGCGATACCAATTTCATGGCCGCTCTGGCCGATGTCCGCAGTATTCCTGAACACATAAAGCAATCATACTCCAAACTTTTACCCCATTTCGGGAAGGAGAGCGCTGATGAAGCTGTTTAAGCTGCTGGTAACTCTTGTCATCCTTTGCTTCATTGGGATTTTTATTTATGAGAACATGCAGACATTGACACAACCTGTCAGCTTTACGCTTAATCTTTACTTTTATCAGACAAATCCCAGTTTGCAGCTCTATCCGGTCATTCTGATTTCGGCCCTGGCCGGATTTATCATCGGCCTGGCGCTCCTGTTGAAACCGCATTTCAAGACCCGCCGGATGCTCAAGCTTGAGCGGAAGGAGAAAAAAGAAGTGATGGAGAAACTCAACCTGAAACAGGTCAGGCCCGAATCTCCTGCCGAGGTAATTACTCCCACCGTCGAGGTGGAACAAACAGCGGCAGCCGAAAAAAAAGAGTGAGTCTCAAACCGCATATTCAAATCCGGTTCACTTGTCGCCCCTCTTTTCTAAAGGTTTTATTGAACTTTATCCCCACTCCTGCCGAATAACTCATAGTGGCGCAACCGTCACGGTCCGCAGAAATATTTACCTGAAAACGGAGCCAAGATGAAGCTTGAAATGAAAACCGGCAGGCACGCTACGCCCCCACCCGCTGGAGCTGTTGCGCCACGGAGGTCTGAATCGTCCAGGGCTGCCAGAGTCGCCGAGGTGATCGGAGACCTGCCGCCTATGCCGCATATTGCTGCTCAAGTAATAGAGAAGCTCTCCGATGAGGGCTCGACCCCGAAGCAGATTCACCAGATCATTATGCAAGACCAGGCGCTTGCCGGCCGAGTCCTCAAGGTGGCCAATTCGCCTTACTACGGGGCTTCGCGATCTATCTCCACCGTGCGTGACGCCCTTATGTTCATGGGATTCGATGCGATCAGATCTCTCATTATGACCGCAGTCCTTAAAGGCATGTCTATAAATGTCGGTCTTGCGGAAAAGCTCCTATGGGAACATGCGGTAGGCTGCGGCCTGGCGGCCCGAAAGATAGGAGAAGAGGTCGGCTTCGCACGCAAAGAGGAGGCGTACCTCGCCGGGCTCATGCACGATTTTGGCAAGACAGCACTCTTTTTGCGGGCGCCCTCGGTTATGCGGGATATCATGCAGGAAGTTTACAACGACGGCATGGACTTCTATGATGTCGAACAGCGAAAGCTCGGTTTCACACACGCTGACGTCGGAGGCATAATTGCCGACAACTGGCGTTTTTCCAAAGATATTGAGTACGCCATCGCCGACCACCACCATCCCCTCGAACCCGGAGCCACAGGGGAGCTAACTCAAATCATCAGCCTGGCTAACTCCATTTGCCACAAATTGGGTGTGGGGCCGACCCGAAAACCGGATCTGGACCTGAACGGCACGCAAATCGCCAAAATGCTCGGACTCAGCCCTGCCTCGATTGAAAAAATCCTTCTTGCGGTAAGCCAGGCCATTAAAGAGCGGTAGCCAGGAGCAGGTGAAATTTTTCTTCCTGCTTCTTGCTCCTCCCCCTGCCCGCTTCATACGCTATACTTGTCCAGGTATCCCCTTCACATCGCCATCCAGCCGTTCCACAAGATAGGTCCGGCTGTTTCCAATTATCACCACGGACTGCATGCCCGCCTCTTCAACAGGAAGGCTCGCCGACCGTTGGGCACGCATTCCCACTGTTCTTTTAGCGGACTTGCCCGGCGCACAATTGCCCCCCGAGATACGGCGGAGCGGTATCGAAGGATTATCCGGCGGGCCTTTTCAAGCAAATCAGGCCTGCTCTTGCTCCTGGGATTATAGAATGGCCAGGACGAAATCCGCCTCCGCTGCCGGCACAGAGTCTTTTTTCAATGACCTCCCACGAGGTCAGGTGATCGCTGAGGCTTACCGCTGCAAAATCGTGCATGAGAGGGGCGCCCAGCAGAGAAGCCGCCGCATTGAAAGCCGGAATCCCGGGGATTATTCTCCAGAAAAAAACCAGGACGCATCACCCGAGCCGCCCTCACTATCCCATTTCAAGGCATTGAGCCGCTTTTCTTTTTTCAGATATCCAAAACCAGCCCGGCCATGCCATAAATCCCGGCGTCGCCGCTCGAGATCAGGGCCACATTCCGGCCCGCTAAAGCATGCTCTATGGCGGCCCAGCAACGTTCCACCTCTTTTCGCATCCCGCTCGCCATGACTGTTTTGTTCTGCACGAGGTCGGGAATGAGATCGAGGTAAGTCTTATACCCCAGGACGATTTCCGCTGACTCCAGCGCTCCCAGGGCCTCCGGGGCCATATATGACCTGGCTCCCGGCCCAAGACTGATTATGGACAGCTTGCCCTGGCAACAGCCAGTGTGCAGTTTCCCGCTTTCCGTTTGGGCACGAGCAACTCCCTCGTCCCCGCGCTCCAAAGGGCGCTTGCTTCGCATTCGCTTTCCACTCCTACATGCGGGCCAACCGTTTCCGACGGATTCGGAACAGCAATGCCTTCTGATATCTTCGCGGCCGCAAAAATAAATCGGCCTATCAAATGCTTTTGCCGCTTCCAGAAGCCCGCGTTCGTCCGACTTGACATCCAGGCTCGAAAAATTTCTGACTGAAAGAGGACTGAGCCTGTTTTCCTTAAGCTTTTTGTCGATAAATTCGACGATCTCAGTTGAGGTGGTCCCCCGGTTGCACCCGATTCCAACCACCAGGTTGGCAGGCCGAAGCTTTAGGCACTCTATACCCCGGGGAGAGAGCTGTTCGGAAACCCATATCCCGAGGCCGGATCGAAGAGCGCCTGGATCGTCTCCGGAATCGATCGCCCGCAGGCCATGATCTGCCGGAATATGCTTCAATAGAAGCGCACCTGGATCGAATATCCATACAGGTTCATCATCCAGGATGGCGGCCTGGATTCTGCTCAATATCGCGCTGTTTTCGATCAGAAGCCCCGCTTTTTTTGCGGCAACGTCTTATGGCCGGCTTGTCCTGAAGATCCGAAGCCGTTGTTATGACCGCCTGGCCACCGGTGATCGAGGCAACCTTTCTCGCGAGTTCGTTTGCACCGCCGATATGACCCGAAAGAAGACTTACCGCGAAGCGGCCGTCCTGGTCCATGACGACGATCGCCGGATCAACCGTCTTGTGCTCGATAAGAGGTGCAGCCATTCGGACCGCGATTCCGCAGCCCATTATGCAGATTATCGAGCCATACTCGCGCCAGGCCGACGGGAAGACCTCGGAAATATGCGTGAAAGGAGTCATCCCCGGCAAGGCGCAGCGATAGTTGCAAAAGCACGTGGCGCCCGGGATTTGCTCGCTTATTCCGGCCGCGAGTTCAGCACCCTTCCGGGTGAGAGCGAAAATCGCGGTCCCGGTATTACTCGGGTTTTGTCCCGTCCCTGAATTGATGGCTGAACGTTTCGTCATAGAGTTTGGATCTCTTTTCGCGGGCCAAACCGATACTGAATACTTCTCCAACCAGGATAATCGCCTGGCGCTCGATTTTAGCCTCCCGGACCTTTTCGGCCAGGTTCTCCAGCGTCCCCCGAACCAGTTCCTGGTCCGGCCATCCTACCCGGTAAGCCACTATCGCCGGGGTGTCCGCCGGATAATGCACCTTCAGTTGCGAGACGACCTCTTCGATGCGCTGCACGCTGAGGTAAATGACCATGGTGGCGCGATGGGAAGCAAGCTCGGTCAATTTCTCCTTTTCCGGCACAGGGGTGCGGCCCCCAAGCCGGGTCAGGATAACAGTTTGAGAGATTTCCGGAACAGTCAGTTCCCTGTTCATTGCCGCAGAGGCGGCAAACGCCGCCGTAACCCCCGGCACCACTTCATAAGAAATCCCGTCACGATCGAGAAGAACCATTTGTTCGCAGATCGCGCCATACAGACCGGGATCTCCTGTATGAAGCCGAACCACGTGTTCTCCGGCCTCGCACCCCTCTTTGAGAAGGGCGTGTGTCTGCTCGAGCGTCAAAGAGGCGCTGTCAAAGGCCAGGACATCTTTTTTGCAATATTCGAGCAGCGTTTCCGGAACCAGAGAGCCGGCATATACCACGCGGTCCGCCTCCTGGAGAAACCGCATCCCCTTTACCGTAATAAGCTCGGGGTCGCCGGGACCGGCGCCTATGAATCTAACGGGACCTTTCATTTTTAAATACTCCAGAGCGTCTCGGTTAATGTTGAAACAGTAGTCAATCGGGAGTAGTCTTTCAAGACTATTTTCGCATGCTAACGAGGGTGGAACTGCAATGCGTCTAAATACAAAAGCGTGGCTCGGGCTAGTCTTTCTGGCTATCGTGATGGGTCTTTTGCTTTTTGTTACAGCGGGGACTGCTCGATATTGGCAGGCCTGGGCTTATCTGGCAGTCTTTTTCGGGGTCTCATTTTTGATCACGCTCTACCTCATGAAAAATGATCCCGCGCTTCTCAAGCGCCGTTTGAGCGGCGGGCCAACCGCCGAGAAGGAAAAACCACAAAAGATCATAATGCTCTTTATTTCGATCGGATTCATCGCCATGCTTATCGTGCCGTCGCTCGACCACCGCTTCATGTGGTCCCGAGTGCCGCTCCATACGGTAATCGCAGGCGACATATTAACGGCGCTCGGATTCTACATTAATTTTCTCGTCTATAAAGAGAACACTTTTACTTCCGCAACAATCGAAATCGCGGGGGATCAAAAGGTGATCTCGACGGGGCCATACGCAGTGGTACGCCACCCCTTGTACGCAGGCGCCCTGCTCTATCTCCTCGCCATGCCGCTTGCCCTCGGCTCGTACTGGGGGCTGCTCGTGTTTCCAGCCATGATGCCCTTTTTAATATGGCGCCTCATTGACGAAGAGCATCTTCTTTCCAAGAACTTGCCCGGATATGCGCAGTACTGCGCCAAGGTGCGCTGGCGGCTGATACCAGGGGTCTTTTAATTCTATTGCCCGCTCCGCGATTCCCGCCAAAGATCACTCAGGTTGATTTCAACCTCTGCGAAAGGCTCGGCCCGCACCTTGGCATCTTCAGCAAAAAGACCGGCAACCACCCACCCACCCTCTTTAAGCCGGAACACGTCAAGGGTTTTGGCTAGAGGATCAATCAGCCAGAGATAGTACAATGCCGAGCAACTTCCCTGATGGGTGAGGAGTGAGGGACCAGTTGGTATTTATTTATTGGGTGAGATAATTACTCCCAGTGCGGCATTTTTACCCATCTCCGTTTTTTAACTGCAAAATCATCAACTTCTGGCATCCAAACCCCTTCCTGACCGGGGCATTTTCTCCCATCCGGCTTTAAGCGCGCCACTTTCAGCACACCTCGCAACATAGCGATAATACGGAATAATACCATCAGCCAGGCCAATGGTATGGCATTTTGCCTTATGTATCCGTAACACAGCGTGGCAGCCGAATTCACAGATTCAGGTGGCGCATGATGGAAAAATCCCAGACCTTGATGATAGCGGAACCGGGTTTCGGGCTTGCGGGCCTCCTTGGGAACTCACTGGCCGAGAAGGGGTACACGGTAAAATCGGTCAGCAGTATAAAGGACGCCCTGATCACGCTCCAGGGGGAAACAATCAATGTGCTGGTCATGGATGCCCGCCTGGCCCAAGACATGGGCTACGAGTCCATATCAATCATCAAGGGGGTGAGAAAGAATCTCCCTTATAATCGTCGCCACAGATGAGAACAACCCTGAGCAGGAGAGCGGCATCCGGCAGAAGGGTATTTTCTACTATCACGTGAAATCATTCGGAACAGACGAGCTGATGCTCGCAATCACAAATGCCATGACGCGGTCTCATTAAACCATGCGAATCGCTAACGGGCGGCCCGAGAGGGCGATCCGGGAACTCAGGAGATAACGGCCAAAAGCCATAACATAATGGTATGGGAGGAGCCCTCATGAGATGAAAGAGAAGTTGCTCTCGGGCGAGTTCGTACTGCTTGCGGAGATGGATCTCCGAAGGGGACCGACATCTCCGAAATGGTCGCGAACGCCATCCGGGTGAAGGGAAAGGTGGACGCTTTCGTGATTCCGGAGATGAGCAATGCAGTCATGAAAATGAGTTCGCTGGGAGGATGCATGCTGCTGCAGGGCAAGGGGCTGGACACCGTGATGCAGACCTGTTGCCGGGACCGGAACCGGCTGGCGCTTCAGGCCGATCTGCTGGCTGCAAATGCCCTGGGGATATCGATTGTTATCGCCATTACAGGAGAAGAGCCGAGCTTCGGCGATCACCATCGAGCCAGAGCAGTCCACGACGTTGATCTGCTGGAACTCCTCGACGGCATCAAGAAGCTCAAGAGCGGCCGTGACATGGCGGGGGTTGGCTTAAGGGAACGCCGAGCTTTTGCGTTGGCTCGGTTGTGAACGCGGGGGCCAGTGGCGGCGCGCTTGATATCGAAATCGAGGAGATGGCGAGAAAGATCGAGGCAGGCGCCGAATTTTTTATCACTTCTCCTGTGTTCGATCTGCAACAGCTGGGCAGATTCATGAAGCGGGTGGCCTCCCTTAGCCCAAGAATCATACCACGGTGATGTTGCTCAAGTCAGTGGGAATGGCACGCTACATTCAAAGGCATCGTGAGAACGTGAACATACCGGAGGATCTCATAAGGCGTATTCAGCAGGCTCCGGACAAGGCCAGAGAGTGTGTCAGGATAGCTGCCGAGCTGGTATCGGAAATCAAGGAGGCCGGATACAGCGGTGTGCTCGTCTCGACAATCGGCTGGGAGGACAAACTACCTGGCATACTGGGGGAATAAAGCGATGCATGGCACATCAGGAAATACTATTGGTTCGGTGATGATAGTGGGCGGAGGCGTCGCGGGCATTCAGACCGCCCTGGACCTCGCCAATTCGGGTTACTTCGTACACCTGGTGGAGAAAACTTCGGCTATCGGCGGCGCCATGTCGCAACTCGACAAGACCTTTCCCACCAACGACTGCTCCATGTGCATCATTTCTCCGAAACTTGTGGAATGCGGAAGGCACCCCAACATCGAACTTCTTCCTCTGTCGGAAGTTCAGAAAGTTACCGGCGAGTCGGGAAATTTCACCGTAGAGATACTGCAGAAGCCTCGCTATGTTGACCCTTCCAGGTGCACGGGGTGCGGCGAATGCGCAAAAGTCTGTCCCATCGACCGCAACAACGAATACAACGAAGGTCTCAACGTCCGCCAGGCGGCCTTATCGCAAATACGCTCAGGCAGTCCCCGGGGCTTACGCTATTGAAAAGCGGGGCGCCTCCCCATGCAAGTCAACGTGCCCCGCGCACATTTCGGTCCAGGGCTATGTGGCTTTGACCGCTCAGGGGAGGTATCAGGAGGCGCTCAAGCTCATTAAGGAAGAAAACCCACTGCCCGGTATCTGCGGCCGTGTCTGCCATCATCCCTGCGAGGGTGAGTGCATGCGGGGCAAATTTGACGAGCCGGTGGCTATCGATTCTATCAAGCGTTTTTTGGCCGACTTGGATTTGAACTCCGAAACCAGGTTCGTCCCGCAGATAAAAGGGAGAACCGCAGCGACCGGGGCGGCGGTCATTGGTTTCGGCCCTGCCGGCTTGTCGTGCGCCTATTACCTTGCAATTGAAGGATATCAAGCTAACTGTTTTTGAGAAACTGCCGGTGCTCGGAGGCATGCTGACCGTAGGCATTCCGTCTTACAGGCTCCCCAGGAACATAATCGAAGCCGAAATCCAGGTCATGAGGGATATGGGCGTAGAGTTCAAAACGGGAGTGGAGATCGGCAAAGATTTTCACGATCGCTGAACTGAGGGCTCCAGGGGTACAAGGCTTTCTTCATAGGCCATAGGCGCCCAGGAATGCAAGGCTCTCGGAATTCCGGGCGAGAATTTTCGAAGGGGTGGTGCCGGGGGTCCAATACTTAAGGGACATAAATCTTGGTAAAAAAGCCCCCCCTGGGAGTCGCGTCGCGGTAATAGGCGGTGGAAACGTCGCTATGGATACCGTTCGGATCCGCTCTTCGAAGCGGTTGAGGCCATTCATCATATACCGGCGCAGCGAGAAGGAGATGCCAGCCAACGAGGAAGAGCTTCACGAGTGCCGCGAAGAAGGCATCGAGATCATGACCCTTACGAATCCCAGGCGGATTATCGGGGAAAACGGGCGCGTAAAGGCTGTTGAATGCGTGAAGATGCAGCTTGGAGAGCCGGACGCAAGCGGTCGAAGGCGTCCTGTTGCCATCAAGGGGTCCGAGTTCGTGATGGAAGTGGACGCCGTCGTCCTTGC
>CAVRZU010000246.1:0-14335 GCA_963725365.1 uncultured delta proteobacterium | reverse complement strand
TGTTGATTTTTCGATGCGCGATGTCTATGGTTCTTGAGCGCCAGGGTTGGCGCGATGGGGCAGGATTGTGCCGGAATAAGCAGCGCAAACCGAATCCCGTTCACCCCCGGATCAGGTCCGGGGCAGGCTGCGAGGTAACAGTTCAACACGGAGAACACAGCAGCCGGGGGCCGCAAACCAAAAGACTAAAAGCCATTCACCACGGAGTCGATTGACAACCCGGCCGGGCTCCAAAGATTCTTTCGAGGGGCCACGGTCGCTTGAGAGGACGAGGAGAAAGTAAGGATGGCATTGCCTTGAGCAAAGAGGACTTCGCAGCACTGCGGTTCTTTTGCCATCAATGCTTTTTCTCTGTGCTCTCTGTGCCTCTGTGGTAGATTTGAGGGAGGCTGCTTGACGAACACAAATTCCAAAATTGCGGTTGTAATACCGAGCTATAAGGTTCGAAAAGAGGTCCTCGGCGTAATAACCCGGATTGGCCCGGAGGTTGACCGGATTTATGTCGTCGATGACTGTTGCCCTGAAGGGTCGGGAGATTTTGTAGAAGGCAATTGCGCAGATGAGCGGGTCAGGGTCATTCGAAATGCTGAAAATCAGGGAGTCGGCGGGGCTGTGATGGGGGGGTACAAAGAGGCAATTGCAGACGGGATGGACATTATCGTGAAGATTGACGGCGACGGCCAAATGGACCCGGGTTTGATCCCGAATTTTGTGGCGCCGATCCTGGCAGGCGAGGCAGACTATACGAAGGGGAACCGCTTCTTCGACCTGGAAGAAATTCGCGCAATGCCGAAGGTTCGCGTATTGGGCAATGCGGCTTTGTCGCTGATAACCAAG
This sequence comes from uncultured delta proteobacterium, assembly GCA_963725365.1. GTDB lineage: Bacteria > Desulfobacterota > Syntrophobacteria > Syntrophobacterales > Syntrophobacteraceae > SbD1. The sequence continues at coordinate 13,498 of CAVRZU010000246.1, read as the reverse complement.
CTATCGTCAGGCTATTGGGACCTTTTCGACCCAACCAACGGATACACGGCGATTCATAGTGACGTGGCAAGGCGTCTACCCTTCAAACATATCAGCCGCCGATTCTTTTTTGAATCGGATATGCTCTTTCGACTCAATACGCTGCGGGCAGTCGTCGTTGACATTCCCCTGGACGCTAAATACGGAGACGAAGTAAGTAATCTGAAAATCTCGAAAATTCTTGGCGAGTTTTTCTTTAAAAATATCTGGAATTTTGCGAAGAGAATTTTTTACAACTACTACCTCAGAGATATGTCTCTTGCGTCAATTCAGTTGCCTCTTGGATTAATCATGGTGATCTTCGGGGTTATTTTCGGAGGTTATCACTGGATAGTCTCGTGGCAAGAAGGAGTGACAACACCACCAGGCACTGTCATGGTTGCCGCAATGCCGCTGCTGATCGGGATTCAATTTGTCTTGGCCTTTTTGGCCTATGACATCTCCGCAGTACCCAGGCGGCCGTTACATCGCAGATAACCTTTCACCACAGGAGGCACAGAGGACACAGAGGTGAATTTAAACAGTATTACAGAACGGATCATCGGGGCTGCGATTGAGGTGCATAAGGCATTGGGGCCTGGACTGTTGTGCTCTCTGTGCCTCTGTGGCGAGATGGTTTGAATATCGGAGGTTTTAAATGTCTTTGGGGCAGCTTTCCCTGATACTTTTAACTGTAATCGCGCTTTCAGCCGGTCAAATTCTCTTTAAAATGGCGGCAGGCAGTTTTGAATTTTCTGTTGCGGGGCTTATTAACGGCCTTCTGGATATCAAGCTGATTATTGCGCTGGTCGTATATTTTTTTGCCACGATTATGTGGGTGTTTGCGCTCAAATCAACTTCATTGCGGGTTGCGTATCCTTTTGTCGCTTTAGCTTTCTTTATCGTTCCGGTACTTGCCCATTTTCTGCTGGGAGAGAGCATAAAATGGAATACCTTCGCAGGGGCCGCCTTGATAGCAATGGGCGTATGGATATCAGTGTATCAATAGGGACTTGGTTATGTCTCGCTGATAATTACAGGTATGACTCCTTCCCCTTGTTTAGCGCCACCTTGTTATGAAATAAGAATGGCAGGCTCTTGAACAAGGAAATGGCTCGCTTGAGACCTGCCGGGCTTAGCAATTCCAAACAGTAGCGCCAGATGATGTGAGGCCGTAAGTAGAATCGACGGTAAAACTGCCGATGAGCATCCAGGAGTTGCTGTTCGCTAAGCCCAAAAGGCACGAAAACTGGCCTCCAATAGCTAAACAGAGACCAGTCGGACTCGTCCAGACGCCCAAATTTCTTAACTTCCTTGTATTGAGGCGACCCGGGGATAGGGGTATTAACCGTAACCACCACATCATCGAGGGGGAGTTGGAGAGCGTACCTCATGGTCAGTTGCATGGTTTCCAGGGTCTCGCCAGGATGGCCAACCATGAAAAATCCCTTAGTCTTTATGCCCAGTTCGGAGCACCAGGATATAACCCGGTTGGTCTGCTCCAATGAGATTTTCTTACGTATCAGCTTGAGGATTTCCGGACTTGCCGACTCAATACCGAATGAGATGTGCCAACAGCCATTTTGACGCATAAATTTTAAAAGTTCATAATCGACTGAATTAATGTGCGCCATGCATGTCCAGGGAAAGGACAATCCGTTGTCTTCCACTTTGCTAAACAACTCATAGACTCTCTTTTTATCTACTGTAAACGTATCATCGACAAACGCAATTTCCCTAACACCGAAATTGCGAACCAAATGTTTGATTTCGGCCACTATGGAATCAGTGGAGCGTGGACGAAATGTATCACCAAATATGTTCTTGTCGCAAAACGTGCATTTATTGGGACAGCCTCGACTGGTTATAATATTGGCGACGGGTATACGCTTATAGTTGGAGGGTGGTGGATTATAAACCGTAATGTCTTTTATGAGGTAGTAGGCCGGAAGAGGCAGCTCATCTAAATTTCCGATATATGGCCGTGGCGGGTTGATTACCAGCTCGTCATTGCGTCGAAATACCAAGCCAAGCACGCTTTCCGGTCCACGTGTCCCTTCCAGGACCTCAATTAACTCCTGGCAGGTTTCCTCTCCTTCCCTGAGCACACCGTAATCAAACTCCGGGAAGGACATAGCGTGCTTGACATTAGACGAAATATGGGCGCCGCCCAACACAATTGGAGTTTCAGGAAACTTGACCTTTAGGCCTCTAGCCAATTCGAGGCTTCGGTGGAAAGCCACGGTCGTAGAGCTTATTCCAACCAAAGCGGGCCGGAATGAGCCTATTTTTTCGGCTATTATTTCACTTGTGAGGTTGTCGGTTTCGCCATCTATTACCGCCACCGTATGACCTTTGTGCCGCAAATATCCGGCTAAATAGTAGACACCCAATGGAATCTGGTTCCCCCCGGAATGGCCCAACTCAGACGAATAACGTTCCAGCTTGGAAATAGGGGGATAAACAAGCATTACTCGCATGACGCACCTCTCATTGACTGGACTAACCGAAGGTAAATAACGGTCACTAAAGTAATCCCGGAATTAGCCTGGAGTCTATAAACGCGGGCATATGCGCATTCTCACAGCTACAGCGAACTACCCATAATCCTGGAGCAAAGGACGCAATAGTAGAGGCCGCTTCCAATTATCGCGGCGAAAGCTGGAATGAGTTTTGGAGTATACCGGTAGCCGGGATGGACCATGATAACGCTGTCCGCTCCCGATGCCCGTTCCTGCTTCCCGCTTCTTGCTCCCGCTTCATGATTCGCTTCAGTTGGATTTATTTTTCTCCATTATCGCCCATGCCAGGTTGTTTTTGGCCAATTGGTTACCGGGGTTAAGCTCCAATGCCCTTTTCCCTGCTTCAATCGCCTTATCCCACATACGCAGCCCGTTATAGGCGGAACAGATATTATTATAAGCCAGGTCATAATCGGGCTTTAGTTTCAGGGCCTTCTGCGCAGCATCGATGCTATTTTCGTATTGCCCCGCCCGGTAATACCCGAGGCTTAGATTCAGGTATTGTTCAGGAGTCTTAGCCGCTTCCGCTGTTTGTTCAGCCTGTTCGACCTGCGACGCAACCGGGCCGGGGTGAGAGCCGGTATGATAATGGCTCCAGTAGGCCAGGCAGCAAGCGATCAAAACCACTGCAACGCCGAAAAAAAGACCATATTTTCTTAACAGGTTTAACATGCATAAATCCTTCCATGGTTAGGGGGAATGTTCGAGGTTCGACGAAAACGACGGTATCTCTAATTATTTTTCTTCTTCTTTATTGCCCATGCCAGGTTGTTTTTGGCCAATTGGTTATCGGGATTGAGCTCCACTGCCATTTGTCCTGCTTCAATCGCCTTATCCCACAACTCCAGTCCGTTATAGGCGGAACATATATTATTATAAGCCAGATCATAGCCGGGCCTCAGTTTCAGGGCTTCTTCGGCCGCCTCGATGCTATTTCGGAATTGTCCCTCCTCGTAATATCGGAGGCTTAGATCCAGGTATTCTTCAGGAGTTTTGGAAGCTGCCCTGGCCGGTATATTGTCCAGTCTGCTCCGGGCTGCTCCTAGGTAGAATTGGGCTTGATTATTATCGGGCGCCAACCGCAGGGTTTCACCGGCAATCTCGATTAGTTTGGGGAACTCCAACCGCAGGTAAAGGACTTCCATCAGGAGCTGTCTCGCTTCCAGGTGAGCGGGCGCCAGCTTCAGCGCCTTGTACAGGACAGAGACAGACTCCGGTAATCTTTTCTGATTTTTTAAAAACCTGGCGTAATAAAAATAGCATTCCGGGTTGTGGGCATCCAGGGAGATGGCCTCCAGGAAATATTTTTCAGCTTCTTCCGGCTTGCCGGTAGCCTCTTTGAGCACCCCCAGATTTATGTGGAGGTAGGCATAAAACGGCATTATGCCAAGACCTTTCATGAAATACTCTTCTGCGCCGGCATAATCGCCCTTTGCCATCAAGGCCAGCCCGTAGTTCATGAGACCTCTGCCGTTTTGCGGGCTCTTTATGGTTACATCGCGCCAGAGACTTTCTTCCGTCTTCCAGACCTCGTTTCTTTCATGTGTGCCCCAGGCGTAGCCGATCAGTCCAAGGGCGACAAAAAGAGCAACCAGACCTCGGAAGAGCGGCTTAAACCGAAAGGCTTCCTTAGCCCGATTCAACCCGAGGGCCAGTGCCCAGGTCACGCTCATCGCCAGCCCCACAAAGGGAAAGAACATGCGGTGGTCGTTTGTTACCTCGGCAAGGGGTATCACACTGGTTGGGACCAGGGCGATAAGGAACCACAAAATGCCAAAAGAAATGGGGCGAAATTTTCGATACCTGGCCGTGGCATATGCGCTTAAAAGGAGGCTTGCGATGAACAGGCAGCCGCCGAAAAAGCGGAAGTCCCAGATTGATCTCAGGGCCTGCCAATCCGTGTCCGCACTCAGTTGAATGGGCAGGAAAAAGGTCGTGAAGTAGTGCCAGATTATGTAAGGCTGCGTGATCAAATAATTAAATAGCGGCGGCCCCCCCGGGACCCACGTTGCCGGAGTCATCTTCCTAACGAAAGCTTCCATCAAAAAGCACAGGAGGAAGGACGGCATAGCGGCTTTGAGCGACGATATCAGATGAGGGACGCTGAACTCCTTTATCGGCTTGCGCTCATCGGTATTATCCTCAATGAGATAGAGATACACGAAAAGCAACATCGGAAACATCGCGGCGGATTCTTTTGCCAGAATTGCCAATGCAGCCGGAACAAGATATAGATGCCATTTTCTGCAAACCTGCGAACAGGTGAAGGCGACAAAGGCAGCGACGACAAGCAAGGTTGAAAGCGAATCGGAACGGGCACATACATAATTGATCGTTTCGGCATTTGCGGGTTGGAGCAGGTACCAGGCAACTGCGAGCAGCGCCGTTACTCGATTTATATCCTGCTTGCGGGAAATATCGAATATCCTGAGGAACAGGAAAAACATGAGTATTCCCTGCAAGACGAAGAGAATAAAAATTGAGAGATGGAAATAGAAAGGTTCGAGGCCTTTGCCCAGCCAGTAATCAAGCGCGAGTGTCGTGCTGACAAGGGGCCTGTAGGATTGGTTTTGAGGAAGGGAAGTGAAGGTGGTTGCATCTTTAAAAAACAACGGAATATTGCCGATGTCCCGGATGTAAACGTTATTTACTATGGAGTGCGCATCATCGAAATGAAAGGCGTTATGGAAATGGTTCGAGTAACTTGCAATAACGAGAAACAAGAGAAGCAGCGCCAGGGAAAGAAAAGATTTATGGTTGGTCATGGGACACACTCACGTTAAAGTCGGATATGAATAGTAGATTATCATGGATGAATCGCGCAGGGAAAGTATTGCCGGCCGGGATGCCGCCCACCCGGACCGCAGCCGGGAAGACATGTTCCGGTCTTTGCGCTTCGAAAAGCTCATTGGCAGCGGCTTGATTGGTCAAGTCCATCTCCCGGTGCGTTCTCATTACATTGCGGTACTCTGCCTGCTTGAGCTTCAACGCAATAGCCGACATTGCGAGGACGGTATGGCCGGCGACATATATATTGCTCCATCGGTCCATAGGCTCTACTCCATCTGGAATTTCCGGAGCTTTACGAGATCTCCCCGGTTTTTGAGCTCTCAGAAAGCTCCGTCAACTCGATTCCCTGAACACATAACAAAAGAGAAAATGAGCGCATTAAAGGGTGCGTGGACGAGTTCCGCCCCCGTTCCCCACTCCTTTGCGACCGCAAACACAATTAACTCGGCTTTGGAAAATTAATAAGACGTTCTTATTCTTTATGCAAGGTAGTAATATCAGGTACCAAATCCGATGGTTCGTGCTTTTTCCCGCGGGAAATGGGGTTGGACACGCAATGACAGCAAGTTCTTTTTTACAAACGCTGCATGAAGGTCGATTAGCGGGGCATTATCGGATTCGACCGTGAATCAATCCGGCAGGCGTCAAAGTACGACGGCAAATGGTGCTCCGGACCAACGAAGATACCATCACCGTAGAAGATGCCGCCGATGTGCCGCTGGCTGCAAGTTACTGGATTTATGGTAATTTTATGATTGTGTTTGCCTGTCCGGCAAAAACCCGAGTCCGGTTATTCCCGCTCTGCTCAGATGAGAAATATTTTTACATTTAAAAATCATCGGAGTATACGAGTTCGCAGGCCGAAGCACACGCAAAGCATTGGCCGTCCAGGTGACAATAATTGCATGGAGGGAGAGTAATGAGACAAATTGGGTCGTTATTTGCTGTCTTAGTCGTAATGGTTTTATTACTGGTTGGATGCTCGGGCGGAGGAAAGCCCAGTGATGCCGAAATCGAAAAGGCAATCAGTGCCGATTTTATGAAGGGTGGAAAAGTAATAGAGGTAAAGGATTTTGTCAAAACCAGCGAGGTTCAGAATGACGCAAACACTTATACCGCTGACGTTGAGTTCGATATATTTTATGATGCCCCAACTACCGCGGAATTAAAACGGCTTACCGGAAAGACCTCAAAGCATATAAAAATTAACGTAACTTTTATTAAGTCCGACAAAGGCTGGGTTATCAAAGAGAGCAAAAACATTCCCTAATTGACGGAAGGCCATGTCACGAGCGCTCCTGCCAGGGATGAACACTTGGTGAAACTCATCGGATGCGGCATAAATAATACGCAAAGTGAATGAATGGGGAGGGCGATTGAGGGAGACAGAATTCCGAACTCAAGCGGCTTTGATGGTGAACACGCTAAAATAGCGAGAGCCGATAATGTTCTCCTCCTGCAATAATTCGGATGATCTGAACCTACCCTGATGATCTGAACCTATCCTACTGAAAATAATGATATCACAATCACTGCCGCTTTAATAGACCGGCTCGTAATCGGTTCCTTCCGGTCTAAAACCAAGCCACCAAGCAGAGTCTTGAAAATAAAAAAGCGGGCAAAGCCCGCAAACTGAATGCCGGAGGAGAGAATCGAACTCTCACATCCTTGCGGATACTGGATTTTGAGTCCAGCGCGTCTACCAGTTCCACCACTCCGGCTTAGTTGGATTCTAATCAGGCGCTTCGCCGGGTGTCAAGGAAAATGCGAAGATTGAGGGCGCAAAGAAAAAGGACGGAGGGCGGTGGGACCGCCGGCCGTGTTCGCCACTCAAACCTTCGGCGGCGGGCGGTGGGACCGCAGCCAGGATTGCCGCCGCCTTCGGCGGCAGCAGGAATAATCAATCCGCCCCTGCGGCGTCGTCACGCGGTTCTTTTGTGGTGGAGCGCTTTAACTCCTTTTTTGACTTTTTATTTTTTGCTTTTTCCTCAGCCGGAATCACCCTTGACAGCTCATCATAAATTGGGTACACATCAACGATTGCCGCCAAGTTCACTTGGCAGCTGTTGCGGGGCTGTAGCTCAGTTGGGAGAGCGCTTGAATGGCATTCAAGAGGTAGTCGGTTCGAAGCCGACCAGCTCCATAAAAAGGCAAATATTTTCAGCCGGTTAAAGTTTCAAGCAAGAGGGTTGGCGTGTCGCATGCCAACCCTCTTTCATTTTTCCTGGGATTGTGCGGTTACTGAAGCTCCCCGGGCGATTCGGCGATGCCCGTTTTCAATGTTTATCGGGCCCGCCGCCAGGTTCAGGCGAAACCGCCCCAGGGGGTTTTGGCAAGAGGCAGATAACCCCTTTCCCTGGCCAGGAGATCAAGGGGGATGAGCATGAGAGGGGTCAATTCCGGGTTAAGCTTCTCGCGGCTATCCACCAGGTCGATCACCAGCAGGTAACGGAGGCATGCGCGGCACGCGTGAATGCGCTCCCGTTCGCGCCCCATGGCCGTGAACACATCGAGTTGCTCGTGGCCGGTTTCGCCGCAGGAAGGGCAAACCAGCCGGACAAACCGCCAGACGTGGCCGCATAGCGAGCAATGGAGCCACAGCCGGCCCGACTTGGAAACGAGAAATTCCGAAGGATCGCGTTTTTCTTTGAGTAAGCCGAAGTCGGGTCCGGCGCCGCACACCGGGCACCGGCCTTTGCACCACAGAATGTCGTCGGCAAGGTGTGCCAGGCGTTCGGCGGCAAGGCGAAGACAGCTTTTCAGGACCTCGAAGACGAGAAATGAAAAGGTCCCGATTGGAATACCGGCCGCCTGCGCAGCCGGTTGAAACGATTGCTCGTCATCGGTCAGGGCGGTCTCCAGGATTTGCAAACCGAGGTCCGGCCGGGCCGCCAATGCCGACCGCAGGCCGGACGCGTAAGGTGCGATATGGGGAAACGCCCTCCCGATGACTGGAAGGAATTTTTCCGCCGCGTCGATAAATCCTTTGAGCAAGCCGGAGAATTCACGGCCGGCCAGAAGCGGCTCGCCCGCGGCGAAGGCCTCCGCGTCGAAATCCTTTACACCCGGCCAGTTCTCAGCATCGATCCCAATACGCAGGCGCTCGCGGGCGAGCATAGCGAAGGCTTCGACTATCTCTCGCATCTGCGGAGCCCTGGCGCAGATATCCACAACCGCTGTGTCAATGTCCGCCGTAAGATTCCCTGCGACAGGGTTCGACGCCACCTGGTTGGCTCCTTATAAGCGGCAAGGCGCCGCAGCGGGGTTCGGATGAAAAAAACAAAAATTCTATCACCGCAGAGACGCAGAGCGCGCAGAGAAAAAACATTGACAGCAAAAGAACCGAAGGGCTTTGCTTAGGCCAATGCCCACCCAGTCTTTCTCCGCGCCCTCTCAAGATCGACCGTGGCCCCTCGAACGAATCATTAGAGCCCGGCCGGGTTGTCAATCGTCTCTGCGGTGAACTGTTACTTAAATCCTCAATCCGCTATATGGAGTAGCGGCGAGACGAGGTTGGCCAAAAGGTCCCTGCGGCTGAGGCGTCCACCCGCGTGTTTCTCAGGTTTGGAAACCGCTTTGTCCGGATAGGTGACAAGGTATATCACCCCGACGTCTTCCGGGTCCATCAACCGGGCCCCGGGATGCGATTTTTTCACACTTTCCAGCCGCAGCCGGGCAATATCGAGTATCTCGGCGCGCTCTCCGAAGTTCATGGCCCCGGTTGAGCAGGTCTTGACGCAGACCGGCGAAAGATTTGCCTCCAGCCTGTCGATGCACATGTCGCACTTGGTGAGACGGCCGGTTTTGTCGTCTCGCCTCGGGATGTCGTACGGGCACGACTTCTGGATTTCCGGCACTCGCCGGCAGTAAGGTCTGAGATTTTATCCGTGTAGATGACCGCTCCAGTCTTGTCGTCCACGACGATGGCCCCGGGGCAAACGAATCGGCTATACCCTTGCAGGTCGGGTCCAGACAGTGATGGCACTGGTCCGGGAAGAAAAGCCATTCAATCTTGCCGTTTATCTTTTCCTCTCTGAACCGCACAAGCTTATAGTTGAAAGGATTTAAATCCGGCGGATTCTGATGGGTGCCCCGCTGTTTAGTAGCCACAGCAGGCAGGCCGTGCCACTCTTTACAGGCCACCTGGCAGCCGCGGCATGCTATGCAGCGTGATGTGTCTATAAAAAATGCCCTGGGCATGTGTGTCTCCCTATTCAATAGGCGGCCGGGGCCGAAACGCGGCCCAGCGCCCGGACCGGGTTTACAGGAAGATCTCCGTGACTTTGCCGGCCTTGCGGACGTTCACAAGGCAGGCTTTGTATTCGGGGATCATGACGTTTGGGTCGCCCACAGACGGCAGCAGCCGGTTGGTTGCGTCTCCTGCGCCGGGTGTTGTCCAACCGAAGCAGAACGGCATGCCCACGAGGTGCACTGTCTTGCCCTGCACCTTGAAGGGCGTTATACGAATGGTAACCATCGCGATGGCCTCGACCTTGCCCCGCGCGCTCTCGACCACCACGGGATCGCCGTTCTTGATCCCTTTGACCCGGCCAGTTGTGGACTCATCTCGACATAGAGCTGCGGTTCGGTTTCGGCCAGAACCGGCGTGTTGCGGGTTTCGACGCCGCCGCACCACTGCTCGCTCATCCCATAGGTCGTAAGAACGATCGGGAAGCGCGGGTCGGCGGGCATGGCCAGGATATCCATGTCGCTTACGGGCGGCTTCAGGCAGGGGTTGTGAAGCTGCTTCGAGAAAAGATGGGATTTGACCGGGGTTTCAACCGGTTCATAGTGTTCGGGGAAAGGTCCGTCAACGCGGCCCGGTCCGTAGATTTGCCCCTGCCCTCGGTTTGCATGATGAAAGGATATTTCCCTCCCGGCATGGCCATGGGGGGCGCGGGTCCGTCGGGGATGTCTCCGGTCCACTTCCCGTTTTCCCAGGCGATGACCGCTTTCCCGGCGCTCCAGGGCTTGCCGTTGGGGTCAACCGAAGCGCGGTTGTACAGGATTCGGCGGTTTACCGGCCAGGCCCACGAAAAATTCGGGAAAAGCCCTATCCTGGCCTGCATTGGGGTCTGGGAGAGGTCTCTACGCCTGGCGAGGTTGGCCGCACCGTAGGAACCGCAGTAGAGCCAGTTGAGGCTTGCGGTCGCCCCGTCGTCGTGCAGGAAGGCGAAGCTCGCCACCTGTTCCCCTTTCTTGTACTGCTTGTCAGCGACCGTTACGTCACGGGTGTACGAGCCGTTGATCTTCTTTGCGATCGTCTCGGGATCATAAGACTGCGGCCAGTCCATATTCAGGATGGGTTCGGGCAGCGCTCCGCCTTCCTTTGCGTAAAGCTCCCGCACCCGCTTGAAGATCTCGACCGCCATCCAGCCCATCGGCTTGCTCTCTCCCATCGGCTCGATGCCCTTGTAGTGCCACATAAGCCAGCGGCCGCTGTTGCTGATGCTGCCCTCTTTTTCGCCTCGCTGGCACGAAGGCAGCAGGAACACTTCCGTTTGGATAGTTTTCGGGTCGGTCCCGGGACGGCGCCAGAAGTCGCTCGTTTCGGAGTGGTGGATTTCGGCCACCGCCAGCCAATCCAACTTGTCCATGCCCTTTCGCACCTTGTTGCTGTTAGGCATGCTCTGGGCCGGGTTGTGGCCGAAGATGAAGCCGCCCTTTACCTTCCCCTTGTACATCCGGTCCACCAGAAAGAGGCTCGAATAGTTAACGCCCGGTTCCACCTTGGGCAGCCACCCGTATCCGAACCCGTTATCGCTCGTTGCGGCCTCGCCCATCCAGCCCTTGAGGAGGCTGACTATGTACTTGGGCTTGTTTGACCCCCAATTTACACTGTTCGCGTCGTGGGTCACCGGTGTGATGGCTTTCCGGTAGTCTTCGAGCGTCGGCTGGCCGGCCGTGGGTACGGGCAGGTAGCCGGGCAGGGTGTCCCACAGAAGGCAGTGGTCCGTCGAACCCTGGACGTTGGGTTCGCCGCGCAGGGCGTTGATGCCCCCGCCCGCAATGCCGATATTGCCGAGCAGCAGTTGAATAATGGCCGAAAGGCGGATGTTCTGAACGCCCACGGTGTGCTGCGTCCAGCCCAGGGCATACATCATGGTGCCGGCCTTGCCGGGTTCGCCCGTCGCCGCATAGGTCTCATAGACCTTGAGCAGGTCTTCTTTGGAAATGCCCGTGACCGAGGAAACCTTCTCGATGGTGTAGCGGCTGTAGTGTTTCTTCATTAACTGGAAGACCGAGCGGGGGTCTTTTAGCGTCTTGTCGCGCTTGGGCACGGAGTTTTCATCTGCCGAAAAACTCCACTTCTTCTGATCGTATTTTTTCTGGACCGGGTCGTAGCCGGAGAACAGGCCGTCTTTGAAGTCGTAGCCCTCGCCGGCGATAAAGGAAGCGTTGGTATACTCGGTTACGTATTGCCTGTTGAATTTGCCCTTTTCCAGAATGTAGCGGACCAGGCCGCCCAGCATCGGGATGTCGGTCCCGCTCCGAATCGGGACGTGCATATCGCATCGAGCCGAAGTGCGGGAAAACTTGGGATCGACATGAATGACCGTTGCGCCCGCGTCTTTGGCCTTGAGCACCCATTTAAAGGAAATCGGATGATGCTCGGCCGCGTTGCTCCCCATGATCAGGATGGCGTCCGCATTCTTGATGTCTATCCAATGATTGGTCATTGCGCCGCGTCCGAACGACTCTCCCAGAGCCGCTACCGTGGCGCTGTGTCAGATCCTGGCCTGGTGATCGATATATACCGCGCCCAGTCCCCGCATCATCTGGTGCGACAGGGCGCATTCCTCGTTGTCCATCTGGGAGGCGCCCAGTTCGAAGATGGTTTCCACCCGGTTGACCTGCCGGCCCTTGTCGTCTTTGGCAATGAAGTCCTTGTCCCGGGTTTCCTTGATGCGCCCGGCGATCCGGTCAAGGACAAAATCCCATTCCTTTTCTTCCCAACTCTCGCTGCCCGGCGCCCGGTAGAGAGGCTTTTGCAACCGGTGCTCGTTGTAGTGCATGGATTTGAATGCGGCGCCCTTGGCACAAAGCGCACCCTCGCTCACTGGAAAGTCCGGGTCGCCCTCGGCGCTAACCATCCGCCCGTCCTTGATGGACATGATGATGTTGCAGCCGCACGAGCAAAAGTGGCAGATCGAGACAACCTCCTTGGCGCCTTCGATCTTGAGGCCCTCCGCGTAAGCCCTCACGGGACCGGGGTCGAACCCCAGCTCGCTCAGGCCCAGGCAGGCAGCTCCCATGCCCGTCAACTTCATGAACCCTCTTCGTGAAATGTGCATAGATCCTCCCTTACGGATGTCGGATGTCGGTTCGGGTAACAGTTGACCGCAGAGGACGCAGAGGAAGACAGGATGGCACTGGCTGCAGCGAAGAGGATTCGCATCCCTTCGGTTCTTTTGCTGTTAATGCCATATAGACACAGCCCAAATCAAGCTGTCAATAAAGATTTTTGCCTTCAGATTATAATAAGAGAAATATTCTCAAAAGCTGGAATTATGCCTCCCGGGCAGGGTCACAATAAAGATCGATCCTTTTCCCGGGGTGCTGGTGGCAGAGACGGCCCCGCCGTGGACTTCGGCAATCTTTCTGCAGATGGCCAGACCCATCCCGGTCCCTTTATAAGCGCTGCTGCGGGAGTGGAGTCGTTTGAACGGCATGAAAATTCGTTCCAGATACTTTTCGTCAAAGCCTATTCCATTATCTTCAACGGTGATGCGGCAGAATTGACCGGGATGAAAACCGCCGGCATGCTCTCCGGCAGCCTGACTCAAGGTCCGGCCATGGATTTTGACGACGGGGACCTCAGTTTCACGCCGAAACTTCAAGGCGTTGTCGAGCAGGTTGTGAAAGAGCCGTTGGATCTGGGAGGGATCGGCTTCAATAACAGGAAGGTCCCCGATTTCGATCCGGGCATCGTTTTTTTCGATAAGCGGCTCAAAGAATTTGAGCACGTCCCGAATCACAAGGTTCAGGTCAACCGTCACAAAGGGGCCAACCTTGGCTGTTATCCGGGAGTAGCCAAGAAGGTCCTGGATTAAGTCCCGCATCCTCCTGGCCTCGTCTTGCACTTTCTCGAATTGTTGTGTTACCCTTCTGATCAAGAGGCTCACAGTAACCGGCTTTTATCCTGTCGTTTAGAATTTGGATGGGGG
>CAVRZU010000245.1:0-3724 GCA_963725365.1 uncultured delta proteobacterium | reverse complement strand
GACACTTTATGATTGATCTCCCTTATTATAAAGGAGCATCCTCCAGCACGTCCAGGAGGTTGTCCTGAGCATCGGAATCTGTCTTGTCGATCTCATCGAGCAGCCAGCACTCGTCTATCTTCGGCCAGAAACGCCCGCCTATCGGTCCAAAGCGAAGGTAATCCCAGATATCGTTGACGTTGAACGCACGATTCACCGCTTCCAAATCGGGAATCGTTGAGCCTTAGCACCGCATCGTCGTAGACGTAGCACAGCTCTTCCCCTTTGAAAGTGGATTTGCAGCGGGCCTCTTCCATGTTCATGCCGAACTCCTGGGCGATTTCGAAGGCAAGCCGGGTTTTCCCGGTCCCCGCTTCGCCCATGAGCCGAAGAGGTTTTTCCATGGAAATCGAAATATTTACGATCTCGCCCAGTTCAGGGCTTCGATAATAGCGCTCACTACCTTCGAACTTAATGCGATCTCCAGCTCTTTGGGTAAAATTGTGATTTTCAATACAAACGTAATAAATAGCAATTGTGAGGAAATGAGGCAAGAATTTCTGATGTGGATGACGGTCAATGACTGGTTAAACACTTCTAACTCTTTGCTATAATAGGTATTTTAAACCATATTGGCGACACCGGCTACCCATTTCCTCACCATATTACTACCCTCTTTACACCCTCTGACGGGATTCATACGATGTAAGGGTGTAACTTCAATCGAGCGATATTGCGCTATGTAGATAACAAACCGAAAAAGAAAGGAGAAATGATTATGAAAGTCAGCATAGGCACCCAGACTTCTCTTTGACTTTACTGGCGGCTTTGGGAGTGGTATTGTGCGGGGCTGGATGGTCACAGGCGGCTTCCATCACCTATACTATCACGGATGCAGGCACCTTTACCAACTACGAGGATACCAACACGGCTGACACGTTCACGGGCACTGGCTTCGTCGGGATTTACCCGACCTTCGCTACCGATGTCGGCACCTCGGGCCCCGCCTTTGCCCACCTCCTCGGTCTTGAGAACTATAACGGCATCTATTCCGAGACCGAGCTGCAAGTCGGTCTGAGCGCCCTGGCCAGGCGCAACAATCACAGCGCCAGCTTTCAGCTACAACTTGCTCAACGGCGCAACGGGGTCGCAGCAGGCGACGGTTACCTCGTTCACTGACGCCACCGGCAAGTTAGCCTTTAATATAACTCCGCCGAACAACCTTGGCTCCACTACGTTCACCTCGACGGTCTGTCATCCAACAGCGTTAACGTGACGGCCCTGGTTCAGGCCGCGGCTACTGCTTCCAGCAATTGGCTCGGGCTGTACCTGACTCCCAACGGGCCCGGGGATATTTCCCAGTATACATATACTTATGCAGGGTATGGTGGTACGCTCGACGCCGCCACCGTGCGTCTGACGGTGAACTACACTACGGCGGCGACCCCTGAACCTTGCTCAATTCTCCTTTTGGGCTCCGGTTTGGCTGGGCTTGCTGCGTTCAGGAAAAAATTCAAAGCCTAGGCGCAAGCTGCGCATATTGTAAATTTGAGGGCAGGACCTGCAAAGGACCCTGCCCTTTTGATTTAAGCGCCGGCAGGACTCACCGTTTAGAATTTCCTCTGCGCCTTTACGTCATGAACACCCAAACCACCCTGGGCAAACTGCCTTAGGATTATATTGAAGAAATCCAACCGTTGCTTTTCAGTAAGTATTTCTTTTTCTTCAAGGATATGCTCGATAACCGCATGTTCGAGTTCAGACTGGCATCTTAATATATCTTCTGCCGCGGTATGCACGCCGGACCTGTCTGCGGATTGGGAAAAAAGCGCCCTGGCAAGAACCATTCTCTTTTCACATAAATCCCGCCGGATTCTTTCAACCTTGGGCAGAAATGTTTTCCGGATTTCCTGAACTTTTCGGCGCTGCTCGGCGCTAAGGTCCGGAATCAGGTCGAGATACCCCTGGATGTTTGAACCCCTCTGCCTGGTGCGCTTCAAATAGTAATACGAACCCACAAGGGCGATCACAACAATAGACAAAGCGCTCATAAAGCCAAGCAGAAAAGGTCCTGAAGCCATCACCCTACCTCTTTTTACCCATTCTTCATTCCTTTGAACGTCTCACAATTATTTTCCGGAGATTCTCACGGGCTCGGAACAACAGCGATTCCACGCTGGAAATCGAAGTTGAAAGAATATTGCCGATTTCGATATAGGAAAGCTTTTCATTCACCCTCAGAAGCAAAGCAGCCCGTTGTTTTTCGGGAAGATGCCCTATGGCGTCCATCATCTCCTGCTCAAGCTCTTTGAATCCGGTATCGTTTGTCTCCGGCCCCTCCAATTCATGTTCATCGACGTCCGAGATCGGGCAGAACCGGCTCCTGCGCAAGAGCTCGTTTACACACAGGTTGTAGGCAATTTTAAAAATCCACGTGGATACCCTGCCCTTTGGCTCGAACCCGGGCGCCCCCAGATAGACCTTTAAGAAAACTTCCTGTGCAATATCTTCAGCCCCGAATCTATCCCCTGTATATTTATAAATAAAATTCAGAACAGGATCCCGGTACCTCTGGACCAGCATTTCGAACGCAAGTGTATCGCCAGCCCCAATTGCCCTGATAAGCTCATATTCCCTGTCGGCTTTCGGAAAAGAGATCTCTTCCGGATCGTTCATCTTTTTATATTTTAATCCATCCTTTCCTGGGTGAGGAATCCAAAACCACCCCCACGAGGAAGGCCACGCCCATGTTCCACATCTCAAACGTTTTTCAGTTAACTCAAAACTGAAAACTCTTTGGGGTAATGACTACGTGGCTTTTTGAACCCTTGCCGATTTAGCCCAGAAGTGACCGCAGGCAATTACAAACACCACGGACAGGACCTGGGCCGTATAGCTGACGACAATGCCCGGGGCGAACTGGCTCACCACGAATGGGTCGGTGAGGATCATATCGGCTCCCACCTTGGCAAGGACTGCGCAGCCAACGTAGTTGAGGATCGGGTATTTTTCTACGATCAGACATAGCATATTGCTTGCGAAAAAAACAACCGGGATACTTATGCCAAGCCCTATGAAGAGCAGGAAAAATTTCCCCTGCGATGCGCCCGTGTATTCAGATGCCGCTCCCGCTACGGCCAGCATGTTATCAAGGGACATTGTTATATTGGCAATTACAAGAATCTTCACTGCCTGGCTTGTCCTGGAGATCGTTTTATCAACGGAAACAGCGCCGGTCCTGAGGACGAGAAGAGTGATCGCCAGATATAGGACTATCGAACCGCCCGCAAGTCTGACGAAGCTATGTTCGAGCAGTTGGACTGCGAAGAAAGTGAGCAGAACGCTCAACACAATGGTAATGCAGGCGCCAATTGAAAGCGCCCTGAAGCGAAGATGCCTGGGCAGGGACCTCAGGGCGACAGCGACCACCATGGCGTTGTCAACAGACCGTACCAGGTTGATGATCATGACGCTGAAAAGAGCTGAAAACCAATTCCATCCAAAGGACATCGTACTCAGATCCGCCAATCCCATGTTTAGCTCTATCCTTTTATTAAAGACCTTCTACCAATTCCCCGGCGGGAGCGGAATAATAGCGAATAGCTTCCTCACCAATAATGCGCACGGCTGCGAAGGTGGTTATCCTCCGGCAGCCAGGGGGAGGCGTAAAGATAGCACCGGCGGGCCACGACACACCGGTGGCCAGACCGGTGGCGCGGCGGACCTGGCCCCAGAGGTCGATTTC